>NZ_JBKEAY010000058.1:0-48755 GCF_047972865.1 Microbacterium sp.
CGTCGAGGCCACGATAGCGAACCCGCTGATCGACGACCTCTGTCAACTCCGTCTCCACGATCAGATCAAGCGCTGCGGGTCGGGTGCTTCGCCTTGGCCGCCCGCGACGTGCAAGAACCTCGACCTCATCCGAGTCGAACAAGCTCCGACGCGATCCCGCCTCCCCCCGCGTTGTGAGCATCCCGCGGCTGACGTAGGCGTACACGGTATCCAGTTTCACACCCAGCCTCGCCGCGACCTCTCGCGCACTCATATCGGCCATAACCACATCATAATCAACCTTGATTACAGGCAAAGCACGCCCATCACGCTACCTTCCAGCGCGCTTCATCCGTACCCGCCGCCCACATCCACTCCATACCCCCCTCGGGCGCTCGTCCCCGCTGATCATTCGCGGGCATGGACCCGGAGACGGGCGAGGTGTGAATCGTGGCGTGCCGCTATGAACGGAAGACCGGGCAGCGTCAGCAGAGCGAGCGCGAACTGACGATCCGCGCCGAGTTCCACGAGCCGCCCGACCTGGACAAGCTCGGGCGAGCTGCTGATTCGCCTGGCACTCCAGCAAGCGGGATCGTGCCCCGTTCCCCGGATCATTCGCCGTCTCCTACCTGCGGGTCTCCACGAAGGAGCAGGCGGAGAAGGGTGGCCAGGCGGAGGGCTTCTCGATCCCGGCATAGCGCGAGGCGAACCAGCGCAAGGCCGACCAGCTGGGAGCGACAATCATCGAGGAGTTCGTCGACGCGGGTGAATCCGCGCGCAAGGCCGACCGGCCTGAGCTCATGCGGATGATTCAGTACGTGGCCAAGCACAAGACGAAGTACTGCATCGTCCACAAGGTCGCAACCTCGCCACCGAGGTCGTTAAGGGTCTGTCGCAGAAGGCTGCGCAGGGCGGCACCGTGACGAAGGCGCCCATCGGCTACCTCAACGTCGGCGCGCGCGACGACTTCGGGCGGGAAGTACGCGCCGTCGAGGTCGACGAGGAACGAGCCCGACTGGTTCGGTGGGCGTTCCGGGTGTTCGCCTCCGGCGACTGGACGCCCAGCCAGCTCCGCCAAGAGGTGGTGGCGCGGGGCCTCACGACGGCAGCGACGCCGCGGCGACCATCCCGGCCCATCGGTAAGTCGTCGGTGCATCGGATGCTGACCAACCCGCACTACGAGGGCGGCGTCCGCTACCAGGGAGTCACGTACGCGGGAGTGCACGAGGCGATCGTCCCCAACGAGGTGTGGGACCAGGTGCAGACCGCGCTCGGCACGCACCGCTCAGCAGCCGACGCAACGCACGTCCATGAGCACTACTTGAAGGGCGCCGTGTTCTGTGGGCCATGCCGACGCCCTGAGCTGGGCCGCCGAGGCAAAGAAGATGGGCCAGGCGCGAACCGCGACCAAGGGCGGACCCTTGGTCGCAAGTTCACACCTGACCCGTTTGGGGTGAGTAACGGGACTTGAACCCGCGACCCCCTGGACCACAACCAGGTGCTCTACCGACTGAGCTATACCCACCATGTGCCCGACGTGCGGGCAACCACACAAGTGTATTACAGCCCGGCGTCGAACGATGCCACCGTCGCGGCTGATGCCTCGCGGGCGGACTCGCTGGACGGCCCCGGATCGGGGACGAAGACGGCCTGACGATAGTAGGCGAGCTCGCGGATCGATTCGCGGATGTCGGCGAGGGCGCGGTGCCCGCCGTTCTTCTCGGGCGCGTTGAAGAACGCGCGCGGGTACCACCGGCGTGAGAGTTCCTTGATGCTGGAGACATCGACGTTGCGGTAGTGCAGCCAGCGGTCGACTCGGGGCATGTACTTCGCCAGGAACATCCGGTCGGTGCCGATCGTGTTGCCCGCCAGCGGTGCCTTGCCCTCCGGGACGAACTGCTGGATGTACTCCAACGCCCGGAACTCGGCGTCGGCCAGCGAGATGCCCTGCGGAATCTCGTCGAGGAGGCCCGAGTCTTCGTGCATCTTGGTGACGAACGGACCCATGTTCGCCAGGGCCGATGCGTCGGGTCGGATGACGGCCTGAAAACCCGGGTCGAGCATCTGCAGGTCGAAATCGGTGACCACGATCGCGATCTCCACCAGTTCATCGACGGCGAGATCCAGACCGGTCATCTCGCAATCGATCCACACCAGTCGGTCGCTCTCGTACACACCTGCCATCCGCTCAGTCTACTGACGGCGTGCGACACGACCCGCGGACGCTACCCTGGTGGCACGCCCCCGTAGCTCAGTGGATAGAGCGGCGGCCTTCTAATCCGCGGGTCACAGGTTCGAATCCTGTCGGGGGCACGGCATCCTTCCCCCGTGCCTCTGGCGCCGGTGGCCGCCGGGGCGTACGGTCTGAATCATCGGAAGGAGTTCCACCATGAGCACCACTTCGACCACCTCCACCATCTGGGTCGCGTACGGCGCCGAAGGCAATGTCGTCGGTACGATCCGCAAAGCGGACGACACCTATACCGTCACGATGGCCGGCGCCTCGGAGGCGCTGGGAAGCTACCCGACCATGGACATCGCGAAGAACGCGCTCCACGCGCACATGCGGGCCGGTTCGCCCCGCCCGCAATTCCGCGAACACTGATCGGCCCCGTCGCATTCACCAGCTCGCGCGGCGCTCACGACGAGGGTTCGGGTGCGGTCGCGGGCGGCCGTGCCGGGCGCTCCATCCACCGCAGTGCCAGGTGCACCAGTGGTCCGATCAGCACCGCGAACAGAACCGTCCCCAGTCCGACGGTGCCGCCCAGCAGCCACCCCGCCAGTAACACGGTGGCTTCGACCCCGAACCGGCAGGCCCACAGCGGCCATCCGAATCGGTCGTGCAATCCGGTCATCAGCCCGTCGCGCGGACCCGGTCCGAGGTGTGCCCCGATGTACAGGCCGGAGGCCGCGGCCACGACGACCACTCCGGCGACGAACACGGCCACCTGCACCAGGAAACCCTCGACGGCCGGCAGCAGCGGGAGCGTGAGCTGGATGCTGGTGCCCACCAGCAGGATGTTCCCGATCGTGCCGATGCCGGGGCGCTGTCGCAACGGAATCCACAGCAGCATGACGAGGAACCCGACGATGTTCGTGATCCACCCGATGCCGATCCCGGTCTGCTGCGACAGTCCTTGCGCCAGCACCGTCCACGGGTCCAGCCCGATGCCCGCGCGGACGGTGATCGCCGTGCCCACGCCGAACAGCACGAGCCCGACCACCAGCCGGACCAGTCGCAACGCCATGGAAGCCATCCAACCGCATGCCAAGCCGAGCGGCGCCGCCGCACGGTCAGCCGCGGAGTGCGGCGACCGCGTCGACGGGCGACCAGAACTCGCCCACGGCGACGAACCCGCCCGAACCGGCGCGGAATCGTTTCGCACGGTACCGTCGTGATCCGTTGACGTCGCGCGCGTCCAGGTTTCCCCACACTCGCCCCCGCGCATCGAGAACGCGCCACGCGCGTTCACCCACCGAGAGCAGTCGCACCTCGCGCCCGGCCACAACGAGGGCCGCATCCGCCCTTGTTCCTGTGCTGCTGGTCCCCGTGCTGCTGACCGTGCTGCTGGTCCTCATCGTCCCCACCTCCTTCGCACAGGCTAGGCGTGGGTTCCGACATCGCGTCGTCCGGGCCGCGGCGCCGTCTCGTCCTCCACCGGCTGCGATTTCGGCGCGTTGCGCACAATCGCGGCGCGGGCAGGCCCGTGGGTCGTCGTGTCGGCGTTCACTGGGTGCAGCTCCGGCGCCCGACGGGCACCGGGCGCCGGAGCAGGCCGCGGGACCGTCCCGCGGGGAAGGAGATCATCATGGCCGAGCACATCACCCTGGTCGGAACGGTCGGCACCGTTCCCGAACGGCGCAGCACCCACTCGGGGCTCGCGATCGCGGGCTTCCGCATCGCCTGCAACCGCACGCGGTGGGATCGCACGACGAGCACGTGGGTTGACGACGGCACGAGCTGGTATTCCGTGTCCGCCTACCGGTCGCTGGCCGAGAACGTTCTGGAATCGGTCAGCAAGGGCGAGCGCGTCATCGTCACGGGCCGGTTGCGGCTGAAGGAATGGGAGGCGAACGGACGCCGGGGCGTTGACGCGGAGCTCGACGCCGACGCGATCGGCCACGACTTGCTGTGGGGCGTGACGACCTACCGCAGAACCGCGGGAGCCCGCAGCGAGGCCGCCGCCCCGACCCGCCCCCACGAGGGCTGGGCTGCCCCGGGCGCCGACCACGCCGTCGAGGAGTGGCAGACGGCTGGTCCGGGTGAGCCAGGTGGTGTGGACGGGCCGCCGGATGCCGCGGCTCCGACGGGTCCGGCAGAGTCGGAGTGGGCACCCGCCGAGACGGTCCCGTTCTGAGCGAGTCGCGCCGTGCGGCGCGGGACGCGGCCTAAAGTAGCAGGGTGCACCCCCGTCGTTGGCTCCCGGTCGTCGCCGTCTGCCAGGTGACCGCGCTGGCCGCGCTGGTCGCGTGCACGCCGACCGCGGAGCCGAGCCCAACCGCGACGACGATGCCGTCGCCCTCGGCGACGGCGACGGCCGATCCGGTCGAGTTCTTCCCGAACGGATCGGCGACCGACAACCTGCCGCTATTCCGCCACCTCGTGAAGCAGGTCGCTGAATCCAGCGACACCGTGGCCGGGCGCGCCTACATCGATGCGCTCGTCGAGGCTGGCTTCGACAAGGACGCGATGCAACTCACGCCCGATCAGACTTCCGTGGGCCACGCGGTGGATGCCATCCAGTTCTCGGTGCTGTGGGACGGGGAATGCCTCGTCGGGCAGGTGGGGCCGTCGACGCCCGAGCCGACCGCGATCGTGCTGCCCGAACTGCCCGAGGGTGGATGCCTGGTGGGCCAGACGCGCCCGATCGACTGGTGACCGCAGGTCCCGAGGCGTGACGCGGGTGCCCGCGCCGCCCGCGTAGACTTGGCCCGTTATGGCTGAGTACATCTATCAGATGGTCCGCGCCCGCAAAAAGGTGGGCGACAAGCTGATCCTCGACGACGTCACGATGGCGTTCCTGCCGGGGGCGAAGATCGGCATGGTGGGCCCCAACGGCGCCGGAAAGTCGACGATCCTGAAGATCATGGCGGGTCTGGACCAGCCCTCGAACGGAGACGCGACGCTGAGCCCCGGGTTCACCGTCGGCATCCTCATGCAGGAGCCCGAGCTCGACGAGTCCAAGACCGTGCGGGAGAACATCGAGGAGGGCGTCGCGATCAAGGGGAAGCTCGACCGCTTCAACGAGATCTCCGCGCTGATGAGCGACCCCGACGCCGACTTCGACACGTTGCTGGCGGAGATGGGCACGCTGCAGGAGGAGATCGACGCCGCCGACGCGTGGGACCTCGACTCTCAGCTCGAGCAGGCGATGCACGCGCTGCGAACACCACCCGGCGACGCCGCTGTATCTCACCTGTCCGGTGGCGAGAAGCGTCGCGTCGCGCTCACCAAGCTCCTGCTGCAAAAGCCCGACCTGCTGCTGCTGGACGAGCCCACCAACCACCTGGACGCCGAGAGCGTGCTGTGGCTGGAGCAGCACCTGCAGAAGTACCCAGGCGCCGTCATCGCCATCACCCACGACCGGTACTTCCTCGACAACGTCGCCGAGTGGATCGCCGAGGTCGACCGGGGCCGGCTCATCGGGTACGAAGGCAACTACTCGACCTACCTGGAGAAGAAGCGTGAGCGCCTCGACATCCAGGGCAAGAAGGATGCCAAGCTCGCCAAGCGGCTGGCCGAAGAGCTTGACTGGGTGCGCTCCAACGCCAAGGGCCGGCAAGCCAAGTCGAAGGCGCGCCTGGCGCGCTATGAGGAGATGGCCGCTGAGGCCGAGCGCACGCGCAAGCTCGACTTCGAGGAGATCCAGATCCCGCCCGGGCCGCGCCTGGGGAACGTGGTGATCGAAGCCAAGAAGCTGCAGAAGGGCTTCGACGGCCGGTCGTTGATTGACGGACTGAGCTTTAGCCTGCCTCCCAACGGCATTGTGGGGGTGATCGGTCCCAACGGCGTGGGCAAGACGACGCTGTTCAAGACCATCGTCGGGCTGGAACCGCTCGACGGCGGTGACCTGAAGATCGGCGAGACCGTCAAGATCAGCTACGTCGACCAGTCCCGCGCGAACATCGATCCGCAGAAGACCTTGTGGGAGGTCGTCAGCGACGGCCTCGACATCATCACCGTCGGCAAGACGGAGATCCCCTCCCGCGCCTACGTCTCCAAGTTCGGCTTCAAGGGCCCCGATCAGCAGAAGAAGGCGGGCGTGCTCTCCGGTGGTGAGCGCAACCGGCTGAACCTGGCCCTCACTCTCAAGGAGGGCGGCAACCTGCTGCTGCTGGACGAGCCCACCAACGACCTCGACGTCGAGACCCTGCAGTCGTTGGAGAACGCGCTGCTGGAGTTTCCCGGCTGCGCCGTGGTCATCACCCACGACCGGTGGTTCCTCGATCGGATCGCCACGCACATCCTCGCGTACGAGGGCACCGAGGACGACCCGGACACGTGGCACTGGTTCGAGGGCAACTTCGAGGCCTACGAGGCGAACAAAATCGAGCGGCTCGGGCCCGACGCCGCCAACCCCGCGAAGTCGACGTACCGCAAGCTCACGCGTGACTGACGGCGGCGTACGCCTGCACATCCCGATCGCGCTGCGGTGGGGTGACCTGGACGCGTTCGCCCACGTCAACAACGCGACCATGTTGCGCCTGCTCGAAGAGGCCCGTATTCGCGCGTTCTGGGCGCCGCTGCCGGGTGAGGATGCCCCGCCGACGGCGGTGATCGACTCGGGGGCGGACTCGGGTGTGCAGATGTTCGTGGCGCGGCAGGAGATCGACTACCTCGCCCCGGTGCCGTACCGGCGCCCACCGCTGGATGTGCAGATGTGGTTCGGTGCGCTCGGCGGCTCCAGCGCCGACGTCTGCTACGAAGTGTTCTCGTCGCCTCCCGGAGGCGAACCGACGCTGCACGTGCGCGCGACCACCGTCGTCGTCGTCGTCGACGCCGCTTCGGGCTCACCCACCCGGCTCACCGCCGAGATGCGGGCGGCGTGGGCGCCCTACGTCGGCGTGCCGCTGCGCTACCGCGGTCGCCCCTGACAGGCGAGTCAGCGAGCGACCAGCGCCGCCTGGATCTCGCGCACGACGTCACCGAGGAGTCCGGTCGATAGGAGCCCGGGGCTCAGTGGTCCGCTGCGGTCCTGGCCGACCGGCGGGAGCAGGCGCAGCGCCACCCGCACGTCACCGTCGGTCTGCGCCAGCTGCCACTGCACCTCGTCGTGGGCGGCCTCGGGACGATCGGGAGCGGCGAGGGCGATCGCCTTCGCCGCGTACGCGGCGGCACCCAGGGCGTGGGCGCCCATGTGCGCCACGGCCGATGCCTGCCCTGCGGCACGCGCGGCCGCACGGGCGACGGCGGTGTGGGCCGACCTGGCCGCGCCGCTGGCCAGCCCCCGATGCCGGATCTCGTCGGCGGTGCGCAGCTCTCCGCGGCTGTACGCGCGCGCGCGGTCGATCGCGTCGCGCACCCGCGGATCGTGTGGTTCTGCCGCGTCGAACAGAGGGAAGACGTGCTCGGCGCACTCCGCCGCCCACGCGGCGACGGTGCGTCTGTCAGATTCGCTCAACGCCTGCGGTGAGGCCATGCCTCCACTGTTTCACGCTTTTCGCGCGCCGTGGCTGTGTTACGGCCCGGAATCGACGTGCGGACAACGTCAGGAACGAGCCGGGACGCGCACCATGATCTCTTGCGCGACGGAGGCGACGAGGACTCCGTCGCGGGTGAAGATGCGCCCGGTCGCCATGCCGCGGCCGGCGCGCGCGCTCGGCGACTCCTGGACGTAGAGCAGCCACTCGTCGACGCGGCCCGGCCGGTGCCACCACATCGCGTGGTCCAGGCTCGCGACGCGCAGACCGGGCATCGCCCACGGCACGTCGTGCGCGCGGAGGACCGCGTCCTGAATCGTCATGTCGCTCAGGTACGCGAGCACCGCACGATGCAGCCCGGGGTCGTCGCCGATCGGGGCGCGTGTGCGCATCCACACCGCCTGCCGGGGAAGGTGCGCGGGGTCGTCCTCGTCGCGGACGGGGGCCTCCACTCGTCGCGCGTCGATGGGACGCTCAGCCCACCCTCGCCGGCTGAACGGGTGACCCTCGAGCTGCTCCATCCCCGGCAGTCCCTCCGGGTCCGGCACGCCGGCGGGCATCGCCGCCTGGTGGTCGAGCCCCTCGTCCTCGTGCTCGAAGGACGCGATCATCGAGAAGATCGGCACCCCCGCCTGGAACGCCTGGGTACGACGCGTCGCGAACGATCGGCCGTCGTGGATGCGGTCGACGCTGAAGGTGATGCCGGCGTTGGCATCGCCCGGCCGGAGGAAGTAGCCGTGCATCGAGTGGGGCACGCGATCGGGCGGCGCCGTGCGTTGCGCCGCGATCACGGCCTGGGCGAGCACCTGACCCCCGAAGACACGACCTCCTGGCATCGGCTGCGACGCACCGGTGAAGATGTCCTCCGTGGTGCGTGCGCCGCTGTCGACCAGATCCAGCACCGACAGCATGCCGGCGACGGTGTCGCGGGGTTCGGCCACCTCGGCTCCTCAGCTTCTCGGGTCTGGAGACTGCTTGCTAGTTTAGGGCGGTGAGCGAGCGCCTGATCTTCCTCGATGCGGAGACCGCCGCGGACGCGCTCACCTTCTCCGGCCGCGCCGCTGCCGTCGGCGACGGCACCGTCCGGCTCCGTGCCGTGGATGGGGTGCTGGCCATGACGTGCGCGCCGCTGGCGCCGGTGACGCTCCTCGACGACACCCCGACGGTGATCGGCATGCGCGCCCTTCCGGTCGACCCGGAACTGGTGTGCGACCTGGTGGTCGAGGCGAGCGCGCTGACCCCGACGGGTGCGGCTTCGGTCGTGCTGCCGGAGGTGGCGGTGTCGGTTCCGTGGGCGGGCATCGCCCCGCCGCGCGCCGGCTGGGAGCGCGTGGGGATGATCGACTCCGCCGTGATCGAGGCGCGGGCCGCGTGGGGATCCGCTGCCGTCGCCCGCGCGCTGCCGTCCCACCCGGGCGAAGACGTCGTGCGCACGGTTCGCGCGTCGGTATGGGGGGAGGCCGACGATGACCTGGGCGGTCTGCCGCGCGGTGTCGCGTTCGCGGCGCGTGCGCTCGGGTTCCTCGGTGAGGGCGAACCGGCGGGTCGGTTCCGTGCCGGACCCTGGTCTCGGGTCAGTCTGCGGCGCGGACACGTCCTCAGCCGCCGCCGGACGACGTCCGGGTTGACGCAGGTCCGGGCGACCGGGGGACGCTGACGCGCCGCCGGCCGCCCGGACTCGTCAGTGGCCGTGACCGTCGACGATCACGATCTCCGCGGGTGCGTGAGGGAGGGCGCCGGTCGTTTCGATCTGGCCGGTGCTCACATCGACCTTGTGGATGGACTGGGTGGCCGGCTCGGTCACATACGCGGTGCCGTCGGCGGTCGCCAGAGCGGGATGCGGCAGCTGCCACTCCTCGGGTCCCTCCCAGGGGGCGATGACGTCCCAGGAGTCGAGGACGTCACCGGTCACCTCGTCGATGACGTAGAGTTTGCCGTCCGAGCTCAGCACGACGGCGTTGCTGTCCGCGTCACGGCCGACACCGCGCCAGGTGTAGCTCGCCCCGTCGGGAAGATCGACGACCTTCAGGGTTTCGTCGGCGGTGTCGATCAGCGTGATCGCGGTGAGCAGGTACCCCTCCTGATCGGGGTCGTTCTTGTAGTCGCCGACCGCGATCTCGCTGGTGGCGTCGGTGTACATGTTGCCGACGCGGCCGAACTCGTCCGGGGACGTCAGCTTCACGAACTCCCCGTCGTGGTAGATGAACGGCCCGGTGTGGCAGCCGATCACGACGGTCTCGCCGGTCACGGTGCCCTCGCCGTGCAGTCCGGGGCAGTCCTCGAACCGGGTGATCTCCTCGCCCGCGGCGTCGAGCACGTGCACGCCCCAAGCCCCGTCCTCCGCGGTGCCGAGGGTTGTCACGAGGCTGCCGTCCGACAGCGGTACCGCGACACCGTGGTGGGCGTGCTCGGAGGCCACTGTCTCGACGGGCGGGAGCGCATCGTCGGTGACGGCGTTCGTGTCGAACAGCGTCACATCACCGGTGCCGTCGGCGAACAGGGCCGTCCGGCCGTCATGGGCCACGGCGTGCGAGCCCGACTGCGCCGGGAAGACGACGTCGGTCAGCTCGGCGGTGCCGGAGACCAGGCCGGTGTCGAGCACCTGGAAACCTGCGGCGGTCGTGACGAACACGTGGCCGTTGGTGTCGCCGGCGGTGTTGATGCGCACGTACTCGTCGACGGGGATGTCGGCGATCGTCTCGAGTGTGTCGCCGTCGACGACCAGAAGCCCGCCCTCGTACGTGAGCGCGATACGGGGGCCGCCGGCCGGTTCGGCCTGCGCGGTCTCGTCCGCGGTGGTGTCGGTGGATGCGGGAGTGGCGCTGCTGCATCCGGCCAGCGCCACCGCGGCGACGGTCGCGACGGCGCCCCACAGCAGCCGGTGGTGAACGGTGCGGGTCATGTGTTTTCTTCTTTCCTTCTTGGGGGAGGGGCCCTCGGGCCCCGGGACATCAGCCGACGAGCGCGAGGTCTTCGGGGGACGACGCGGCGACGGTGACGGCGGTGAGTTCGGTGTCGCGGTAGTCGACGATCGCGACGACGTCGTCGTCGGCGCCGAGCACGTAGACGCCGTCGTCATCGGTGACCATCCGGATCGAAGGGGACGGTTCCGCCCGCGCCGAACGGGGCACGATCGGCGC
Organism: Microbacterium sp.; assembly: GCF_047972865.1. Classification (GTDB taxonomy): domain Bacteria; phylum Actinomycetota; class Actinomycetes; order Actinomycetales; family Microbacteriaceae; genus Microbacterium. The sequence continues at coordinate 10,761 of NZ_JBKEAY010000058.1, forward strand.
GGAGGTCGCGCGTACCGCGCCATCGTGGTCGACGGTGACCGCGCGTCCCTCGGCGTCCACGGCGACCGCCGCCACTTCGTCATCGTCGACGCCGATCGCGGCCCGGAGCGGTGCGACCGTCTCGGCGGACGTCCACACGTGGTTTCGGACATCGAGGCGCCACAGATCCCCTGCCGCGCCGATTCCCACGAGTGCGTCACCGTGCCCACGGAGCAACGCCGGTCCGGCCGCCGCGGGCAGCGGAACGGTGTCGAACGCGAGCTCGCCGCGCGTCCGAGTCGTCACGACCGCGGCGTCCGCACACAGGAAGACCGCCGCGGCGTCGGTCACCTCGACGTCCCGGGGTTCGGGGCACGGCGCCGTGGGGGCCATCCGCTCGCCGTCCGCGTCGAAAGCCGCGATCACGGTGTCCTCGCCCTCGCGCACCGTCACGAGCGTCACACCCGCGTACGGCGTCGCGCGCAGGCCCTCGTGCGCGGCCGTCGCGATGACCTGCGGCTCGCCGATCTCACCGTCGGCGAGGGTCTCGGCATCGAGGACGTACACGGTCCCCTCGGCGGGGAAGGCGACGGTCGTGTCATAGACGGTCGACCGCACGTGCGCCGGACCGGTCCCGGTGATCGCACCGGAGATCTCGCGGCTGGGCGCGCGATACGAATGAGTGTGCTCGCCGTGCGGCGCCGTCCACACACCCGAGTCGACGACATCGATGCGTGTGTGCGCGCCGTCACCGGACACGCGGAACAGAAAACGTCCGTCGCTGCGCAGGGCGGTGACCTCCGTGTGCGCGCCGCCGGCGATCGCGGCGGGCGGTGTCGTCTCCACGAGGTTCGTCAGGGTCAGCGCACCGGCGGAGTCGACGACGGCCAGACTGCGCTGCGCCCGCGCGACCTCCTCGGGGCCGGCGACGGCGGTCGCCGACTCCTCGCGCGGTTGCGGTGTCGCCGCGGGGGTCGCCGCACACCCGTTCAGCAGGATCACCCCGCACGCGCTCGCCGCAAAGGCCAGGTGCGCGCGGACGGCGGGGAGGGGGGACGGGAGCACTCCTCCAGTGTAATGAGAATTATTCTCAATTGAGGTGGCGGGAGCGATGGGCGTGCCGGCGGACACGCGGTGGCGTGGCCGACGAACGGCCTCGCCACGCACGACGAGCAGGCATCCGTCACCTCGCCGAGGCCGCTCCCGACCGTTCCTCCCACCCCCCCGATACGCGGGGAAGTCGCGGCGCGGGTTGGTCAGTCGGACGGCTCGCCGTCCGCAGGTCGAGCGGGCTCGGTCCGCAACGGCAGGGTTGCGCGTCCGGGGTCGCCGCCGGCCGGCTCGAACGTGTTCACCATGGCATGCGCGGCGCGCTCCAGATAGTCCCAGAGTGTCGCTTCGTGAAGCGGGGAGAGCCCGAGGTCGTCGACGGCGACGCGCATGTGCGCGAGCCAGCGGTCGCGTGCGGCCGGATCGACGTGGAACGGTGCGTGCCGCATACGCAGGCGCGGATGGCCACGCCGCTCGCTGTAGGTCGCCGGTCCGCCCCAATACTGCTCCAGGAACATCCGCAACCGCTCGGCCGCCGGCCCCAGGTCCTCCTCGGGATACATCGGCCGCAGCGCCTCGTCGTCGGCGACGCCGCGGTAGAAGGTCTCGACCAGGCGGGCGAACGTGGCGTGCCCGCCGACCTCGTCGTAAAAGCTGCGCGTCGTCGTCATGCGGGAGTGTCCTCGTCGGTGTCGTCGGATGTCGCGTCGAGGTGGGCGGCCCGCCGCGACTTCCAGAAACCGCGGGCGGCCGGTGCGGGCGTCGGTTTCGTCGTGGGCGGGTTGGCGCCGCGCACCCGTTGGACGGCATCCGATCCGGTCAGCGTGACCGTCTCCAGCCGCGGCAGCGGGATGCCCTCCTCGCCGAGGGCGTTCTTGAGCCGCACGCGCAGCTCGTGGGCCACGTCGTCGCGCGCGTTCGCGCGCGTCTTCATCACCAGCCGGATCACGAGGACGTCGCCCGCGATCGACTCCAGGCCCCAGACCTCGGGTTCGTCCACGATCCGCGTGCGCCACTTGGGGGTCGTGGCGAGTGCGGCAGCGGCATCGAGCATCGCCCGTTCCACCGCGGCCACGTCGACGGAGGCGGGGACCGAGACGTCGACGACCACCCGGGACCAGCCCTGCGACATGTTGCCGATGCGGGTGATCTCGCCGTTGCGCACATACCAGAGCGTGCCGTTGACATCACGCACGTGAGTCACCCGGACGCTCACGTACTCCACAATGCCCGTCGCCAGGCCCAGATCGACGACGTCGCCGATGCCGATCTGGTCCTCGGCGACGAGGAAGATGCCGTTGAGCACGTCCTTGACGATGTTCTGTGCGCCGAAGCCGAGTCCGGCCCCCACCGCCGCCGACAGCAGCGCGAACGAGCCCAACGCGCCGGGCGCCAGGACGTTGACGATGAGCAGTGCGCCCACCGCCACGACCGCGACGTTGACGATGTTCTGGAGGATGGACCCGAGCGTGTGGGTGCGCTGCACGAGGCGCATCTCGGCGAGCGGGGAGTGCTCGAGCGCCCGCGTGTCCACGACGTTCGCCTTCGTCTTCGCGCTGGACACGATTCTTGCGACGATGCGCCGGATCATGATCCGCAACAGCCAGGCGATCAGGATGCCACCCAGCACGATGCCGATGACGGCGAGCAGGTCGGAGCCGGCTTCGGTCAGCCAAGCCGTCACGACCTGCCACAGGTCGCCGGGGGCGGGTTCCTCAACGGGGGACGTCGTGCTCATCGCCACGATCCTAGCCAGCCCGACCGCGCTCAGGCGGGCGGCGTGGCGTCCTCGGGGCCGTCGGCGACGGAGACGTGGCCGTAGCGGTGCGCGAGGATGACCGCATGGACGCGGTCACGCGCGCCGAGCTTGGACAGCACCCGTCCCACGTGGGTCTTCACGGTCGATTCCCCGAGGAAGAGCGCGGCGGCGATCTCCGCGTTGGTGAGCCCGCGGCCCATCGCCAGGAACACGTCCCGCTCACGGTCGGTCAGCGTCTCGGCGCGGTCGTTCTCGTCGCTCGGGATGACCGGGCTCATCCGGGCGATGAGCTGTTTGGTGACCCGCGGCGCCAGCGCCGCGTCGCCGCGGGCGATCGCACGGACCGCGCCGACCAGTTCGGAGCGCTGCGCGTCTTTGAGGAGGAAGCCGCTGGCGCCGGCTTCGAGCGCCGCGAAGGCGTACTCGTCGAGGTCGAACGTCGTGAGGATCAGCACCCGCGTCTGCGGCACCTCCGCGAGGATCTCCGCGGTGGCGCGGATGCCGTCCGAACGCGGCATCCGCACGTCCATCAGGACGACGTCGGGACGGTGCCGGCGCGCCTGTTCCACCGCCTGGAGGCCGTCGGATGCTTCACCGACGACCTCGAGGTCGTCCTCGGCCTCGAGGACGAGGCGGAACCCGACGCGGATCAGCTCCTGGTCGTCCACGAGAAGAAGGCGGACGCTCATGTATCCTCCTCAGAGTCGGAAAGCGGCAGCACCGCGTGGACCCGCCACCCCGACGGCGGCATCGGCCCCACCTCGATGGTGCCCCCGACGTGTTCGACGCGTTCGCGCACCCCCCGGACCCCGTATCCGTCGCGGCCGACCGGGCCGTGCACCCCGTCGTTGACGACGGTGACGTCCACGGCGCGCGAGCTGCGGCCGATCCGCACCTCGATGCCCGTCGTGTGCGGTGCGTGACGCATCGCGTTGGTGACACCCTCCTGCACGATCCGCACGATCGCCAGGTGCACGGCGCGGGGCAGGTTCTCCGCGCCGAGCCAGGTGAGGGTCACCGGGAACCCGGCGCGGCGTGCGCGCTGGACGGCGTCGCCGATGGCGTCGTGGTCGACGGGAGCCAGGGGCGCCGACCCCTCGTCGCGCAGCACCCCCAGCATCCCGCGCATGTCACGCATGGCGCTGCGGCCGGCGCCGGCGACCTGTTCGATCGCGGCGCGGGCGCGCTCGGGGTCCCGAGTGGCCGCGGCGCCTTCGGCGAGCGCGACCATCACGGTGAGGGAGTGGGAGACGATGTCGTGCATCTCGCGCGCGATGCGGGAGCGCTCCGCCGAGGTCGCTAGGCGGCCCTCCTGGTCGCGTTCGACGAGCAGCCGGCGCGAGCGGTCGATGAGGGCCTCGACGTAGCGCTTGCGATTGCGGACGTTGATGCCGATCAGCGCCCCGATCGTGGTGGTGAGCACCTCGGTGGCGACCGAGACGGTGCTCACCGAGGCCCCGAACGTCTCGGTCGTCGTGGTGGCGACGACCACCCCTGCCAGGACGAGCGCCACCGTCACGGCGGCCAGGGCGATGACACCGGCGCGGGTGGACCGGTACAGCACGACCGCGTACACGCTGAACGGGAGCAGGAACACGGTCGTCCCGCTCTCGGCGAGGATGCTGATCGTCGCGGCGACCGCGGCGAGGACGAACACCGCGAGGGGCCAGCGTCGTCGCCAACACAGGGCCGCGCAGCTGACGAGGAGGGCGAGCGCAGGCACGAGCGGGGGTTCGTCGCCGGCCACCCCCGCGAGCAGCAGCGGGGTGAGGGTCGAGACGAGACAGAACCCGGCGATGAGGGAGTCGAGCAGCGTGGGATGGCGGGACCAGAACCGGCGGAACGTGCCGGGAGCGCCGGGCAGCGGCAGGTCGTCCTCGTCGGGGGACGACCCACCGGCTGCCACGGTCACAACTCCGACACTACGCGTCGCGCGTACGCAGAACGAGCCAGCCCCCGGTGAGCAGCGCCGCGGGCCACGCCAGCAGCGTGATCGTGTTCCGCGCGAGCGAGTTGTCGGACAACATCGAGGTCGGCGTCATGAGCTCCTGGCCGGCGGAGGCGGGCAGATACTGCGAGAGGTCGGCAACCCATTGCCACGCCTCCCCGCCGACGCTGAAGATCGCGAGGATGATCGGCAGCACGAACAGCAGGACGACGGTGGCGGAGATCGCGCCGCCGCCGTTGCGGATCAAGAAGCCGCTGCCGACGCCGATCAACGCGTACACCGCCATCGACACGATGCTCCACAGCACCGGGTACCAGGACTCGCCCGGGTCGGCCCAGTCGATACCGGTCGACAGGATCGGCGCGGTCGCGGCGAGGGCGGTCACCACGGTGACCAGCTGGGTCGCCATCAGAAGAAGCGCCACCGCCAGTGCCTTCGTGACCAGGACGATGCCGCGGACCGGTTCGGCGGTGAGCGTGGAGCGGATCATCCCGGTGGAGTACTCGCCGGTGACCGCCAGCGCGCCCAGCACACCGGCCACCAGCATCGTGAGCTGGATCGGCGCGATGACCACGAGGATGGCGGGCATGAGGTCCGCCGAATCGGACTCCACGACGGCGACGGCGTAGAGGATGGAGATCCCGACACCGAGGACGAGGGTGATGGCCAGCGACCACCAGGTCGACCTCACGGTGGTCAGTTTGATGAACTCGCTGCGCAGCACCCTGCCGAAACCGAGGCGGGAGGCCGGCTGGGTGCGCGGGCGCGCGGTGTGCGGCGCACTCGTGGTGGCGGTCATGACATGTCCTTGCTCTTGTACTCGATGGATTGTTCGGTCAGCGCCAGGTAGGCCTCCTCGAGCGACCCGGACAGCGGGGTGAGCTCATGGAGGGGGATTCCGGCGTCGTGGGCGATGTCGCCGATGCGTTCGGCGTTGAGCCCCGTCACCTGCAGCAGGCCATCCTGCTCGGCGGTCACGGTGATGTCGGGTGCGGCCAGCGCGGAGGCCAGATCGGTGGCACGCGGGGTGCGCACGCGCACCGAGGTCGTGCTCCACGCGCGCACGAGGTCGTCGAGCGGGCTGTCGGCGAGGACCTGTCCCCGGCCGAGGACGATGACACGATCGGCCGTCTGCGCCATCTCACTCATCAGGTGGCTCGACAGCAGCACGGTGCGTCCTTCGGCGGCCATGGCGCGCACGAAGTGGCGCACCCAGCGCACGCCCTCGGGGTCGAGACCGTTGACGGGTTCGTCGAGGACGAGCGTGCCGGGGTCGCCCAGCAGGGCGGAGGCGATGCCGAGACGCTGCCCCATCCCGAGGGAGAACCCGCCGGTACGCCGGTCGGCCACGCCGGTGAGACCGGTGAGCTCGATGACCTCGTCGACGCGACGGCGCGGCAGACCGTGGGTGGCCGCCATGGCGCGCAGGTGGTTGCGTGCACTGCGGCCGGAGTGGACGGCTTTCGCATCGAGGAGGATACCGACCTCTGTCAACGGGGAACGCATCGATCGGTACTCGCGGCCATCGATGGTGGCGTTGCCCGAGGTCGGCCGGTCCAGGCCCACGATCATGCGCATCGTGGTCGATTTCCCGGCGCCGTTGGGCCCGAGAAAGCCGGTGACGACGCCGGGCTGGACGGTGAAGGAGACATCGGAGACGGCTGTGTTGGGTCCGAATCTCTTGGTCAGATGTTCTGCGACGATCATGCGTTCGACGCTACGGATCGCCGCGTCCGGCGGCATCGGGCGGCGGTACCGGAACGCGGTGACGCCCTCCTCCCACGGGATGATCCGCGCGGGGGAAGGCGTCGTACGGTGGGATCAGTCCGCGTCGGCGGCCTGGGCGGCGAGGGCGCGCTCGACCCCGGCCAGGTTCTCTGCCACGAGGCGTCGCAGCGCCGCCGGGGCCTCGCGGTTGGCCGCGAGCCAGCCGCGGGTGGCGTCGCGCAGCGCAGTGTTGGCCAGCGGTGCCGGGTACAGGCCCGTGATCAGGTAGTTCGCGATCTGGTACGTGCGATTCGACCAGATCGGCAGCAGCATGGCGAAGTAGTCATCGACGAACCCGGCGAGCAGATCGCGTCCGGCGGGGTGGGTGAATCCGAGCGCTGCGGCGCGCACGACGGTGTTGGGTAACTCGTCGTTGTCGATCATCGACGACCACGCGGCCCGCTTGGCCTCCGCGGTCGGGAGCGCGGCGTGCGCCTGAGCGGCGAACTCGCCCCCCTTGGCCGTGTTGTCGGCGGCGCGCGCGGTCTCGATCGCGGCGGCGTCGACCAGGCCACCGGCCGCGAGCGAGACCAGCAGCGCCCACGACAGGTTGGCGTCGATCTCCAGACCGGTGAGCGTCAGCTCGCCGTCGCGGAGCGCGCGCACCGTCTCCCACTGCGCGGCGGTCGCGGACGCCGAGGCGAAGGCCGTCACGAACTGAAGCTGCCGGTCGCTGCCGGGCTCGGCATCCTGCGCCAGCTGCCAAAGGCCCTGGGCGACCTTCTCACGGGCCTGGTCACGCCGCGGCGGTGCCACGTACGAACCCGACGCCAGCTGCAACTGGCCGAGCGTCGTGCGCACCGTCGTCGACTCCGTCTCGCTGCCGATGTTGCTCAGCACCAGGTCGACGTAGTCGGACGCGGGGGCCTCCGCGTCGCGTGTCTGGTCCCACGCCGCACCCCAGACGAGGGACCGCGCGAGCGGGTCGCCGATAGCGGACAGATGGGCCACCGCGGTCTTCCACGAGGGGGCGTCGAGGCGGATCTTCGCGTAGGCGAGGTCACCATCGTTGAGCAGGACCAGATCCGGGCGCGCCCGGCCCTTGAGCTGCGGAACCTCGGTGAGGTCGCCGTCCACGTCGATCTCGACGTGGTGGATGCGCACCAACTGGCCCCGGTCGAGCCGGTAGAACCCCACGCCCAGGCGGTGGGGCCGGATGGTCGGGTAGTCCGCCGGGGCGGTCTGCACGATCGCGAAGCGGGTGATGGTGCCGTCGTCGCCGGTCGCGATCTCGGGCGTGAGGGTGTTCACCCCGGCGGTCTCCAGCCACTTCTTGGACCACTCGTCCAGCTCCCGGCCGCTCGTGGCCTCGAGCTCGGTCAGCAGGTCGGATAGTTCGGTGTTGCCCCACGCGTGGGTGCGGAAGTACGCGGAGACACCAGCGAAGAACTCGTCGATCCCCACCCAGGCCGCGAGCTGCTTGAGGACGGAGCCGCCCTTGGCGTAGGTGATGCCGTCGAAGTTGACCTGGACGTCTTCGAGGTCGTTGATCTCGGCGACGATGGGATGCGTCGAGGGGAGCTGGTCCTGCCGGTAGGCCCAGGTCTTCTCCATGGCGTTGAACGTCGTCCACGCCTCGGTCCATTCGGTCGCCTCCGCGGTGGCGATCGTCGAGGCCCACTCGGCGAACGACTCGTTCAGCCACAGGCCGTTCCACCACTTCATCGTGACGAGGTCGCCGAACCACATGTGCGCCAGTTCGTGCAGGATCGTGACGACCCGGCGTTCCTTGACCGCGTCAGTGACCTTGCTGCGGAACACGTAGGTCTCGGTGAAGGTGACCGCCCCCGCGTTCTCCATCGCGCCGGCGTTGAACTCGGGAACGAACAGCTGGTCGTACTTCTCGAACGGGTAGGGTACCGCGAACTTCGACTCGTAGTAGGCGAAGCCCTGGCGGGTCTTCTCGAACACGTACTCCGCGTCGAGGTGCTGCCACAGGCTCTTGCGCGCGTAGACGCCGAGCGGGACGGTGCGCCCCGAGGCACTCGTCAACTCGGAGAAGGTGGCCTAGTACGGGCCGGCGATCAACGCGGTGATGTAGTACGAGATCGGCGGCGTCGGGACGAACACCCACACGGCGCTGTCACCGTCGATGCGGGGCTGTGGGGTGGGGGAGTTGGAGACGACCTTCCACGTCGCCGGAGCGGTGACCGTGAACTGGAACCGCGCCTTCAGGTCGGGCTGCTCGAACACGGCGTACACCCGTCGCGAATCGGGTACTTCGAACTGCGAGTACAGATACACCTCGCCGTCGACCGGGTCGACGAACCGGTGCAGTCCCTCGCCGGTGTTCGTGTACTCGCCGTCGGCGACGACGACCAGTTCGTTCTCGGCGGCGAGGTCATCCAGCGCGATGCGGGAATCCGCGTAGGCGGTGGCCGGGTCGATGGCGCGGCCGTTCAGGGTGATCTCGTGCACCTCGCGCGCGATGAGGTCGATGAAGGTCGACGCCGCCGGTGTCGCGGTGAAACGCACGACCGTGCGGGACCCGAACACCTCTGCCCCGCGCGTGAGATCCAGGGCGATCTCGTACGACGAGGTGTCGACGATCGCGCGGCGCTCCTGCGCCTCGATCCGGGTCAGGTTCTGTCCAGGCACAACGGCGCTCCCAAAGTCTGCGGTGGTTTCGGTCCGGGGTCCGGCGGGCGGCGCCGGGCACGCAGCCCAGCCTAGGCGGTGTCGCGATGAGAGGATCGAAGGGTGAGCAGTTTCCGGTCCGATGAATCCCCGTCCGCCTCCCCTGTCCGCCCGGTTCCGCTGGCCTCCCCGGCTGCTGCGGCGGGCCCGGCCCACGTGACGGAGCCGGCGGTGTATGACGGCATCCTCCTCGCGGGGTTCGGCGGGCCCGAGGGCCAGGACGATGTCATCCCCTTCCTACGAAACGTGACACGCGGCCGCGGCATCCCCGACGAACGGCTCGAGGACGTTGCCCACCACTACCGCCACTTCGGCGGGGTGAGCCCCATCAACGCCCAGAACCGCGCGCTGCGGGCAGCGCTCGGCGACGAACTGGCCCGGCGCGGCATCCATCTGCCGGTGTACTGGGGCAACCGCAACTGGGCGCCCTATCTGGAGGAGGCCGTAACGGCTGCGGCCGCGGACGGGAACAGGCGTCTGCTGGCGGTCGCGACCAGTGCGTACAGCTCGTTCTCGAGCTGTCGGCAGTACCGCGAGGATTTCGCGCGCGTCGTGGAAACGGCGGGACTGTCCGATGCCGTGACGATCGACAAGGTGCGTCCGTTCTTCGACCACCCCGGGTTCGTGGCCCCGCTGGCTGCCGGCGTGATCGACGCGGTCGGCGCGATGCTCGCCGGCGGGGTGCCGGCCGCACGCATCCGCGTCCTGTTCTCCACGCACAGCATCCCGTTGGCGGATGCACAGCGGTCCGGTCCCCGCGACACGGACTGGGGGGAGGGCGGTGCCTACGCCGCGCAGCATCGCGCCGTCGCCGGGGTGATCATGTCGGATCTGATCGCCGCGCACCCGGCCGCGACCCAGACGGGCTGGGACCTCGTCTATCAATCGCGATCCGGCCCCGCCGAGCAGCCCTGGCTGGAGCCGGACGTGTGCGACGTCATCGAGAGGCTGCCGGACGCCGGGATCGAGGCGGTGGTGATCGTCCCCGTCGGGTTCGTGAGCGATCACATGGAAGTGATGTGGGACCTCGACACCGAGGCCATAGCGGCCGCGGCCGAGGCGGGCCTGCGCGCCGTTCGCACCCCCACCGCGGGTGTTGACCCGGCGTACGTCTCCGGTCTCGTCGATCTGATCGTCGAACGGATCGAGGGCACGCCCGCCGCAGACCGCCCCCATCGGACCCCGCTGGGGCCATGGTTCGACGTGTGCCGTCCCGGATGCTGTGAGAACGTGCGTGCCGGGTTCCGGCCGGCCGCCGCGGGCCTTGCCCCCTGATCGTCGCTCCGGGCGCGACCGTGCTCCATAGAATTGAGGGCATGCGCATCCACCTCGCCACCGACCATGCCGGTCTCGAGTTCTCCACCCGGCTGCAACATCACCTGATCGACGGCGGGCATGAGGTCGTCGATCACGGACCGGTCGCGTACGACCCCCTCGACGACTACCCGGCCTTCTGCATCCGCGCGGCGCAGGCCGTCGTGCGCGACCAGTCCGCCGGGATCGACACGCTCGGTGTGGTCTTCGGCGGCTCGGGCAACGGTGAGCAGATCGCCGCCAACAAGGTCCGCGGAATCCGCGCGGCGCTGGTGTGGAGCCTTGCGACGGCGGAGCTGGCCCGCGAGCACAACGACGCGAACGTCATCGCGATCGGTGCGCGGCAGCACTCGTTCGAGGAAGCCGTCTCCTTCATCGACCGCTTCCTGCGGACCCCCTTCCCGGGCGACGAGCGGCACGCGCGCCGGATCGGTCAGCTCGCCGCGTACGAGACCGACGGGTCGCTGCTCCCGGACTCTCGTGACGGGGCCGGCTCGCCGGTGCTGGCCGACCCGGCGTCGTCGTTCGACCCGGAAGCGGGCTGATGCCCGAAGGTCATTCCGTTCACCGCATCGCTCGGCAGTTCGACCGCAACATCGTCGGACGATCCGTTGCCGCCAGCAGCCCACAGGGGCGATTCCAGGAGGGCGCGGAGCTCATCGACGGGCGAGAGGCGGTGGCGGTGCGCGCGGTCGGCAAGCAGATGTTCCTCGAGTTCGAGTCCGAGCTCTGGCTGCGCGTGCACCTGGGCATGTACGGCGCGTGGGACTTCGCCGGGGAGATCCTCGTCGATCCGACGATCGCGTCCGCCAACGGGCGGATGGGGCAGACCAACCAGCGCGGCACGAACCTGCCCGCCGTCTTCGACGACGCCGGGGAGAACTCGCTGACCTCGATCGGCGCTCCGCGCCGCGCGCGGGTGCACGTACGCATGAGCGAGCAGACGACGGGGCTGGCCGACGAGGGGGAGCAGTGGCCCCCGCCGGTGGTCGGCCAGGTGCGGTTGCGGCTTCTCACCGACGTCACGTGCGCCGATCTGCGCGGCCCCACGGCGTGCGAGCTGCGGACAGCGGACGAGGTCGCCGCCACGATCGCCGCACTCGGCCCCGACCCGCTCGTCGACGACCCCGCCACGGGGGAGGAGCGGTTCACGGCGGTCGTCCGCCGCAAGCCCACTCCGATCGGGCTGCTCCTGATGGACCAGGCGGTCGTCAGTGGCATCGGCAACGTCTACCGTGCGGAGATTCTGTTCCGCGCGCGGCTCGACCCGCACACGCCGGGGCGTGACGTGCCCGAGGAGATCGTGCGCGGGCTCTGGCGCGACTGGACGGGGCTGCTGGCGGTCGGCGTCGAGACCGGGCAGATGATGACGATGGATGACCTCGACCCGGAGGCCTACCGTCGCGCCATGGCGAGCCGAGACGACCGGCACTGGGTGTATCACCGGGCTGGACTGCCGTGCCGGGTGTGCGGCACGGCGATCGTCTTGGAGGAGATGGGGGCGCGCAAGCTCTACTGGTGCCCCGCCTGCCAGTGCTGAGGCCGCCGGAACGGCGCAGCGCCTCGGTCCGATGACCGGGCCGGTCGACAACGCGTCACCGCTGCGGCCGGAAGATCACCCGACACCTTCCCCCTGTTCCCCGGCGCGGCGAGCGGCTATCATCGTCGCCAAGGTACGACCCCCCCTGGACGACCGGAAGCGCCTATGTCGCACCCTCCGCCCCCGCAGCCGCGGCCGGACGGGCGCTTCACCCAGAACGCGTGTTCTCCGCTCGCGTTCTGCTCGGCATGCGCGGAAGCGAGACACCCATGGACCGTACTGCTCGTCACCCGTTCCTCGCGACACCGCCGCGTCCCCGCGGCCGTCATCGCTCACCGCTGACGGCCGCACTGGTGGTCGCGGCGATGTTCACGGCGTTCCTGGCGCAGCCGGCGGCCGCCGCGAACGCGGGGGAGATCAACGGCACGGTCTTTCATGACCTCAACGGTGGCGTCATGGACGGCACCGGCATCGGGGTGACCGGCCCGCAGCAGCTCTACGTCAACCTGATCGACTCGTCCGGGTCGGTCGTGGCGAACACCGCCGTCGCGGTCGACGGCACGTACCAGTTCACGGCGGTGCCGGACGGCACGTATCGCCTCGCGGTGAGCACGGTGGACGAGGCAGTGCTCGGCAACATCGGAGACCTTCCCAGCATCGTCGCGAATGTTCCGCCGAACTGGGAATTTGTCGCCGAGGGAGTCGCGGTGCCGGACGGCACCGCGGACGGCACCGTCACCGTCGAACTCGTCGCCGCCGACGGCATCGACGGGGTGGACTTCGCCATCACCGAGGTCGACTCCGACGGCGACGGCATTCCCGACACCTCCGACTCCGACTGGAACGGCAACAGCGTCCCCGACGATCAGGAGTACTGCTTCAACACCTACTTCGACCCGGACGGTCAGCTCGGATCGAGCCCCGCGGACGAACCGGCGGCGCCGGGGACGGCCGACGGCGTCAACTGGGGCAACCCGACGTTGCGGCGCACCAACCTGATGCACTCCGGTCAGACGGCGCTGACGGCCGACAACAACAACGGGTTGCTGCGAATCGCCGGGGCGAACGCGGTGTCACCGTTCAGCGTCGGCAGCGGTCTGAGCATCGCCGTGAACGCCGGCTCGGCGTCGTTCGATGTGGCCGGCATCGATGAAGCGACGCTCGACGCGGCGATCGCCGCCGGTGACTACGTGACCTTCACCGTGCAGACCGACAACGACTTCGCACGCGCCCACATCGACTGGGTCGGTCTCCTCAACCGCAACCAGGGGGCGAACCCGTCGCTGGACGCCTGGGTCACGTATCAGGTGTCGAGCAACGCGGGCGGCTCGTGGACGGAGCTGGCGACGTGGCACGTGAACAACACCCCGGCGCTGCCGTACCCCGCCGGCCGGCTGAACACCCGCATCCTCCCCTACGGGATCGCCCACGACACGCTCTACACGTTCCGGTACGCCTTCTACAACGCGCCGAGCGGGACGTACAATTTCGACGACCCCTTCATCGCCTTCGACGCCTGCACGTACACGATCCGCGGGTCGGTCACGATCGAGAACGACACCACGATCGCCGACGGCGTCGTGAACGGCGCTCCGTACGCCGCCGGGGCCGCCGAACCCGCCCTGTGGGCGAACCTGCTGCATCCGGACGGCACTGTCTGGATGTCGGTCCCGGTCGCCGCCGACGGCACCTACCTCTTCGGCGACGTCGACGCCGCGACCGACTACACCGTCCTCCTCACGACGTCGCATCTGGTCAACGGCACGAGACCGACGGCGGCGGCGCTGCCTCCTGGCTGGGTCTCCGTCGGCGATGACTGCTGCGATGCGACCGGCACCGACGGGACGGCCGACAGCGCCGCGGCCGTTCCGTTCGTGCAGACCGATCTGACGCACGTCGACTTCTCGCTCGCTCGGGTGGTGAGTGTGTCCGGCACGGTGTACCAGGACACCACAGCGGATGCCGAGGTGGACGGAACGCCGATCTCCGCCCCCGCCGGGGAGCAACTGTTCGCGGTGCTGGTCGATGTCGGTGGCACCGTGCTGCAGACCGTGCCGGTTGCCGCCGACGGCACCTACACGTTCCCGAACGTCACGCCGTTCCAGCAGGTCAGGATCGTGATGGACACGGTCGCTCAGGTGCCCGGGGCGACCGCGGTCGACCCGACACCGCCGGCCGGCTGGGTCGCGACCGGCGAGAGCCCCGCCGGGGCGAGCGGCAACGACGGCACCGCCGACGGGGGCCTCACTCTCGATGTGGGCGACACGAGCGTCGCCGGCAACGACTTCGGCGTGGATGAATGGCCCTCCGTGTCGGGCTCGGTGTTTCGTGACGGGGACGGTGTGGCCGACGGTGCGGTCGACGGCGCGGGGGTGGGCTCTGTGTTCGGAGACCCGGTGTTCGTGGTGTTGGTGGATGCGGCGGGGACCGTGGCGGCGGTGACGCAGCCGAGCGCGGACGGGACATTCTCGTTCGCGGATGTGGCGCCGGGGGACTATTCGGTGCAGGTGTCGGCGACGGTGCCCACGGTGGGGGATCCGGTCGGCGCGGCGTCGGTTCCCGGGGGATGGGCGCCCGTGGGGGAGGACTGTTGTGACGGTTCCGGTTCGGACGGTGTCGCCGACGGTACGGTGGCGGTGACGGTGGCCGCGCGGGAAGTCACGGGGGTGGGTCTGGGGATCGAGGAGCCGCCGGTCGCGTCGGATGTCACGGCGGGGCTGCGGATGAACCCGGGCGGCTCGACGCAGGTGGCGGTGCCGGACCCGGTGGTCGCGGACGCGGAGGACGGGACGCCGTCAACGATCGTGATCACGACGTTGCCGTCACCCGAGGAGGGCGTGTTGTTCTACGACGGTGTCGCGGTCGTCGCGGGGGAGCCGATCACGGACTTCGATCCGGCGTTGTTGATGGTGGATCCGGCCGACGCAGCGGCGACGGTCGCGTTCGACTACGTTGCGGTGGACGCGGCGGGAGTGCGCTCGGCGCCGGCGACGGTGTCGATGGAGTTCGGCGTTGCGTCGTTGGATCTGGTCAAGTCGGCGACCGCGTCGGACACGGACGGGTCGGGCGCGATCGGCGCCGGTGACACGGTGGAGTATTCGTTCCGGGTGACGAACACGGGCACCGTCCCGTTGGTCGATGTGGTGATCTCCGATCCGGCGCTGGGCTGGGTGGACGCGGCCTGCGTGGCGGTGCTGGCCGTGGGCGCGTCCGCGGACTGCGCGACTACCGGTCAGTACGTGCTGACGGCTGCGGATGTGTCGGCGGGATACATCGAGAACACCGCGACGGGGGCCGGGCAGCCGGCGACCGCGGACGGTGACGCGTTGCTCGACCCGGTCACGGGCGACCCGTACCCACCGGTCACGGACGTCTCCGACGCGGGTACGACGCCCGACGGCGTGGTGATCCCCACGCCCGATCAAACCGAGACCGCCAACCCGGGAACGACCCCGAACGATCCTGACGACCCCACCGACGACCCCACCACGGTCACCGCTCCGTCCACTCCGTCGGGCCCCGCGGCGCTGACCGTGGCGGTATTCGCCCTTTCGTCGGGCTTCGCCGCGGTGGGCGACCCGCTGAACTGGCGCATCGTGGTCACCAACTCCGGTGAGGTCGAGGCCACCGGCGTCGCCCTCGGGCTGCCCGCCGGTGCCGTCCTCCGGTGTGCCGTGTCGCTCCCGGTCGCAGCGCTCGCCCCGGGCGAGTCGTTCACCTGCACGGCTTCGACGACGGCTACTCGGGCCGACGTCGCCGCCGGGCGGGCGGTGCTGCCGGTGACCGTCACCGGCGAGGGCGGCGGGCTGGTGCTCACCGCTCGGGGCGAGGCGCGCGTCCCCGAGGCGGCGGCGCCGCTCCCGCCGACCGGCGGCATCGTGAACACGGTCGTGCCGATCACGGGCATCCTGCTCATCCTGGCGGGTGTCCTCGGGATGGCCCTCGACCGCCGGCGCCGCCGCGTGTCCTGACGGACACGCCGTCGCCGAGCCGAACCTAGGATGAGATCCGAGGTGAGGCGATGACAGACCACACGGCCGCTGGCGTCGTGACGGCGCGGGGCCGCGGATGAGCGCGGCACTCGACCGCGGCTCGAGCGTCGACGTGATCGCGGACGTGCGGCTCACCGGAGCAGACCGTCTCGACCCGTTCGGCGACGGAGCTGTCGATGTGCACCTGCGTGACGGGGTGATCGCCGACATCGCTCCGGCCGGTGCCCTGCCGCGCACCGGTGCGGTGCTCGACGCGGGCGGCGGCTGGCTCGTGCCGGGCCTGTGGGACCATCATGTGCACACGGCGCAGTGGGCGCTCGTCGCTCGACGTCACCCGCTCGGGTCGTGCCGGTCGGCGGCCGACGCGGCGCGTGCGATGCGTGACGCACCCGTGCTGGAGGACGGCCGGCGAGTGGGCACGGGTTTCCGTGATGCGCTGTGGCCGGACGAGCCCTCGCGCGACCTCCTCGATCGCGCCACCGGCGACACCCCCGCCTACCTGATCAACGCCGACGTGCACAGCGTCTGGCTCAACTCGGCGGCGCTGCGGCGGGAAGGGTTCCCGCTGGAAGACTCCGGTGTCCTGCGTGAGGCGTCGGCGTTCGAGATCTCCCGCCGGCTCAACGACATCACCCCGGCGACCGCCGACCGACTCGTCTCCGAGGCGTTGCAGCGCGCGGCTGAGGCCGGCATCGTCGGCATCGTCGACCTCGACATGGCCTGGAACGCCGAGGTCTGGTCTCGTCGCCTGTCCGCCGGGTTCGACCTCACCCGGGTGCGTTTCGGGACCTATCCGGCCTTCCTCGATCGCACGGTGCAGGAGGGTCTGGTCAGCGGCGATGCGCTCGACCCCGCGGGGCTCGTGCGGGTCGGGCCGCTGAAGATCATCACTGATGGCTCGCTCGGCACGCGCACCGCCGCGTGCTCCCATCCCTATCCCGGCGATCCCGCGGACCGCGGCGTCCTGACGGTTCCGACCGGGGAACTCGTCGACCTGTTGACGCGCGCGACGGCGGCCGGGCTCGAGTGCGCGGTGCACGCCATCGGCGACCTCGCCAACACGTCCGCGCTGGACGCGTTCACCGTGACGGGCGCGCGCGGCACCATCGAGCACGCGCAATTGGTGGCCCATGCCGATATCGCCCGGTTCGCCCGACTCGGTGTCGGGGCCAGCGTCCAGCCGGAGCACGCGCTCGACGACCGGGAGCTGGTCGATGCGCTGTGGGCCGCCCAGACGGCCCTGCCCTACCCGCTGCGTGCCCTGGTGGATGCCGGTGCCACGGTGCTGTTCGGGTCGGATGCGCCGGTGGCGCCACTCGACCCCTGGGCGGCGATGGCCTCGGCGGTCTTCCGCCGCCGCGACGACGGTGCCGTCTGGCGCGCCGACCAGGCGGTGGACGCCGCGACCGCTCTTGCGGCATCCACGGCTGAAGGATCGTCGGCCGGGTCGGCGATCGATGTGGGGGAGATCGCCGACCTCGTCGTGGTCGATCGCGATCCGCTCACCGCGCACGAGGCGGCCCTGCGTGCCGCGCGGGCCACGGCGACGATGATCGCCGGACGCCTCACGCACCGCGCCTGACCCGCTCGTGAGGCACTGGCCCCGAGCGGCGGCGGCGGACGGTCAGGAGGCGAGGTGGGCCGACAGGAACCAGCGGTCCTTCTCCAGCCCCGCCTTGATTCCGATGACGATGTCCTGACTGGTCAGGTCGATCTCATCGAGCCCGTCGATCGCGGCCTGCACATGGCGCAGCACGGCGTCGAGGTCTCCGACGACGGCGGCGATCTCGTCCTGCCACTGGGCGAAACCGGCGGGGACGGTACTGGGGGCCGCCTTGCCGGCGACGGTGCTCAGCCGGGCGTCGATCGGCAGGCCGAGCGCGACGATCCGCTCTGCCGCTTCGTCCGCGAAGCCCTGCGCGTTCGCGACGACGGTGTCGAGCAGCTCGTGGACGGGCAGGAAGTTCGCCCCCCGCACGTTCCAGTGCGCCTGCTTGCCGTTGACGGCGAGCGCCTGCAGGCCCAGCACGATGGGGGTCAGGAACTGCGCCGTGCCGGCGGCGACCTCGGGGTCGGCGGCGGTCATCGCGATCGTGTTGTGCGTGGGCATGGGGGTCCTCTCCTCGGCGTGCGGGTCTGCATCCCGGCGTGGCATCCACGATAACGACGCTCCGCCGCGCCGCAAGGAAGTCAAGGCTCGGCTAACCTCGGGCGGGCATCGGGCAGGCGATAGGGTTCGGGGCATGACGATCGCCGCCGATGCCCGCATCCTCGCCCTGGACGCGAAAGTGCCGTCGCTGCATCCGACGTCGTTCGTCGCCTCCGGTGCCCGCATCGTCGGCGAGGTTACCCTCGCCGAAGGGGCGAGCGTCTGGTACAACGCGGTCGTGCGCGCCGACAGCGCACCGGTCACCCTCGGAGCGGGAAGCAACCTGCAGGACAACGTCTCGGTGCACGTCGATTCGGGTCACCCCGTCGTCATCGGGCGCGACGTCTCCGTCGGCCACAACGCCGTCGTCCACGGGTGCACGATCGGGGACGGCACGCTGGTCGGGATGGGAGCGGTGGTGCTCTCCGGCGCCCGCATCGGCAACGGATGCCTGATCGCCGGGGGAGCGGTCGTGCTCGGCGGCACGGTGGTACCGGATGGATCACTCGTGGCCGGCGTGCCCGCGAAGGTGCGGCGTGAGCTCGACGATGAGGAGAAGGCCGGGCTGCTGCGCAACGCGCAGGTGTATCGCGGCCACTGCGCGAACCACGCCGGCGCGACCCCTGTGGAGCGCTGAGGCGCCAGGCCCAGGCCGCGCGGGACGGGTTTGCCAAGACGCTAGGAATAATGACAGGATCGGGGCGGGGAGCCGGGGGGCTCATCCGGAACGACGTAGATCGTTCCTGTTCTGGGGAGACGTATGGCGGCGTTCTGGCGCAGACGCGAGGAGCCCGACGCGGCTCCGAGCGCGGCGACTGAGCGATCCGCCGCACCCGTCGCCGAAGAAGGGGACGAGCTGTCGCGCCTGAGGGAGGTGTTCGGCCCGATCATGCACGAAGACGACACCGACCAGCAGGCCAAGCGCGTGGCGGGCCACGTCGCTTTCGCAACCGGCACCGACGACACGATGATGCGCTTCGCAGACGACGACGCGCCCACCGTGCCCCCGCCACTTGCTGCCTCACTCACACGACAGACAGGAGCCGACGTGTCCTCACTCGACCAGGCAATTCACGACCTTCTCTCCATCGACGGCGCCCTGGGCGCGGCTGTCGTGGATGTCAACTCCGGCATGGCGCTGGCCGCCGGCGGCGAGCCCGGATTCGACCTCAGCATCGCGGCGGCGGGCAACTCGAACGTCGTGCGCGCCAAACTGCAGACGATGAACGAGATCGGCTTGGCCGGCCAGATCGACGACATGCTCATCACGCTGGACAGCCAGTACCACCTCATCAACGTGCTGAAGGACGAGTCCCTGTCGGGGATCTTCGTGTACCTGGTGATGGACAAGGCGAAGGCCAACCTGGCCCTGGCCCGTCACAAGCTCACCGCCATCAGCCGCGGCATCGCGATCTGACGATGCGCGCCACGCGCCGGCCGCGCGTTCATCGTGGGGAAGGGGTGGAGGGGGCGACGGGAATCGAACCCGCACAACCAGTTTGGAAGACTGGGACTCTACCATTGAGCTACGCCCCCGCAGCGGCAGGCCGCGGCAACCACACGAGTCTACAGGTCGTTCTCCGTTAGACTGTACCTCGGCCGTTTTTGGCGGCGCCCGCCCCGCGAGCGCGACCGGGGCGTAGCTCAGCTTGGTAGAGCGCCCGCTTTGGGAGCGGGAGGCCGCAGGTTCAAATCCTGTCGCCCCGACGGCACGACCGACAGCCCGCGGGCGTGACGACGGCCACGGCAGGGATCGGCGATGATCGGATAGACTCGACGCCGGACCGTTTGGCCTTGCCCTGCCCGCGCGCGGGGATTCGGCGACGAATCGGAAAGACCCGGCATCCGCGTTCGTCGCGAACAGCCGCAGGATCGCCTTCTGTCGCCCGATACGGATCTCACAATCCACCGAAACCACACGCGAGTGCGGGACGTATCCACGAGGAGAACACACAGACATGGTCACCAGCAGCGTCGAGACGCTCAGCCCGACCCGGGTGAAGCTGCACATCTCGGTCACCCCCGACGAGCTCAAGCCCAGCATCACGCACGCGTACGAGCACATCGCCAAGGACGTACAGATTCCCGGTTTCCGCAAGGGGAAGGTCCCCGCGCCGATCATCGATCAGCGCATCGGCCGCGGCGCCGTCATCGAACACGCCGTCAGCGAGGGCCTTGACGGGTTCTACCGCGAGGCCGTGCAGGCCAACGAGGTCCGCATCGTCGGCCGGCCGTCGGCCGAGGTCGTCGAGTGGCCGAACGAGAAGGACTTCTCGGGCGACCTGAAGGTCGAGGTCGAGGTCGACGTGCGACCCGAGTTCGACCTCCCCCCGTACGACGAGATCACCCTCACGGTGGACGCGGTCGAGACCGACGAGGCCGCCGTCGACGAGGAGCTCGATCGGCTGCGGGCGCGCTTCGGCACGCTCGTGACCGTGGATCGGCCCGCGACCACCGGCGACTTCGTCGAGCTCGACCTGGTCGCCACGATCGACGACACTGAGATCGACCGCGCCGAGGGAGTCTCCTACGAGGTCGGTTCGGGCGAGCTCCTGGAGGGCATCGACGAGGCGATCGATTCGCTCACGGCGGGCGAGGACACGACCTTCCGCTCTACTCTCATCGGCGGTGACCACGCCGGGGAGCAGGCCGAGGTCTCGGTCACCGTCACGGCGGTGAAGGAACGCGAACTCCCGGAGGCGGATGACGACTTCGCGCAGATGGCCAGCGAGTTCGACACGCTCGCCGAGCTGCGCGAGAGCCTGGTGGAGCGCGTCTCCCAGCAGGGCGTGTTCGCGCAGGGCAGCGCCGCTCGCGACAAGCTGATCGAGACGCTCATCGAGCGCAGCGACATCCTGGTCCCGGAGCAGCTCGTCGAGGACGAGGTGCACCAGCACCTCGAAGGCGAGGACCGCCTCGACGACGACGAGCACCGCGCCGAGGTCATCGAGGCGAGCCAGAAGCAGTTCCGCACGCAGATGATCCTCGACAAGATCGCCGAGACCCACGACGTGCAGGTGTCGCAGGACGAGCTCACGCAGTACCTCATCCAGTCCTCGCAGCAGTACGGCATGGCGCCGCAGGAGTTCGTCGAGGCGCTGCAGCAAGGCGGTCAGCTGCCGATGATGATCGGTGAGGTGGCGCGCAACAAGGCTCTCGCCGTTGCGCTGGGCAAGGTGACCGTCGTCGACACCGCCGGCAACCCCGTCGACCTCACCGGGTTCATCGCCGAGGAGGAGGAAGCGGTCGCCGAGGACGAGGTTGTCGCCGAGGCGCAGGATCTCGCCGATTCCGCGGCGGATGCCGACGACGAGACGCCGGAGAAGTCCGACACGGAGTGAACCGAGCGAAGGGGTGGATGCCGCGGCATCCACCCCTTCGCCGTCGCCGCGCTATGCCGACGGCGAACACGGCCGGCGGCCGCGCGCGCCGTCGGTAGATTCGATGGCGAACGACATCCCGGAACTGGAGCACCCATGGCTGAACCCCTCATGGCGCAGAGCGTCTTCGACAGACTGCTCAAAGACCGCATCATCTGGCTCGGGTCGGAGGTGCGCGACGAGAACGCCAACGAGATCTGCGCCAAGATCCTGCTGCTGGCGGCAGAGGACTCGCAGAAGGACATCTACCTCTACATCAACTCGCCCGGCGGCTCGATCACGGCGGGAATGGCCATCTACGACACGATGCAGTTCGTTCCCAACGACATCGTCACCGTGGGCATCGGCATGGCCGCGTCGATGGGCCAGCTGCTGCTGACCAGCGGCACCAAGGGCAAGCGCTACATCACCCCGAACGCGCGGGTGCTGTTGCACCAGCCCCACGGCGGCTTCGGCGGTACCGCGAGCGACATCCAGACCCAGGCGCAGCTCATTCTCGACATGAAGAAGCGGCTCGCCGAGATCACCGCCGCCCAGACCGGCAAGACCGTCGAGCAGATCAACGCCGACGGCGACCGCGACCGGTGGTTCACCGCCGACGAGGCGCTCGAGTACGGCTTCGTCGACCACATCCGCGAACACGCAGCCGACGTCGCCGGCGGCGGCGGGACCGAGAACGGCACGACCGGAGGCACCGACCGATGAACACTCCTTCTTCCTTCGGCACGCCGCAGGGCCCGCAGTTGCCGTCGAGCCGTTACATCCTGCCCCAGTTCGAGGAGCGCACCGCGTACGGGTACAAGCGTCAGGACCCGTACAACAAGCTGTTCGAGGACCGGGTCATCTTCCTGGGCGTCCAGGTCGACGACGCGTCCGCCGACGACGTGATGGCGCAGCTGCTGGTACTGGAGAGCCAGGACCCCGACCGCGACATCGTCATGTACATCAACTCGCCCGGCGGCTCGTTCACCGCGATGACGGCGATCTACGACACCATGCAGTACGTGTCGCCGCAGATCCAGACGGTCGTGCTCGGCCAGGCCGCATCGGCCGCGTCGGTGCTGCTGGCAGCCGGCGCCCCCGGCAAGCGTCTCGCGCTGCCGAACGCGCGCATACTCATGCACCAGCCCGCCGTGGGGGAGGCCGGTCACGGTCAGGCCTCCGACAGCGAGATCCAGGCCGCCGAGATCCTGCGGATGCGCACCTGGCTCGAAGAGACCATGGCCCGTCACACGAAGAAGACCCAGGAAGAAGTCAACAAGGACATCGACCGCGACAAGATCCTCTCCGCACAGGAGGCCTTGGACTACGGCATCGTCGATCAGGTGCTCACCTCGCGCAAGCGCCAGCAGGCGGCACTGTCGTCCTGATCCGACACGGCGAAGCGCCCGCGCGGGGGCTTCGCCGTGTCGCAACGATTCCTCCACAGATACCGACGGCAATCCGCCGAACTGCCCCCGGCTACGGTTAGGCTCGGACTCAGGAGTACCCCCGTCCCCAGGAGGACCGCATGGCTCGCATCGGTGAGAGCGCCGACCTCTTCAAGTGCTCGTTCTGTGGCAAGAGCCAGAAGCAGGTCCAACAGTTGATCGCGGGCCCCGGCGTCTACATCTGCGACGAGTGCGTCGATCTATGCAACGAGATCATCGAAGAGCGCATGGCCGAGTCCAGCGACGGGCAGGTCTCCGACTTCGACCTGCCGAAGCCGCGCGAGATCTTTGCGTTCCTCGAGGAATACGTGGTCGGTCAGAACAGCGCCAAGAAGTCGCTGGCGGTCGCCGTGTACAACCACTACAAGCGGGTGCGGGCACACGCGGCGTTGCAGCCCGCCGAGCAGCGCGCCGACGAGGTCGAGATCGCCAAGAGCAACATCCTGCTGCTCGGGCCCACCGGATGCGGCAAGACCTACCTCGCGCAGACTCTCGCCAAACGGCTCAACGTGCCGTTCGCGGTGGCCGACGCGACAGCGCTCACGGAGGCGGGGTACGTCGGCGAAGACGTCGAGAACATCCTGTTGAAGCTCCTGCAGGCCGCCGACTTCGACGTGAAGCGCGCCGAGACCGGCATCATCTACATCGACGAGGTGGACAAGATCGCGCGTAAGGCCGAGAACCCGTCGATCACCCGCGATGTCTCCGGCGAGGGTGTCCAGCAGGCGCTGCTGAAGATCCTGGAGGGCACGACGGCATCCGTTCCCCCGCAGGGCGGGCGCAAGCACCCGCACCAGGAGTTCATCCAGATCGACACGACGAACGTCCTGTTCATCGTTGCCGGCGCGTTCGCGGGGCTGGAGGAGATCATCTCCTCCCGCGTCGGCAAGCACGGTGTCGGCTTCGGGGCCCCGCTGCACGACAAGGGCCAGGACCTCGACCTGTTCGTCGACGTGCAGCCGGAAGATCTGCATAAGTTCGGCCTCATCCCGGAGTTCATCGGGCGCCTCCCGGTCGTCACGGCGGTGTCGCCGCTGGACCAGGAGGCGCTGATCGAGATCCTCACCGGGCCCAAGAACGCGTTCGTCAAGCAGTACCAGCGCATGTTCGAACTCGACGGTGTGCAGCTCGAGTTCGAAGACGACGCACTGCGGGCCATCGCCGACCTCGCGATCTCTCGCAAGACCGGAGCGCGCGGGCTGCGCGCGATCCTGGAGGATGTGCTCGGGCCGATCATGTTCGAGATCCCCTCCACCGAAGACGTCGACCGGGTGATCGTGACGCCGGCATCCGTGACCGAGGGTGCACCGCCCACGCTCGTGCTGCGCCAGAAGCGCAAGAGCGCCTGACCCGATCCGTGTCGGCGTCCACACGCGGCGTGGCCGGCATGGGACGCATCATCTTCAACCCCGCAACGACGAGGTCATGCCGACAAATCCTCGATGCCGGCGCGCTCGATGAGATCGCCATCTCGATCGCCCCCGTGCTGCTCACCGGGGGCGCGCCGCTCCTGCCGCGCCGTGTCGAATCCGATCGCCTGCGACTGGTCTCGGCGAACGCGGTCGGGCAGTTCGCCCGCGTCGTCTACGCGGTCGCTCCGCCGCCGGCAGCGGAGCCAGGTCGGGATCGTCTGCGGGACCAGAGGGGGTCTCGGTGAGTGTGTTCACGTCCGTCCTCGTCAGGAATCCAGGCCGCGGCGGGCCAGCAGGGGCCCGATCTCGGCGTCGCGCCCCCGGAAGTCGCGGTAGGCCTCGAGCGGATCCTTCGATCCCCCCACACCGAGCAGACGCTCGCGGAACCGGTCGCCGTTGGCCCGGGTGAGTCCGCCGTTGCTGCCGAACCACTCGACGGTGTCGGCGTCGAGCACTTCACTCCAGATGTAGGAGTAGTACCCGGCGCTGTACCCGCCGCTGAAGACGTGTGCGAAGGAGGTGGACGTGTAGCGCGTGGGCACGACCGGGTTGGCGAGGCCGATGTCGGCGAGGGCGGTCGCTTCGAACGCCGCAACGTCGTCGATCGCCGCCGCTTCCGCAGGCGACAGCGCGTGCCACGCTTGGTCGAGCCAGGCAGCGGCCAGGTACTCGCTGGTGGCGAACCCCTGGTTGAACGTCTCCGACGCACGCAGCTTCTCCACGACCTCCGCCGGCAGCGGCGCATCGGTGTCGATGTGGCGCGCGTAGCCGGTGAGGATCTCGGGCCAGAAGATCCACATCTCGTTGACCTGGCTGGGGAACTCGACGAAGTCGCGGAACACGTTCGTACCGGCGAAGTGCGGGTACCTCACGCGGGCGAACAGCCCGTGCAGAGCGTGACCGAACTCGTGGAACAGGGTCGTCACTTCGTCGAAGGTCAGCAACGTCGGCTGCCCCGCGGCGGGCTTGGGGACGTTGAGGTTGGTCACCACCACCGGCGCGGTGCCGCGCAGCGCCGACTGCGACACGATCGCGTTCATCCAGGCGCCGCCGCGTTTGCTGTCGCGGGTGTACAGGTCGAGGATGTAGAGCCCCAGGGCGGTGCCGTCGGGGTCGTGCACCTCGAACACCCTCGCGCCGGGGTGATAGGCGGGGAGGTCGGCGCGTTCGGTGAAGGTGATGCCGTAGAGCAGGGTCGCGGCGCGGAACACCCCGTCCCGCAGCACCCGCTCGGCCTCGAACCAGGGCCTCAGGGCCGCCCGATCCAGGTCGTATTCCGCTTCGCGTACACGTTCGGTGTAGAACGCCCAGTCGTGCGCCTGCAACGCGAACGGCTCGTCTTCGGCATCGACCATCGCCTGCAGCGCAGCCTGTTCCCGCCGGGCGTTGGCCGCCGCGGGTCCGGCCAGCCGGCGCAGCAGATCCTCCACGGCCGCGGGCGAGCCCGCCGTCTCGTCGCTGGTGACGTGGGCGGCGTGGTTCGGATACCCCAGCAGCGCCGCCCGCTCAGCGCGCAGCCGCACGATGTCGCGCAGCACGGCGCGATTGTCGTTGTCGTTCCCGCGCGAGGCGCGGGCCCTGGAGGCGGCCATGATGCGTCGGCGGCTCTCACGCGAGGTCAGGCTGGACAGGTAGGGATGCCCCGTGAACAGGGTCAGCGTGACGACGTAGCGCCCCTCGAGCCCGCGGTCGGCGGCGGCCTGTGCGGCCGCCGATAGCTCGCCGTCGGTGAGTCCGTCGAGGTCGGCGGCGTTGTCGAAGATCACGGCGAGGTCGTTGGTGTCGGCCAGCAGGTTCTTCTCGAAGGTCGTCGTCAGCACCGACAGGCGCTGGTTCAGTTCGCTGAGGCGCCGCGTGGCGTCGTCGTCGAGGCCCGCCCCGGCGTGTGTCATCTCGGTGAACCACCGCTCGACGAGGTAGCGGTCCTCACCGGTCAGCCGGGCGTCGTCGCGGGTCTCGTGCACCGTGCGGACGCGCTCCAGCAGCGCCCGGTCGAGTTGGATCGCGTCGTGGTGGCGGGCCATTTTCGGTGCGAGGTCCTGCTCGATCGCCTGGACCTCAGCCGTGGCATCCGCGGAGGCGACGGTGTAGAAGGTGCGCGCGACCCGGTCCAGCAGGCCGCCGGCGCGTTCGAGGGCCGCGACGGTGTTGTCGAACGTGGGCGCGGCGGGGTTCGCGGTGATCGCATCGACTTCTTGGCGGTGCTCCGCGAAGGCGGCGTCGAACGCGGGCAGGTAATGCTCGGGCCGGATCGCCCGGTAGTCGGGCAGGTGGTAGGGCAGCGTGCTCGCACACAGGAGCGGGTTTTCGGCATCCGGCATTCGGCCAGCCTAGACGCCCGCACCCCGCTGCTCCGCAGTCACCACCGTACGGTCCCGGCGCACTGGCCCGCAGAGTGGGACTGCGGGAGGGGCGTTGTGCTGGGGACGCGTGGCGGTTGCCGGCTGCCTGCACCCGGCGAACGGGACGGCGGAGCCGGGGTCGGACGGATCAGGCGGCGTCGTCGGAAACGGTGACCTCGCCGGACGGCGTCTGCTCGACGATCACGCCGTTGTCGAGCTCGGCGATCGGACGGCCCTCCAGGAACGTCAGCGTCCAGCGCGGACGCGGGTCGGCGGCGACGACCTCGTCGATGGCGCGGATCTGCTCGTGCAGCGCGGGCGGCACCGCGGCGGGGATCTCCGCGCCGCTGGTCCACCGGGTTCCCAGTTGCATCACGCCTCCTGCGGGGCCAGCTCGACGGCGCTCACGGTGATCGTCTCCGCGTCACCGTACGCGATCTCGGCGATGCGCCCCACCGCCTTCAGGTCGCCTTCCGCCGACCGGATGGCGTTCAGCGCGGCATCGGGTCCCGCGATCCGCAGCGACGCCACCGGGGTCTTCTGCGACGCCGTCGCCTCGGTCTTGGCGCGGCGGATGCCGATGAGCGCGGAGCCGACGGCGCTGAGCACCGCCGGGTCGCCCTCGATCTGAAGCGGGGTCGGCCACGCGGCGGCGTGCACGGAGCCGGCTTCGAACCATGACCAGGCCTCTTCGGCCGCGAACGCCAGCACGGGGGCCAGCAGCCGCAGCAGGGCCGACAGCGCCAGCCGCAGCGCGAGGGCCGCGGACGCCTGCCCCACATCGGTCTGGTTATAGGCGCGTTCCTTCACCAATTCCAGGTAGTCGTCGCAGAACGTCCAGAAGAACGCCTCGGTGACCTCCAGTGCGCGGGCGTGGTCATACGCCTCGAACGCCGCGGTCGCTTCGCGCACCACCCGATCGAGGGTCGCGAGCATCGAGGCGTCCAGGGCGTGAGTGATGCGGGCATCCTCCGGCACCGGGAACGACAGCACGAACTTCGCGGCGTTGAGCACCTTGATCGCCAGCCGCCGCCCGATCTTGACCTGCGTCGGGTTCTGCGGGTCGAAGGCGGCGTCGGCGCCGAGCCGGCTGGACGCTGCCCAGTACCGCACCGCGTCGGTGCCGTGCGCGTCGAGGATGTCGGCCGGGGTGACGACGTTGCCCTTCGATTTCGACATCTTCTTGCGGTCGGGGTCGACGATGAAGCCGCTGATGGCGGCATCCGTCCACGGCGCGCGGTCGTCCTCGAGGGCCGAGCGCAGCATGGTCGAGAACAGCCAGGTGCGGATGATGTCCTGCCCCTGCGGGCGCAGATCGAACGGCGCGACGAGCTTCCAGAGCTCGTCGTCACGCTGCCAACCCCCCGCCAGCTGGGGGGTCAGTGATGAGGTCGCCCACGTGTCGAAGATGTCCTTCTCGGCGTCGAAGCCGCCCGGCACCCCGCGCTGCGAGGCGGTGTATCCCGGGGGAACGTCGATCGTCGGGTCGATCGGCAGACTCGTTGCGTCGGGCACGAGAACGCGGTTGTAGTCGCGCTCACCGTGCTCGTCCAGGGCGTACCACACGGGGATCGGCACGCCGAAGAACCGCTGCCGCGAGACGAGCCAGTCGCCGGTGAGGCCGTTTGTCCAGTTCTCGTAGCGGACCCGCATGAAATCGGGATGCCAGTCCATCTGCTGCCCCAGCGCGATCAGCCGATCGCGCAGTCCCTCGCCGCGGGCGCCGTTTCGCACATACCACTGCCGTGTCGAGACGATCTCCAGCGGACGGTCGCCCTTCTCGAAGAACTTCACCGGGTGCGTGAACGGCTTTGAAACTTCGAGCAGCTCGCCGGTGGCCTGCAGCTGCTCGACGATGGTCTTGCGGGCGGTGAACACCGTCTTGCCGGCCAGCTCCGCGTAAGCGGCCCTGCCGGCATCCGATGCGATCGCGTCGGGCGCCTCGGCGATCACGCGGCCATCCTTGCCCAGGATGGTGCGGTTGGGCAGGTCGAGCTCGCGCCACCAGATGATGTCGGTCACGTCGCCGAAGGTGCAGATCATCGCGATGCCCGAGCCTTTGTCCTGCTGCGCGAGCGGATGGGCGAGGATCGGTACCTCGACGTCGAACAGGGGCGTGCGCACGGTCGTGCCGAACAGCGGCCGGTAGCGCTCGTCCTCGGGGTTGGCGACGAGGGCGACGCACGCCGCGAGCAGTTCAGGGCGGGTCGTCTCGATGTGCACGTCGCCGGATCCGTCGGTTCTGTGGAACGCGAGCCGGTGATAGGCGGCCGGCTGATCGCGGTCTTCGAGCTCGGCCTGCGCGATCGCCGACCGGAAGTCGATGTCCCACAGCGTGGGCGCCAGCGCCTGGTAGGCCTCGCCGCGCTCGACGTTGCGCAGGAACGCGAGCTGGCTGACGCGGATGGTGTCGTCGGAGATGGTCCGGTAGGTCTGGGTCCAGTCCACCGACAGCCCCAGCTGACGGAACAAGTCCTCGAAGGTCTTCTCGTCCTCTTCGGTGAGCGCCTCGCACAGCTCGATGAAGTTGCGGCGGCTGATCGGGGTCTGGTCGGCCGGTTTCAGGCTCTTGGCGTTGCCGGCGAACGGGGGAGTGAATGCCGCGTCGTAGGGCAGCGAGGGGTCGCACCGCACGCCGTAGTAGTTCTGCACGCGCCGCTCGGTGGGCAGGCCGTTGTCATCCCACCCCATCGGGTAGAACACGGTCTTGCCGCGCATCCGCTCGAATCGCACCTTCACATCGGTGTGGGTGTAGCTGAACACGTGCCCGATGTGCAGCGAACCGGATGCCGTCGGCGGAGGCGTGTCGACGGAGTACACGCCGGTGCGTCCGACGGCGGCAGCGGCCGTGCGGTCGAACAGATACGTGCCCTGCTCTTGCCAGGCGGCATCCCACTTCTGCTCCAGGCCCTCCAACGCCGGCTTGTCGGGAATCTGCGCGTCGGTCATCGGGTCTCCAGAGCGATATGTGCGGCACTGTGTGAGCGTGCCTGAGTGTGCGGGATGTGCCCCCATTCTATCCGCGCGCGCGGCGCGCCGGGACGATCCGCGTGCCCCCGTCCGGCGTCCGCGTGGCCGAAGTCCGGCCACGATGGCAGACTGGGCGCATGTCCGTCCCCACCGATCCCGCCGCCCGATTCGCCGCCTACGCCCACCCCGAACGCCTTGTGTCCACCGCGTGGCTGGCCGATCATCTCGATGATCCCGGCTTGGTCGTGGTCGAATCGAACGAGGACGTGCTGCTGTACGCCACGGGGCATATCCGTGGCGCCCGGCACCTGGACTGGCACCTCGACCTCAACGATGCCGTGACGAGGGACTACGTCGACGGCGCGGCGTTCGCGCAGCTGATGAGCGCCCGCGGCATCTCGCGCGACGACACCGTTGTCGTCTACGGCGACAAGAACAACTGGTGGGCCGCGTACGCGCTGTGGGTGTTCACGCTGTTCGGTCACCGGGACGTGCGGCTGCTCGACGGCGGACGGGCGCTGTGGGCTGCCGAGGGTCGTGAGATGACGACCGACAAGCCCACGCCCACCCCGACCGACTACCCGGTCGTCGAACGCGACGACGCCGAGATCCGTGCGTTCAAGGACGACGTGCTCGGCTTTCTGGGTGGGCAGCTCGTCGACGTGCGTTCGCCGCAGGAGTACACCGGCGAACGCACGCACATGCCCGACTACCCCGACGAAGGCGCCCTGCGCGGCGGCCATATTCCCGGTGCGCAATCGGTGCCGTGGGCGCGCGCGGCTGGCGACGACGGCACCTTCCGCGATCGTGCCGAGCTGGAGGAGATCTATCAGCGCGAGAAGGGGCTGGATCCCGCCGAGCCGGTGATCGCCTACTGCCGCATTGGGGAACGGTCCGCCCACACCTGGTTCGTGCTGAACCACCTGCTGGGCTTCGACGACGTGCGCAACTATGACGGTTCGTGGACGGAGTGGGGCAACGCGGTGCGGGTCCCGATCGTGACCGGCGACGAGCCCGGCCGGGTTCCGGTCGCGTGAGCGACCTGCCCTCCGCCTTCGCCGCGATCATCGACGATTTCCAGGATCTCGACGAATCCGAGCGACTGGAACTGCTTCTCGACTTCGCCGGGACGCTCCCCGACCTCCCCGCCCGCTTCGCGGACGCGCCCGAGAAGCTGGAGGCCGTCGAGGAGTGTCAGGCCCCGGTGTTCCTGGCGGTCGAGGTCGGCGACGAGGGCGCGCCCGCGGGCCCCGATGCACCGGTGGCACTGTTCGTCAGCGCGCCGCCCGAGGCCCCGACCACGCGCGGCTTCGCGAGCATCCTGGTGGCGGGGCTTGCCGGGCTCACCGCCCAGCAGGTGCTCGATGTTCCCGATGACGTGTCGCAGCGTCTCGGATTGGCGCGCGCGGTCAGCCCGCTGCGGCTGCGCGGTCTGGCGGGCATGCTGCGGCGCATCAAGCGTCAGGTGAGCGAACAGGCCCGCCCCGCGGGCTGAGGCTGCGCTGCCGCCGGTGCCGCCGGCCGCGCTCCCGGGAGGTGTTTCGCGTGGGGGAGGGCCGTTGCGCGGTATCCGTTCTCCCGGGTGCGGATCTCCTCCCGTGCGGCACTGTGGTGAGGTCGCGATGACGGCGCCGCGTGCGCGAGCGGGCACGGCGCCCGCGTATGATGGGGGCACCAGCATCGATCCGGCCATCACCGGGGAGCTCGCGGAAGAACAGCGGCCCGCCGCCCAGTAGAACCGCGCGGGGCAGGCCCGTCACAGCCGATGGATGAGCGGCCGCGCCACAGCGGCAAGCGAGGTGGTACCGCGGTCGGATGATCGTCCTCGCAGGACCGAACGAACCCCTGCGAGAGACCCATGACCTACCCCCGTCCGTCCGCCTTCGGCCCGGCCGCAGACGTCGTGCCGAGCCCGCGCTTCCCCGAGATCGAACAGCAGATGCTCGACTTCTGGCAGCGTGACGACACGTTCCGCGCCACCATCGCTCAGCGGGAAGATGCCCCGGAGTGGGTCTTCTACGACGGCCCCCCGTTCGCCAACGGCCTGCCCCATTACGGGCACCTGCTCACCGGGTACGCGAAGGACGTGTTCCCCCGATTCCAGACGATGCGCGGACACAAGGTCGACCGGGTGTTCGGCTGGGACACGCACGGACTCCCCGCCGAACTGGAGGCGATGAAACAGCTCGGCATCACCGAGAAGAGCGAGATCGAACAGATGGGCATCGGTGCGTTCAACGCCAAGGCCCGCGAATCCGTCCTGGAATACACCCGCGAGTGGGAGGACTACGTCACGCGCCAAGCCCGCTGGGTCGACTTCGAGCGCGGCTACAAGACCCTCGACACCGGCTTCATGGAGTCCGTCCTGTGGGCGTTCAAGCAACTCCACGACAGCGACCTCGCCTACGAGGGGTACCGCGTGCTGCCGTACTGCTGGCGGGACGAGACCCCCCTCAGCAACCACGAGCTGCGCATGGATGACGATGTCTACAAGATGCGCCAGGACCCGTCGGTCACGGTGACCTTCCCGCTGGTCGGGGTCAAGGCCGAGGCGTTGGACCTCACCGGCGTGCGCGCGCTCGCGTGGACGACCACTCCGTGGACCCTGCCGACGAACCTCGCGCTCGCCGTCGGACCCGACATCGAATACGTCGTCGTGCCGGGGGGCCCGGCGGGGTCGGCTGATGTGCCGGCGGGTGACGACCGGGAGGGCGCCACGGCTCACCGCTACCTCCTGGCATCGGACCTGCTGGCCGGGTACGCGACCGACCTGGGTTACGAGCACGCGCACGAGGCCGCCGAGGCCGTGGAGCGCACGATCATCGGGTCCGATCTGGCCGACGTGCACTACGACCCGCTGTTCGACTACTACTCCGACACCGACACGTGGGGCACCGAGGGGGCGTGGCGAGTGCTCGTCGACGACTACGTCACGACCGTCGACGGCACCGGCATCGTGCACCAGGCTCCCGCCTACGGTGAGGACGACCAGCGCGTGACCGAAGCCGCCGGCATCCCCCTCATCCTGAGCCTGGATGACGGCGGACGCTTCCTCCCGCACGTCACCGACATCGCCGGGGAACTGTGGCTGGACGCCAACCGCCCGCTGATCCGCCTGTTGCGCGCCCGGGGCCGGCTGCTGCGCGAAGCGAGCTACGAGCACTCGTACCCGCACTGCTGGCGGTGCCGGAACCCCCTCATCTACCGCGCCGTGTCGAGCTGGTTCGTGCGGGTGACCTCGATCAAAGAGCGGATGCTGTCGCACAACGAGCGGATCACCTGGGCGCCCGAGTACGTCAAGCACGGCCAGTTCGGCAAGTGGCTCGAAGGCGCCCGCGACTGGTCGATCAGCCGCAACCGGTTCTGGGGGTCGCCGATCCCGGTGTGGCGAAGCGACGATCCCGAGCACCCGCGTGTCGACGTGTACGGGTCGCTCGCCGAGCTGCAACGCGATTTCGGACGACTGCCGCGCAATGAGCAGGGCGACGTCGACCTCCATCGGCCGTACATCGATGAGCTGACCCGGCCCAATCCCGACGACCCCAGCGGGCGCAGCACCATGCGGCGCATCGAGGACGTCTTCGACGTGTGGTTCGACTCGGGCTCGATGCCGTTCGCCCAGGTGCACTACCCGTTCGAGAACCAGGATTGGTTCGACGAGCACGCCCCGGCCGACTTCATCGTCGAGTACATCGGGCAGACCCGCGGCTGGTTCTACGTCATGCACGTGCTGTCGACGGCGCTGTTCGACCGGCCGGCCTTCAGCGGTGTCGCGTGCCACGGCATCGTGCTCGGCAGCGACGGACAGAAGATGTCGAAGTCGCTGCGCAACTACCCCGACGTGTCCGAGGTGTTCGAACGCGACGGGTCCGATGCGATGCGCTGGTTCCTGATGGGTTCGTCGGTGCTGCGCGGGGGCAACCTCGTCGTCACCGAAGAGGGCATCCGCGCGGGCGTGCGCGAGTTTCTGCTGCCGCTGTGGAACGCGTGGTACTTCTTCGCGACTTACGCGAACGCGTCCGGCGGGTACGAGGCGCGGTGGCGCACCGACTCGGCCGACGTGCTCGACCGCCACATCCTGGCGCTCACCGGCGACCTGGTGCGGGACGTGTCGGCCGATCTCGAAGCTCTCGACTCCACGCTGGCGGCGGCGAAGCTGCGCGAATTCGCCGAGGCACTCACCAACTGGTACATCCGCCGGTCCCGAGACCGGTTCTGGGTGGGGGTGACCGACGACCCCGCATCCACGGAGGCGTTCGACACTCTCTACACCGTGCTGGAAACACTCACCCGGGTCGCTGCGCCGCTCCTTCCGCTCGTGTCGGAACGCGTGTGGCAGGGCCTGACCGGCGGGCGCAGCGTTCACCTACAGGACTGGCCGGATGCCGCGGCGTTCGCGCCCGCGGCCGACATCCGCACCGCGATGGATGCCGTCCGCGAGGTGTCGTCGGTCGCCAACGCACTGCGCAAACGCGAGGGCAAGCGGGTCCGCCTTCCCCTGCCGCGGCTCACCGTCGCCGTCGCGGGGGCTGCCGGGCTCGCCCAGTTCGAGGCCATCGTGCGGGACGAGCTCAACGTGAAGGTGGTCGACCTGGTCGAGCTCGACGACGCGGTCGCCGAGCGCTACGGCATCCGTCAGCGGCTCGCGGTCAACGCCCGTGCCGCCGGTCCCCGGCTGGGCAAGCAGGTGCAGCGCGCGATCGCCGGGGCCAAGTCGGGCGCGTGGAGCGTGGCGGGCGACGGGGTCGTCGTCGACGGCATCCCGCTGCAGCCGGGCGAGTTCGACCTGACACTGGAGGCCGGCGAGGCGGGGGAGGACGCCGCGATCGCGCTGCTGGCCGGGGGCGGGTTCGTGCTGCTCGACACCGCCACGACGCCCGAGCTGGAGGCCGAGGGGCTCGCGCGCGACATGATCCGCGCCGTGCAGGACACCCGCCGCGCCGCCGGGTTCGACGTCAGCGACCGCATCAGCCTGACCCTGTCGTTCGATGACGAGGCCGACGCCGCCGCCGTGGTGACGGGATTCGACGCGGCCGATGTCGCCGGCGAGACCCTGGCGACATCGTGGCGGGTGACGACCGGTACCGCGACGTTCGCGGCATCCGGCGATGAGCCCCCCGCTTCCGAATTCGAGGCGACGGTGGCGGCGGGGGACTACGCCAACGAGGGCGTCGTGACGGTCGCCGTCGCGCGCGTCGCGGCACGACTGTGACACGCGCGATGGTCAGAATTGCCTCCGGCCGCCTCCGTCCGCGGCGCCGACCCCTGCTGGGGAGCGCGCGACACGGCGCGCGCCGGATGCAGAGACTGAATAATGGACGGCGGACGGAGGAGAGCCGATGAAGGATGAGGCCCGGGCGGATGCCGTCTATGCCGCGTTGCTCACCCGGCAGGGCGAGCAATGGGTGCAGCCGCGCGTCGAGCGCACCCAGCGCGTGTTGGACCTGCTCGACAACCCGCAGCGCACCTACCGGGTCATCCACGTGACCGGGACCAACGGCAAGACGTCGACCAGCCGCATGGCCGAGAGCCTGGTGCGCGCCCACGGGCTGCGGACGGGCCTGTTCACCAGTCCTCACCTGGAGCGGTTCACCGAACGGATCATGATCGACGGCGAGCCGATCGCGGATGCCGCCGTGGCAGACGCCTGGGAGGAGATCGCGCCGATCGTCGACCTCGTCGACCTCGAGCTGGCCGCCGCCGGCGATGCGGCGCTGACCTTCTTCGAACTGCTCACCGTGCTGGCGTTCGTCGCGTTCGCGGACGCGCCGGTCGACGTCGCCGTCGTGGAGGTGGGGATGGGCGGTGCGTGGGACTCGACCAACACCGCCGACGGGGACGTCGCGGTGTTCGCCCCCATCGACCTCGACCACGCCGACCGGCTCGGAGGCACGATCGCCGAGGTCGCGTCGGTCAAGGCGGGGATCATCAAGGACGGCGCCATCGCGGTGTCGGCGGCGCAGCATCCGGATGCCGAGCGGGTCCTGCGGGCCGCCGCGGCGGCCCGCCACGCGTCGATCGCTTTCGCTCCGGCCGATTTCGGCGTCGTCGATCAGCGGCTCGCCGTCGGCGGGCAGCAGATCACCGTCGCCGGCCTCGCCGGGGAGTACCCCGACGCGTATCTCCCGGCGTTCGGGGCCTACCAGGCCGAGAACGCGGCTCTGGCGATCGCGGCCGTCGAGTCGCTCATCGCCGGTGAGGGGAAACCGCTGGCGGCGGACGCGGTGACGGAGGGCCTGGACCGTGTCACCGTGCCCGGACGGTTGCAGCTGATCGGCGCCGCCCCGACGGTCGTGGTCGACAGCGCGCACAACCCGCACGGCGCGCGGGCTTTGGCCCAGGCGCTGCGAGACTCGTTCGACGTCGACGAATGGGGTGTGGTTCTGGGGGTGCTCGGCGACAAGGATGCCGCGGGCATCGTCGCGGCGCTTGCGCCGCTTGCCGCGCGCGTGTTCGTGACCGCGCCGGACTCGGAGCGTGCTGCCGACGCCGATCGCCTCGCCGACCTGGCGGAGGCGGCCGGTCGTATCGCCACGGTGCATCCCGAGCTGGCCGATGCCGTCGGCGCGGCGCGCGGATGGGCCGCGGACACACCGCGCCGTGCCGTCGTTGTCGCCGGCAGCGTCGTGCTCGCGGGGGAGGCGTTGGCGCTCGCGGCCGAAGAGGAATGGCTTCCCGGAGGAGCGCGGTGACGGCCCGCGCGCGGCGTCGCCGGGGCGCTGCGGAGTCGCTCGCGGCGGTCGTACTGGGGTTCGAGACGATCGTGGTCTTTCTCGGCGGGCTCGTGATCTACGGGCTCGACGCGCTCCCCGAGGGCATCGCCCCGTGGTGGGGGATCGTCGTCGGGACGGTGCTGGCGGTCCTCATGGCGGCCACCGTCGGTGTGTTGCGCCACTCGTGGGGGATCGGGCTGGGCTGGTTCTGGCAACTCCTCGTCGCCCTGGGTGCGGTGATCGTGCCGGCGCTGGGCGTCGTCGCGCTGATTTTCGGCGCGATGTACGGGTATGCCACGATCAAAGGCGGTGCCCTCGACCGGCGGAACGCCGCGGGGAGTCACCATGACGCGAACGGAGAATGACATGCCCCTGGAAGAGACCCTCGTCCTCGTCAAGCCCGACGGGGTGGCCCGCGGCCTGACCGGCGTGATCCTCGCGCGGATCGAGGCGAAGGGCTACGCGCTCGTCGACATCCGCCTGGTGGAGCCCGACCGTCAGATGCTGGAGCAGCACTACGCCGAGCACGTGGGCAAGCCGTTCTACGAACCGCTCGTGGAGTTCATGCTCTCCGGCCCGTCGGTGGCGATCCGCCTCGCGGGCAATCGCGTGATCGAGGGGTTCCGTTCGCTCGCCGGGACGACCGACCCCACGACGGCGGCGCCCGGGACCGTGCGCGGCGACTTCGGGCGCGACTGGGGCGTCGCGGTGCAGCAGAACCTGGTGCACGGCAGCGACAGCGCCGAGTCCGCGGCGCGCGAACTCGCGATCTGGTTCTGACCGGTCAGAGGTATGAGAGCCAGTCCAGCTTGAGCTGGGCCAGCAGCGCGACCAGTGCGTAGCTCAGGATCGCGATCAGCGGCACCCAGCTCATGAGCGACTCGAACACGCGCCGCGTCTTCTTGCCCACCGGCACGATGCCCGAGCGCAGCAGATGCACCGTGACGGCGTAGAAGCTCGGGATCGTCACCGACCACGTCACCATGCACCACGGGCACAGCGTGTGCAGGTCATAGATGCTCTGACTGATCAGCCACGCCACGAAGCAGAAGGCGAACAGCATCCCGCCCCAGAACAGGATCCAGAACCAGCGGGCGAAGCGCGCGCCGGCGAGGATGGCGAAGCCGACGACGATCGGTGCCATCCACGCGGTGAGTCCGATGATCGGGTTCGGGAAGCCGAACACGGCGCCCTGCCACGAGTTGAGGTTCTCGGTGCACTGCACCAGCAGGCTGAAGTCGCAGCCCGCGGCAGAGCCGGGGTTCTCGTAGGCGTGGAACTTCTCGACGGTGAGCTGAAACGCGGCATACCAGCCGACGACGCCGGCGAAGATGAGCCAGAAGGCGAGCACGCGGGGACGGGTATGGGTGAGGGGAGTCGCCATACTGACAATTATCCCATCGCCTCCCTGAACGCGGGGGGTGCGCGCCCACGTGGGAGCGATGCCAAGGGGGGTCGCGTCACGCTTTGCCGTCGAAAGTGCGATAATGGCAACGGCGACCTCGATGCTCACCCGCGTCGGGCGCCGATGAAGACTTCGGGCGATGACCGCCCAAGCAGTCCGAGCTGAGAGCCGACTGCAGACCGATCGAGTTCGCGGCTTCTCCCGAGGG
>NZ_JBKEAY010000075.1:0-5124 GCF_047972865.1 Microbacterium sp.
TCCTCGCCGACGGTCTCGACCGGGTCGGCAAGATCGTGCAGGGCAACCCGCTCGACCCGAACACGATGCTCGGCGCACAGGCATCCAACGACCAGCTCGAGAAGATCCTCTCCTACATCGCGATCGGCACAGAAGCCGGCGCGAAGCTGCTCACCGGCGGCGAACGCGTCGACCTCGGTGGCGACCTGTCCGGCGGGTTCTACGTCGCACCGACCGTGTTCGAAGGCACCAACGACATGCGGATCTTCCAGGAGGAGATCTTCGGCCCGGTGGTGTCGGTCACCTCGTTCGACGACTTCGACGATGCGATCGCGACCGCCAACGACACCCTCTACGGCCTCGGCGCCGGCGTCTGGAGCCGCTCGGGCGACACCGCCTACCGCGCCGGGCGTGCGATCGAGGCGGGCCGGGTGTGGACGAACACCTACCACCAGTACCCCGCGCACGCGGCGTTCGGTGGCTACAAGCAGTCCGGCATCGGCCGTGAGAACCACCTGAAGATGCTCGACCACTACCAGCAGACCAAGAACCTCCTGGTCTCGTACGCCGAAGGCCCCATGGGCTTCTTCTGACCCCCCGCCGTCGAGGCGACCCGGGGAGGAAAGGACAGGGATGAGCACGCACCAGCGGGTGGCGGTGACGGATGCGGCGGCGGCGCTGTTGCGCGAGCTCACCGCGCAGCACGGGCCGCTGATGTTCCACCAGTCGGGCGGATGCTGCGACGGCAGCGCCCCCATGTGCTACCCGATCGGCATGTTCCTGACCGGACCGAGCGACGTGCACCTCGGGCGCCTCGACGTCGGGCTCGACGACGAGATCGACGTGTTCATCTCGGCGGCCCAGTTCGAGTACTGGAAGTACACGCACCTCACGATCGACGTGGTGCCCGGCCGCGGCGCCGGGTTCAGTGTCGAGGGCCCCACCGGCAACCGGTTCATCATCCGATCGCGCATGCTCACCGACCCCGAGCTCGCTCACTTCGACCTCGCCCCGTGACCCCCGTACCGTAGAGACACGCGAACGAGAGGAACACGCGTGGACTCGGAGACCTGGCAGCGGTGGCTCGACTGGGGTGTGGTGCTGGTGGTGCTGCTGGGCGTGGTCCTGGTTCTCGTCGCCGCCGTCGCGATCGTGCTGACGCTGATCGGACGGCGCAAGACGTGGCCCCGCTCCCTCAGCCAGCGGGTCCGCTGGCCGTTCCGCACGACGCTGCTGCTGCTGGCGGCGCTCGCCTCCACGATCGCACTGCCGGTGGATGCGTCGCTGCGCGGCGGCCTCCGCCACGCCCTGACCATCGCGATCATCGTGGCCGGCGCGTGGTTCTTCGCGAACCTGTTCCTGTTCTTCGTCGACAGCGGCACCCGCCGGTACCGCCTCGACCAGAGCGACTCGTTCGAGGCGCGGAAGATCCGCACCCAGTTGCAGATCGTGCGGCGTCTCGTGATCGTCGTGATCGTCGTGATCGCCGCCGGCGCCATCCTGATGACCTTCGACGCGGTCCGCGCGGTCGGTGCCAGCGTGCTCGCCTCCGCCGGCATCGCCTCGATCGTGGCCGGCCTCGCCGCGCAGTCCGTGCTCAGCAACCTGTTCGCGGGGGTCCAACTGGCCTTCAGCGAAGCGATCCGCGTGGGCGATGTCGTAGTCGTGCAGGGCGAGTTCGGCACGATCAACGAGATCACCCTCAGCTACGTGGTCGTCGAGCTGTGGGACCAGCGCACCCTCGTGCTGCCGTGCACCTACTTCACCACGACACCGTTCGAGAACTGGACGAAACTGGGCCGCGCGCTCGTTGGCTCGGTGTACTTCGACCTCGATTGGCGGGTCCCGGTGGACCGGATGCGGGAAGAGCTGCACCGCATCGTCGCGGCATCCGAGCTGTGGGACGGCCGCTCGGCGGGCATCGTGGTGACCGACGCGGTCGGCGGTCACCTGCAGGTGCGGGTGACCCTCAGCGCCGCCGATTCGAGCTCGGTGTGGGACCTGCGGTGTCTGGTGCGCGAGAAGCTCGCCGACTGGGTGCGCCGCGAGGCGCCCGAGGCGCTTCCGCTGCAGCGCGTACACCTCGACCCGCCGCGCGTCGCCGACGCGTCGTGACCGGGGGTTCGCCTCAGCGCAGGAACGCGAACATCGCGCCGCTCTGGATGAGGAACCACACCGCGCCGCCGACGACGACGATAATAATCGGCACCCAGCGCACCCGGCGGGACAGCCGCTTTCCCGGCGGCGCTACGCCGGGCGGAATCACGAGCGCCTGCGGCGCCTGGAACGGCAGCCCCGTCCCGTCACCCGCCGTCACCGGGCGCGGCGCCACGGGGGCGAGGCGGTCGTCGCGCCAGCGCTCCCACTGCGCCAGCTTGTCCAGCAGTGCCCGCACCACCGAGAACAGCCAGTTCCACACCGCCGGGTCGAGCGTGGCGAAATCGCGCCGCGCGTAGAGGAACATCCAGTTGTCGATGATCTCGACGTCGAGCGCGGCGACGTTATCGATGAATCGCGCCATGATGTCGGGCGTGAACAGGTAGAGCGCGTCCCGTTCGTACCCGCGGGGGCAGTACAGGTGGAAGTAGCGGTCGAAGTCGCCCTCAAGGCTCCACCGCTGATCCTTGTCGAACGATGCCGGCAGGTTCGAGCCGAACAGGCCGTTGTTGCCCACGGCATCCAGCACGATGTGCGGCAGCGGTGTGGACAGGTGCACCGCGACATACCCCCATCGGTGCGTCGTCTTGTTCTTTCCCGAGCCGGTCGTGTACTGGTAGTTGCCGAACTCGACCAGCCGCGGCTCGGTGCCGCGCACGATGTCGTGAGACGCGCGGGAGCTCCCGAGCGAGAAGATCATCCCCGGCAGCGGCGGATCGGGGGTGGTCGGGTACCACTGCATCCCGTTCGCGCCCGCGAACCGGTCGAACCGGTACCACCTCTCGGCGGCCGAGCGGACGCTGCGGCGGATACCGAGGACCACCGCGGTCACCATCCCGCCGAAGACCGCCAGCATCACCAGCAGGACGAACAGCGGCAGCCCGCCGAACGAGCCGTCGAACGCAGCGGACAGGAGGCTGCCCGCGAGCGCGATGACGAACGGTACGAACATGGATAGGAGCATGATGCCGACCACGACGCCGACGACGATCGAAGCCACCGACGAGGTGCGCGGCGCGCGCCCCGAGGCGATGAGGTGCGCGCGGAAAGCGGCGGCCGCGCCGCGGTCGACGGCCTCGGTCAGGGGCCGTGCGTCGAACGGGTACGTGGGGGGCGCAGGTAGGGTCATCTCTTCACCTCATGCAGAAGCGTAGTCACGGCTGAGGTGATCGAATCGCTGATCATACGATCACCTCACGTGTCGCCGTTGCATCCATGACAACGCATGGAATTTCTACGAATCTGGTCGGAGGGCGTCTCTTCGCCGCGCACACGGATCGTCGCAGCGGCGGAGATTCACGGCCTGCTGTGCCGCGAGGACGTGGATCGCCACGCCGCTGCGGTCCGCGCACGGGTGCTCGTTTTCCGCATCCTGTGCAACGCTGTCCCCCAAACGGGGGACAACACGGTAGAGTGGTCGGCGGCGCGTCCGACTTCGGTCGACCGCTGCCCTGCTCGCGCTCGGCCGCTGGATCGGGAGTACCCTGCACCCCCTGCGATGCTCTCGTCCACGGCCGGGCGCGAGTCGTCTCTGCGCACTCGGAGACCGCGAATGGCGTGCAACACGGGCATCCGGTAGCATGTCAGGGTTGTCCGGCGGCACCCCGCGTGCGTGAGTCCGCGACACGTGCAACAACCCTCCTGCTGCCGGGATCGGCCCGGCAGCCGTTCTAGTCCGAAGGAGGTGGGTTAGTGACGCACACACACCAGTACGAACTGATGGTGATCTTCGACCCCGAGGTCGATGAGCGCCAGGTCGCTCCCAAGCTCGACGGGTTCTTGAAGGTCATCACCGCAGACGGTGGGTCCATCGAGGCTGTCGACGTGTGGGGCAAGCGCCGTCTCGCGTACGAGATCCAGAAGAAGACCGAGGGCATCTACGCCGTCGTCGACTTCACGGCGACCAGCGCCGCCACGCAGGAGCTCGACCGTCAGCTGAAGCTGAACGAGCAGGTCATGCGTACCAAGGTCCTGCGCGCCGAGGAGGCGATCGCCCAGGTCGCCGCCGAGAAGGAGCGCGCCGAGGCCAAGGCCGCGCGCAAGGCTGCCAAGGCGTAACGCGATGGCTGGCGAGACGATCATCACCATCGTGGGCAATCTCACCGCCGACCCCGAACTGCGGTACACGCAGAACGGTCTGCCGGTGGCGAACTTCACGATCGCATCGACGCCCCGCAACTTCGACCGCCAGTCCGGCGAGTGGAAGGACGGTGAGGCGCTGTTCCTGCGGGCATCCGTGTGGCGCGACTTCGCCGAGCACGTGGCCGGTTCGCTGACGAAGGGGGCTCGTGTCGTGGCGACCGGGCGCCTGAAGCAGCGTTCCTACCAGGACCGCGAGGGCAACAACCGCACCGCGATCGAGCTGGAGGTCGACGAGATCGGCCCCTCGCTGCGGTACGCGACCGCGCAGGTCACCCGCGCGGCATCCGGCGGCGGTGGCGGCAACTTCGGTGGCGGCGGCCAGCAGGCCCGGCCGCAGGTTGCCCAGGACGAGCCGTGGTCCACGCCCGGTTCGGCCGCGCCCGACGCGTGGAGCGCCCCGGGCACGAGCTACGGCGACGACACACCGTTCTGATTCTCTTCTCCGGCGCGACCGCCGGAACCGATTCGTAAGGAAAACCCATGGCTGGAAAGTCGAGCGGCGACCGCCGCAAGCCGCGGAAGGGCGCGAAGAACGCGGCCCCCGCGAAGTCGATCCGCGTCGGCGTCATCGATTACAAGGATGTCGCCACGCTGCGTAAGTTCATCTCGGAGCGCGGCAAGATCCGTGCCCGTCGTATCACCGGTGTTTCGGTGCAGGAGCAGCGTCTGATCGCGAAGGCGATCAAGAACGCGCGCGAGATGGCGCTCCTGCCCTACGCCGGCGCCGGACGCTGAGGAGCACCGACATGGCAAAGCTGATTCTCACTCACGAGGTCGTCGGGCTCGGTAGCGCCGGTGACGTCATCGAGGTCAAGAACGGGTACGCCCGCAACTACCTCATCCCCC
>NZ_JBKEAY010000182.1:0-4110 GCF_047972865.1 Microbacterium sp.
CTCAACCAGGAGGACTCGTCATGACGTGGTGGGCGTTGAGTCCCGACGACACCGTCCACGTGCGTGACGGGCGAGCCTTCGCTGCTGCCACAAACGGTGTCGCCCATGCGGTCATGCCGCACCCGAGCACCGTGGGCGGCGCCGTATCGGCCGCGATGGGCGGAGAGCGCTTCACTTCGCTTCGCGGACCCTACGTAGGAATGGAAGCTCGCGGATGCTGGGTGCCCTATTTTCCGGTGCCCCGCGACCTGATGAGACGCCGCGGAGATCTCGTCCGGCTCGCACCCTCGAACGCCTGCCAACCCATGCACACCAGCCCGATCACGGGGCAGCAGCTTCTTCTAGCCGATCCGAACGCGGAGCCGCTGCCCGACCAGCTGGTGTCTGGAACAAGGCTCGCCATGCACTTGGCGACACCGTCAGTTGGCCCTCTGGGTTCCCTCCCGCCGTTCGAGATCTTCAAAGCTGAGCGACGCGTCGGCCTGGCACGCACCGACGGAACCGCGCGGCGAGGCTTCCTGTACTCGACCACCCATCTTCGCCCGGGAGACCGATGGAGGCTCCTTTTCGAACTCGACTCGGAGCACACACCGCGCACGCCGACACCGTTCGGCGGAGCGGGAAGAGTCGCCGACCTGCAAGAGGTGCAGGTCTCATCCTCGGCCATTCCGCCGAAACTCGACAGCTTTCCGGGCGGGAGGGTCCTCGTGTATCTCGCGACCGATGCGATCTGGGCCAGCGGCTCTGAGTTTCCTACCCCGCCAGGCGCAACCGTGGTTGCGGCTGCGGTCGATGGGCCGCGGCCCATCGCGCTCCGCCGAAGCCACGGTGAGTCGGCCTTGTACCGAGCGGTTCCTGCCGGGTCGGTCTACTTCCCTGAATTCGCGGACGGCGACGAAGCGGCCACGCGATGGGCTCGCGGTCACCACGGGCGTGCGCTCGCCGGCGCGGGCACCAGCGCGGATGTCGCTTTCACCGATCTCGCCGCCACCGGGTTCGGCGTGATCTTCACGGGACGATGGGAGTACACCGACCGATGATCAGCTACTTGCTCTACCTGTATGCGGAGACGCCGGTCCATGCGGGAGCAGACACCAGCGTCGGAGTCGTCGATAACCCGATCCAACGCGAGAGCACGACAGGATTTCCCGTTGTGTGGGGGCAATCCCTCAAGGGCGCGTTGCGCGACGCGGCCCGCACCGCATGCCCCGATGATGTTGTGGCCCTCTTCGGTTCCGAGGTCGACACACCCGGAGATAAGGATCGCGGGGCACTCTTGGTCGGGGATGCCCGAGTCGTGACGCTTCCGGTGGCGACGCTGACGCGCACCTTCGCGTGGACCACGTCGCGGCTTGTCCTCAGCCGCTTGACCAGAACGTGGCAACGCCTAGGGATGCACACGCTTGAGGTGCCCGACGTGGCGGGGGACGGGGTGGGGGCATCGGACCGGTGGAAAGGTGAGCACGCACTCGGCGACCTCGTCTGTGACATCGCGCACTCTGATACGGCGACGGCGTGGGCCGAACGGATCGCGTCCGACGCGCTCCCGAACAATGTCGCAGGTTTCGACACGTTCACGAAGAAGCTCGCCGAAGATCTCGTCGTCATGAGTGACCATGCGTTCGGATACACGATTGAGCACGCGACGGAGGTCTTGCCGCGGATCGCTCTCGACAACGCCAAGGCGGTCACCGGCGGGCCGTTCTATGCGGAATACCTCCCTACCGACACGGTACTTGCGTCTACCCTCACCCTCCGGCCTGGTCGCACGGCGCAAGAGACAGAGTCACTTGAGCAGGCGGTGGAGGCTCTGTTCACCTCACAGCTGCTTCAGGTCGGTGGCGATGAGACGCTGGGGAAAGGGTTGTTGTGGAGCA
The DNA here is from genome assembly GCF_047972865.1 of Microbacterium sp. GTDB lineage: Bacteria > Actinomycetota > Actinomycetes > Actinomycetales > Microbacteriaceae > Microbacterium. Next base: position 1,878 of record NZ_JBKEAY010000182.1, read on the forward strand.
GGTTGCACAAAGCGGTGGACGAGAAGGCCGGTGAGGCATGAAGCACGTCGGCCAACGGGCGGCCTCTCGGGCCGCAGAACTCCTCGATGGCCTGGGGCGCGACTACACGCCGCAGGTGCGCACTCAGCTCGTCGCACTTCCCACACGGCTGCACCGCAGCGGACTGGCGGCAACCCTGGCCTTCATTGCCTCCGGCGCGCACAAGAGCGGAGCTGTTGGGGTAGCGTACGGCCACGTGGAGAGGCTCATGGCCCAGGTCGTGGGTGACCGAGGGACACGCACCGGGCATACCAACGACAGGCTGGACGCAGCCTTCTTCGTATGGCTTGGAAGTCTGTCCGTCGCGGAGTACTCTGCGCTTGCGCGTGAAGTCGGTGAGCAGGCCAACTGGCTCAAACGGCTGAGCGAAGCCCGGCGTTACACTGCGTCGCCGAATGAGAGCAGCGAGGGTCACACGGGCGATGACAGCAACGGTGACGGCTCATGAGCCCGGTCCCCGCCCCACCGTCGAAGGGCATACCCCGGCTTACCGACTTGCCGTCGTCGCGCCCCCCGCGCACCGGCCCCACCCCGCAGAACCAGTCGGTTTCACACGAGGATCACACCGTCTCAGCGGCGGGGCACCTTGGCCGAAAGATCTCGGCGACCATTTCCCGCGACCGACAGTCGTCGGAGGTGAAGGTCACGCTCCGTGGATTGAGAAACGACTCGAACGGCTCGATCCTCGTGCGCCACCTCGCCTTCGTCACAGAAGAACGCACGGCGGCACTGCGGGCGCAACTGTTGTCCGCCGCGAGCAGGTCCGATCTCGGCCAGCAAAGCAAGGCTGCGGCGTCTCTGCGCGGCGCGGCGCTGGCTCGGCGCCGCGCAGCGGTGGCGCGTTTTCGAGGAACGCGCGAGATTGCCATCATGCCCGAGTGGCGCATCGTCACCGGACTCGGCGACGAAGGCCCACAGGAGATCGGTATCGCGCTGCACGGCACGTACGGTTGGCCGGTGCTGCCCGCATCGGGGTTGAAGGGGCTGGCGCGTCGCTGGGCGATCGAGAATGCCGAAGACGACACCGCCTGGAAGAGGATCTTCGGTACTGCGCCCACCGATGTCGCGCCGGGCAAGGTGGGCACCGTGACGTTCTTCGACGCCATCCCCGGAGAGAAGACCGTAAAGGTGGAGCTCGATGTGGTGACCGTGCACCACGGTGCCTACTACCGCCGGCACGCCACATCTGACCCCACACGACCTGACGCCGCTTCACCGCCCGCAGGCATCGAGAATCCGGTACCGGTGACCTTCTTGACCGTGGGGCGGGGGAACCCGCAAAAGAACGGTTGCCTGATCGCGGTGCTGACCGGTCCGGAAGCAGATGTGGAGACAGCAGCGACGTGGGTCAGAGATGCGCTGTCGATCGAAGGATTCGGCGCCAAGACGGCGGGTGGCTACGGCTACGTTGAAGGAGAAGGTGATGGGTGAGGACATGCGCGTGCACGTCGTGACGGTTGGGCTGTCGATTCTCGACAAGCTCAACCGTGCGCGTGAGTCGGGCAGAGACACCGTTGCAGTACGTGTCGGCCACCAAGTGAATGAGTTCCTCGACGGTTGGGACGTCGGTGACCTCACGGCCGAGAACAGCGCTGCCGCACTCGCGTGGAGTACCAACACGGGCGCACCGGAGGACGACAAGCTTGACGGTTTACAGATCGGCGATCTTGTGGCCGCCATCGACAGCGACGAGGAGCAGCCCGGTTCAGATGCGGTACGCGGCCGCGGGTGGCTCAGCGCAGAACTCGACGGGCTGCGGGCATACGCTGAGCACGACGATCTCGATCTCCTCAGCCCCGCCGCAGATCGCGACCCCAGCGTGTTGCTGGCCTCAGACAGCGCGCGCGGGTCGGCGGCGGCGTTGCTCAACGCGGGCATTCTGGCGGGTGGTGACTGGAGCAGGGTCTGCTTCGGATTGGACAACGGCTATCCGCTTGTAGCGGACGGCCGCGTGCACGTCGTCCGTCTCACGGACCTCAAGCCCGACTCCGTGGAAGGTTTCGTCACAGGCCTCGGCAACTTCGGTCAAGGCCTGTACTGGGCGGCGGGACGCAACAATAACGTGCACCCGCTCTTTGTGTTGCACTTGTCGGGCGGGCTCAAGGTGGCGCTCCCGTTCTTCCTGGCACTGGGGGAATGGCTGCGGACAACGCAGGAGGGCATGTACCGGGCGGATGCGATCGCGTTCGCCCGG
>NZ_JBKEAY010000227.1:0-11484 GCF_047972865.1 Microbacterium sp.
CAGATCCAGGGCTGGAAAGCAGCCCTCAACGCCCTCGCACTCGCCCACCCCGACCGGCTTACCAGACACATCAACTAAAACATTCCGGAACTCGCATACACAAAGTACTTGACAAGCTCGCGGGCGCGGCCGTGAACAGCGCCCCTCCCGCCCAGGCGCCGGCTCCGAGGACGATGCACAGGAGCGTCTTGCCGGCGACGGAGGCCATGCCGAACCCGATGTGCATGACCGCGTACATCAGCGCGGGCACGCCGATCGCCAGCAACGGGTGACCGCCCGCTGTCAGGATCGACACGCGAGCCGCGACACGGAAGAACAGCTCCTCGCCGAGCACGGTGACGCCGGAGATCGCCCAGAACCGTCCGGGATGCTGAGCGGTCTCGGCGACACCGGCCATCGACTCCGCCCGTGCGGGGAGATCGGCGGCGAGCAGCTGCGGCGGCAACGCGCCGAGAGCGGCGCTCCGCCGGCGTGGGCGGCGCACCAGCACGCGCTCGGCGTGAAAGGCGAAGAGACCAAGCGTCACGGTCGCCGCGCCGATTGGCAGCACCCACGCGACGCCGACGACCCCGCCGAACAGCTGCGGCATCCACTCGCCGGGGCGACGCCCGCTCAGCAGCACAACGGCCGCCGCCGCGGCCGCCGCGCCCAGCACCAGGGGGGTGGCCGTGGGGGTGTGGCGCCGCCAGCCGGGTCGCAGGTTGCAGACGATGACAGCAGTCGCCACGGCCGCGAAGACAACGAATCCGGCCGGCAGCACCTCGTGCATCTCAGGCTCCGTGCCCCAGCCGGGTGGGCTGACCCATGGCCACCAGCGACGCGATGAACGTGTCGGTGCCGGCGTAGCCGAGGGTGCGCGCCAGCACCTCGTCGAAGTACCCGGCGACAGCGCAGGCACCCAGGCCATGCGCGGTCGCGGCCAGCGAGAGGTTCTGCAGGAGCGCGCCCTGATCGAGGTGTGAGATGCGGTACCCGCGGGTCTTGTACTTCCTGGCGACCTTCGCCTGGTCGTTGGCGAGCACGAACACCACGGGCGCGTAGAACAGCCACTCCGACTCGAACGTCGCGGTGACCAGGGACAGCCGCAGGTCGCCGCGCAGCCGGGGGACGAGCCGGGGTCCTACCTTGTCGTAGACGTAGTAGCCCGGTTCCACCCCCGCGACGTTGAAGACGAGAAGGCCGAGTTCGTTCGAGTCGAGTCCGCCGGGCCGGCGATCGCGTCGGCGACCCGGCCCTCACCGACGATGCTGACCTCGGTGTCGACGCGGCCCAGGTCATGTCCGAGACCTGCCAGGACGTACCCGCTGCGCACGGACTGTTCGGTGACGAGCGCGCGCCCGTCCAACAGGTGCGAGGCGAACTCGGATGCGTCCTCGGAAGGGATGCCCAGCTCCGCGGCGACGGCGGACACCGTGCGAGGCTCGGCGAAGGCGAGGGCGAAGTCGGCGAGCACCCCGCGCCCGTTGGTGTCTTCGATGCGGTGCGTCGCCGACGAGCGGGAACCGTGGCGGAGGAACACCTCGTTGTCGGAACAGCGGATCACGGCTACCGCGGGGTTGAGGTGGAGGGTGGGCTCGGTGTCGGTGTCGGTGACGGCCTCGGTCGGCACCGGTGTGGTGAGGGTCATGTCTGTTCTCCTGTTCGTGGCGGGGTTATCGCGCGCTGAACTCGCGGCGCGTCAAGGCGGTGATGGTGAAGGCCAGTGCGGCCGGGCTGGTGACGAGGATCGCACCGGCCCACAGCGGGAACTGCGCAGCCATCAGTACTGCGCCCACGGCCGTGTAGGTGCAGTAGGCGATCGTCGACACGGCACCGAACCAGTGGCGGCCCAGGATGAAGACGACACTCGATGCGAGGAAGGTCAGCGACACCCACAGGCCCGGGCCGATCTCGGTGGGCGGGACAACGCCCGCGACGCCGTTGGGATGGGTCACCCCGATCACGACGAGCGGGGTCTTCAGAAGCAGGGCGACCGCGGCTGCGGTCGACCAGCCGCGGCCAGCGGCGCGGAGGCGGGTTGCGGGGGGAGGCGAGGCGGTGACGGTCATGATGATCTCCGTTTCGATCCGGTGATGGTTCAGGGGTAGGGGAGGGGGTCCGTCGGCATGTCGGCGGGGGTCCACGCGGCCGGTTCGAGCCCGAGTTCGGCGCGCAGCGTGCGGTAGCGAGGGTGCCCCAGCATCGCGAGGTTCGGTGGGAACGCTGGGGCCAGCTCGGGCACGAAGACCTTCCGTAGGCGCACCTTGTCGAATCCGTCGGGGGTGAGGTCGAACGCGACGGGGGTGAGTCCGTGACGCCGGTACAGGTCGAGGATCGCTTCGTGTTCGCCTGTCGGCGGGTCGTTCGGCAGCGCCGACAATGCCATCGTCGGCTGATCGGGCGCGCGGAAGTACCAGTCGAGCTTGCGCTGGTTCTCGGGGTAGCCGTAGAACGGCACGACCTGGATGAAGTTTGCGAAGTCGGCCGGTTCGGCATCCCGGGCGATGCCGAACATCCGCGCGAACCCTCCGGCGAGCTCCCAGTCCTCGGCCAGGAGCGGGGTGCGCACCATACGCTCGGCCTGCACGATCTCACTCAGCGCGCTGCGCACGGCGGCATCGATCGTCAGGCCCACGCCGCCGCCGGACATGTAGCCGTTGGCGTCGGAACGCGGGTCCCAGCTGATGGCGGTCACGACGTAGGCGTCGTGCATGTCGAGCCGATGAAGGTAGAAGTCGAAGTCGACGCCGACCCGTGCCGCATCGGCCAGCCACGCATTGATGTGGGGATCGGCGAACGGCCGGTCGATCACGATGCGCGTGAGCGGGATGCGGCAGAACCAGGACAGGTTGACCGCGTCGCGCTCGATGACCTCAAGCAGACCGTGGCTGAGCGCGCGCCGGTCGTCGATGTGCGTGGCAAGGCCGCCCGAGGACGACACCCCGATGCGCGGTTCGCCGGGTTCGGCGATGTAGAACAGGTGCACCAGCTGCGCCGGCACCCAGTGGTCCTCGCCGGTGAGCAGGTTCGTGCCGCGGTGCCAGGTGAGCACGGTGTCGGGCTCCCACCGCACGCAGCGGAACCCCTCCGAGTCGAGTTGCTCGTCGGTGAACAGGGCGTACTGCGCCGGGTCCACGATGGTCAGGCCACGCGCCGTCATCTGTGCGGCGCTGGCGACGAGCCGGTCGTCGGGTCCGCGCAGTTCCATCGAGGAGAACGACCCCAGCATCCGCTCGATGGCCTCGCCGAGCGACGAGGCGACCGAATCGAACAGGGTGAGGCCCTTGCCCCCGCCGTAGATGTCGCGGTCCAGGCCTGCGTTCAGCGCGCCAAGGCCGAGCATGCGTCGGAACGTGTGGTCCAGCGAGATACGGGGTGGTCGAGCCCTGGAAGCCGCCGGTGCCCCCGCCGGAGCGGAAGGTGGTGAGCACGCTTCGCACGGCACCGAACGGGCTGTATATACAGCGAGCATCTCCTCCAGCGCGGCGTGGGCGTGGGCATCCGCGACGAACGGCGCCCAGGGTGTCTGGCGGTTGTAGACGGTGTGAGAGATCATGGGTCGTTCCTTTTCGATGGCGGGGCGGTTGTCCGGTGCGGATGCAGGGTCAGGCGCGCTTCCAGAAGCGCAGTCCGATCCACGTGCACACGATCGTGAGGGGGACGGCGATGAGCAGTGACAGCCACTGGGGCGTCGTGACCTCGGAGCCGACGTAAACCCCGACCATCACGTCGAACCACTGCTTGAGCGGGTTGCCGTCGAGAATGCGCTGCAAGAACTCGGGGAGGCCGTCGAGCGGAGCGGCGGCACCGGAGCCGAAGAACATCACGAAGAACACGACCGCGGACAGTGCCTGGGTGGTGCGCGACCCGACCGGGAGCGTCCCCATCAGAAACCCCAGCGCGCTCAGCCACACCAGGAGACCGGCGCACAGCGCGAGGAAGGCCGGGGAGAGCATCTCGGGGCGGAGGCCGTGCTGCGCTCCCACGACGGTGACGATGATGGCGCACGCGGCGAGCACCAGCACGAGCATGGACGACAGGCACGCGATGGCGAACATCCAGCCGGGCAGGGGCAGCACCCGGTAGCGTCGGATGACCGCGCGGGTGCGGAGCTCGGCGAGGTAGATCGGCAGACCCATCAGCAGCAGGTTCGCTGCAACGGTGCCGATCAGGGTCGGGAACATCGCGTCGATGAAGCGGATGCCGCCGGGCAGTTCCTCGTTGGCGTACGGGATGCCGATGAACACGTAGATCACGAGCGGGAACGCGAGTGAGAAGAAGACCGCGACCGGCTCTCGGATCAGCAGGACGAACTCCTGGCGGAACCAGGTGACGTACATCTTCGCGAGGTTGCCGGCGGCCTGGCGTGCGCTGCGTTCGGTCGCGCAGTCGGGCGTGAGTGGAGTGGGGGCGGCGGCGCTCATGCGCTGAGCTCCTGTCGGCTGTCGAGGGTGGATGCGTAGAGGAAGACGTCTTCGAGACGGACCGGGCCGACCACAACATCACGGAAGTCGAGGTCGCCGGCGATGCGGCCCTGCTCCAGCTGATCGCGAAGCGCGAGCAACGCGGAGCGTTCGCTGACCACGCTGACCGCATCCGCACGGTGGAGCGGGGCGAACCCGGCGGCGGTGAGCGAGGCCACCTCCCGGGGGCCGGCGCCGGTGAGCAGCAGCCGCGAGTCCCCGCCCGCGGAAACGAGGACGCGTTCGACCGGTCCGTCAAGGAGGATCCGCCCCTTGTCGAGCACCACGAGGCGGTCGGCGAAGCTCTCCGCCTCGCCCAGGTCGTGCGTGGAGGCCAGTACTGCGACGCCGCGGGAGCGGATGTTGCGGAGAAACTCCCAGAGGTCGGCCCGGGCATTGGGGTCCAGCCCACTGGTGGGTTCGTCGAGGATGAGCAGGCGCGGGCGGCCGATACAGGCCAGCGCGATGTCGACGCGTCGTTGCCAGCCGCCGGAGAGACGATCGATCATCTGGTCGAGCCGGTCGGTGAGCCCCAGCGAGTGCAGGATCGAGTCCACGTCGCCCGGGTCGGCGTACAGCGAGGAGACCGAACGGATCGCGTCCTTGACGCGAAGCCGTTGCGGCAGGCCGGCGTTCTGCAATTGCACGCCGATCTCGTATCGGTGCGCGCCGCCGGGAATCACACGCTGGTCGCAGATGGTCGCCACTCCGGTATCGGGGACGCGTAGCCCGGACAGGATCTCCATGGCAGTCGTCTTTCCGGAACCGTTCGCTCCGACGACCACGACGATCGTGCCCGGCTCGACGGAGAGGGTGATGTCGTCGAGTGCGGGGCGGGACAGACCCGGGTAGTGCTGTGTGATGCCGGTGAGTGCGGCGAGGGACACGGTATTTCCTTTCGAGGTGCGGGGTGCGGGGCGAACTCCGGTCCGCCCCGAACCCGGATGGGACGCCGAGTGCGCGTAGAAGATCGATGCCCAGCACCAGCGGCAGCAGGAGCCGTGCCAACCGCCCGGAGCAACAGCGTTCTCACTGGTGAAGTGCTTCAGCACGTCCGAGGGTCGACAGCATTGGGTTCACCTCCCTTCGGTGCCGTAACGGGCGGAGCGGGGGCCCCATCCGCGGTCGGCGTCTCACCGACTGCGTCCACGCTCTCAACGGTGCGGGCGCCGCGGATCGCCCAGACGCGTACGTTCGGCTGCGACGAAAGGATGAGCGACAAGACGAGGGGTGCTGTGTGTCGCCGGGTCCAGCCCCCGAACCGGGTTCAGTCCAGGGGAATCGTCGCGCGCACCGTCCAGCCGTGTTGGTCCGGACCGGCGTGGAACGTGCCGCCCACGCCCTCCACGCGTTCGCGCATGCCAATCAACCCGTACCCCGATGACGGCAGCCGCATACGCTGCGAGCCGCGTTCCGGGCTGTTGCTGATCGTGAGTGTCGCTGCACCGCCTGCGGTGGCCAGGGCGATACGGACACCGGCGGTGGTGGGGGAGTGCTTGACGATGTTGGTGACCGCCTCACGGGCGACGCGGGTGAGGGAAAGGTCGATGCTTCGGGGGATCGGCTCGGTCTCGTCGATCTCGAGGTGGACCGGGATGGATGCCGCCGTCAGCTCGTTCTCGATGGCGCCGAGCGTGGTTGCGAGCGTATCGCGGCTGGCATCAACAGTCATGCGTTCCGGGCCGTAGAGCACATCGAGCAGATGTCGCAGGTCGATGAGGGCGCGCTTGGCGGACTCGCCGATCACACGTTCGGAGTCGGCCCGGCTCGCCTCGTCCGGGCCCAGGCGCAGGGCGTGGGCGTGCATCGAGATGATCGTCAGGTCGTGTGCGACGACATCGTGCAGTTCCGCGGCGATGCGCGCCCTTTCGCGCGCGGCGGCCTCGCGCCTCAGGTGCTCCTGATCGGCGATCTGTGCGTTCAGGGACTGCTCCCGGTTGCGGGCGGCACGAAAACCGAGGCCGATGAGAGTGGTTGCCAAGAAGACAAGGAGTACCGAGAACATCCCGGCGTCGAACTCCCGGTTCTCGAGCGGTATCGTCGCGAACTGCCAGATCACGTACGCCGCGGTATAGGCCACGATCAACCGCAGCGAGCACGCCAGCGAGACGAAGGCGGCGACGAGGATGAAGGCCAACGTGGCGTTCGTGCTCAGCCCGGCGATGAGCCCGAGCGTACCGGCGGGGATCATGGCGACGGCCACCGCTGGCGGGAACCACGGCGCCAGTGCCGCCACCATCCACACGAGCGCGTAGGCGACGAAGCGCCAACCCGTCATTTCGCCCACGTCGGCGAGGACGAAATTGCCGACGACGAAGAGGAGGATGAGTGCGGTGGCGATGTAGCGCGCCGGTGTGGCGAGGGGCTGGAAAGCGAAGAACGGCATCCCGCTGCCGACGAGGCGTCGCCATGAGGGCTTCGCGTTGGTACGGCTCGCCCGGCTCATCTCCTCATTATTGGGGCAGATCGATCAGCAGAAACGGAGGAGACGACACAGAAACGCGCTGATTCCGAACGGAGCAGTGAAGTCGATCATGGGGAACATGACTGGAGAGGTCCTTTCGTGGAGGTGGCGGTGAGCGGGCGGTCGCGTCGAGCGGGCCCACGGGCCACGATGTCGCATCGGCGCGACGGTCGCGCCCCACGATGGTCTTCTTCCCGATCGACCTTTCGTCGGAGCCAGCCTCGCCATAAGATGGCCGACGATGCCGATTCGTGTCCTGATCGCCGACGACGAGGCGCTGATGCGCCGGGCTCTCGTGATGTTCGTCGGTGCCGCCGAAGACCTCGAGGTGGTCGGTGAGGCATCCGATGGGGCCGTCGCGCTGCGGCAGGTCGCCGCGTTGCGCCCCGACGTGGTTCTGATGGACATGCAGATGCCGAACCTCGATGGAGTCGAAGCCACCGAGAAGATCGTCACGGCCTTCCCGGACACGCGCGTGGTCGCCATCACGACGTTCTCATCGGAGCGTTACGTGATTCCGGCGCTGCGAGCGGGGGCATCGGGATATCTGGTGAAGGATGCCGAGCCTGAGCAGATCGTCGAGGCCGTCCGCGAAGTGCACAGCGGCGCCTGCGTGATCTCCCCGCAGGTGACTCGAGGACTGGTCGATTCGGTGCGTGAGGCGCGCGACGCCCAGCCGCAACCGCTGTCGGACGGGGAAGCGCTGTCCGAACGCGAACTCGATGTCGTCGTCGCGCTCGGGCGGGGACGATCGAACGCCGAGATCGCGCAGGATCTGCACCTGTCCGAGGCGACGGTCAAGACACACCTGGGCAAGGTGATGACCAAGTGGGCGGTACGCGACCGCGTGCAGGTGGTCATCAAGGCTGCGCGCACCGGGTTGATCCGCATCGGCGAGCAGTAACACGGCGGGGGTGGTGCCGCTGCCGTGGCGGCCGAACACGCCGCACACCGCCGGAAATCTGCAGTTCTCCGGATGCAGCTGACTGGGCTGGTCCGTAGTTGTGCAGATCTCCGCAATTGTGCAGATCTCCGCAATTGTGTGGATGCGGCGCACGACGACACCGGTGCCTCCGGCCAGCTGTTGGTCGACCACGCCACGACGTCGGCGGTTCCGGGCGTCGGGTTGACGGTGCCGTCGACCTGGCCGAACAGGTTCCGCGTCCCTCCTGGGCGGGGGAGCTCTAGACACGTCCCCGCAACGGGGTCGTACTGCAGGCGAGGGCAGCGATCGTGCCCCGGGGCGAGCATCGCCTCGTCGTCGGCAGGCGCCGTCAGCCTCATCGAATCTTTCGGGGAGATGCTGATGGTAGGGTTCGACGGCGACGTGATCGACATCGGTTCTGGGTTCGGGGCAGCGTCGCGGCGTTCCGCGCGAACCCTGGTGTGAATCCTTCGCTGACGATCACCTCTCTCGCCGAACGGGCGATGTCGTTGCGGTCGAACAAGGGCGACGACGACCCACGCGCGGCGCTCGGCTCCGGCTGCCGGCGGCTCCAGCCGGTCCTGCCGCATCGGCCCTTCGCGCCGGCGGACGCGCCCGGCGAGCTGCGGCTGGATGCCACCGTCGAACAGATGATCCCCGCCTACCCCTACCCCTACGACAACGGGGACCTGCCCGGAGGAGTTCGCCATGACCACGGCATCCGATACGTATCGCTCGCTCGGCGACGTCGCCGAACTCGACGACTTCCAGGTCGTCCCGTGGTACGTCGACGGCGTCAAGAAACGCGTCACCGTGACCCGCGTCGACGGCGCGCTGCACGCGCTCGACGACCTCTGCCCCGAGCACGGCTGTCCGTTGTCGGCGGGTCTGATGATCGATGAGATCACCATCATGTGCCAGTGCGGCGGATGCCGGTTCGACGTCACCACCGGCGCCGTCGTGCGCGGTCCGGCCACGACGCCGCTGCGCACCTACCCCGTGCGCGAGAACGACGGCAAGGTCGATGCCCAGGCGGCCTGACGGGCGGGGGCCGGTGATGGGTCGCGTCAGGCCAGCAGCGTCTCGCCGACGTACCCGCCTTCTTCGCACCCGGGCGGGATCGCGAACACGGCCGACCCGACGGGGGTGGTCCATTCGTTGAGCAGATCGAGTTCGTCGAGTCGGCGTTGCAGCGGCGTGAACTGGCGCGCCACGTCGGCCTGAAACGACACGAACAACAGGCCCGAGTCGGACACGCGGTCGCCTTCGGGGGCATCGTCGTAGTTGTACACCCGGCGGAAGATCCGCTCGGTGGTGTCGTCGCTGCGGGCCCGGCGCAGGTGCGAGAACTCCGGGATCACCGGAAAACCGAGCGCCGTGGTCGCCTCGAAGTCGGGTTCGTCGTGCTCCTCGGTGCCCGTCAGCGGCGCGCCGTTGCTCTGGAACCGGCCGATCGTCTGGTCGCGGCCGCCGCGGTCGAGCCGGTCCCACTTGTCCAGATCCATGCGGATGCGGCGCACGACGACACCGGTGCCTCCGGCCAGCCAGCCGGTGGCCGACCACACCACGTCGTCGAAGTCGGCGGTGCCGGGCGTCGGGTTGACGGTGCCGTCGACCTGGCCGAACAGGTTTCGCATCGTGGCGCCGGGTTTCGCGGTGCCGTACGCGCGACGGAACCCTCGCTGCGTCCATCGCAGCGCGGCGAAACTGCGGGTGTCCTTCAGCAGCATCCGGGTGGCGTGGGCGAGCGTGATGGGGTCGTCGGAGGCCACTTGGATCAGCAGGTCGCCGTCGCCATATGCCGGGTCGAGGCGGTCGATCGAGAACGCGGGGAGGGGAGCGAGCCAGGCGGGGGCGGGGGTGTCGGTGCGCGCGACGAACCCCGGACCGAAGCCGAACGTCACGGTGAGACGGGCCGGGTCGACCGCCAGTTCGGGCTCGGAGTCCGCGAGGGCGTTCGCGCCCTGGGTGAGGCGGGCGGCGTCGTCGGTGAGGATGCGCATCAGCCGCACGAGCCCGGAGCGATCAACGTCGTCGCGCAGGTCGAGGCTCGCGAAGACGGCGTGTGCCTGCGGCTCGGTGTCGATCCCGGCCTGGTGCGGGCCGTAGAACGGGACGACGGCAGCGCCGTGGCGGGCGGCGGATCCGGTGTCGGCATCCTCCCGCGCATCCGAGGGGCGGTCCAGCGCGGAGCTGATCCCGACCGCCGTGGCGGCGCCGACGCCGGCGACAGCCCCTCCGAGGAGGAACTGCCGCCGGGTCGATCCTCGGCGACCGGGTGCGCGGTCGCCGGTCATCAGTGATCCATGTCGTCGTGGTTCATCGACTCGCCGTCGTCGTAGTTCTCGTTCGCGCCGGCGTAGTCCTTCGCGGGCGCCGTGAACTCTAGCGTGGAGTCGTCCGAGAACGTCATCGTGAACGCGATGTCGTCACCGGCGGCGATCGTGGCCGGCAGGCTCATCAGCATGATGTGGTTGCCGCCCGGTTCCAGCGTCAGAGTGCCACCGGCGGGGATCACGAAGCCGCCCTCGATCTGCCGCATCGTCATCTCACCGGAGTCGTCGGCGACGGTCTCGTGCAACTCGACCATGGGTGCGGCATCGGTCGATACCGCGGTCACTGTCACGTCGGCGTCGCCTGCGTTGGACACCTCGCCGAACGCGGCCGTCATGGTGCCCTCCTCGGCCGCCTTCACCCACGAGTCGGTGATGGTGACCTGCTCCGCGGCGGTGGTCACCGCGGCGGTCGTGTCCCCGGCGGTCGTGGTGGAGGTGTCGCTGGCGCAGCCGGTGAGGGCGATGGCCAGGGCGGCTGCGGCGACGACGGCGCCGGAGCGGATAGTGGAGCGGATGCTCATAGAAGTGCCTTTCAGGATTCTCCGGGTGCGTCCTGCGACGCCGTCCCGGTGCCGGCGCCTGGGCGTCGGCGAAAAAAGAGGAACAGCACGAACACGGCGACCGCTGCGACCGCCCCGCCCGCGCCGATGGCGACGGCTCGCAAGACATCGCCCGAAGTCGTGGACTGATCCGTGGCGGCGCCGACCTCGGAGCCCTTGGATTGCCCGGCATCCGCCGGTACAGGTGACGGGTCGGACGCGTTCGAGCGTGACAACGGTTCCGCGTCACCGATGGTGAACGGGATGACGTCGGCGATCGGGTGTCCGTCGCTGGAGACGACTCGCCAGCGCAGTTCGTAGCCGGAGTCCGGCATCCCTTCCCGCAGCGGGACGGTGACGACGGCGCCGTCGATGACGGGGTCTCCCGCCGTCCAGTCGGTGCCGTCGCCGTCGGCGACGACCACCGCCGCGCCCACGGTCATCACATCCGCCGTGAACTGCAAGGTCACTTCGGTCGGTGCTGACGCGAGCGCCTCGCCGGTTTTCGGCGAACTGCTGAGAAGGTCGGCGTGCGCGGATGCCGCGGGTGCCGTGACGAGCACGATCGCCACCACCACCGCCACGATCCCCGCGAGAACACGCGTGCGCAACATGGAGCAACCTCTCTGCGCTGGGTGTGAGCACCGGGGTGTGCATCACCCGTCCGACGCGGTGCGGCGGCCTCCGGCCCCGCACGGGGTCGAGCTCCCCCCGAGGGGGCGGAGCAGGCGGCGAGGTGAGGCGGCCCGCGCGGCGGCACGGCTGCGGGGTGCCGGCT
>NZ_JBKEAY010000230.1:0-1913 GCF_047972865.1 Microbacterium sp.
GGGATCGCCGTGCTGCCCCATCTGCGACGGCGTCCTGGTCTGGCGGCACAACGGCGTCTGGTGCGACCGCTGCCACCGCAAGGTCGAGACCTGCTGTGAGGGCGCCCCGCAACCGCCCGTCGCGGGTGGGCCTCCCTCGGACGGCCGCAGCAGAACCATCCATCCTGGGGTGGTCGGATGGGGGCCGACTGGCGCATCATTTCAGCGCGGCTCACGGCGAACCGATGTGGGCGGGGACATGGGGGGGTCGTGCTACCATCGGCCTTCTCGGAATTGCAGTACTTGCGGCCAAGATGGGGTGGTTGTGCGGTATCTCGGCAGGTTCGCCCAGATGATCGAACTCAGGTCGACCACCCAACGCCCCGGGTCAACGCGGTGCCCGTCGCTCCACGCCGGTCCCGCATGAGTAGGAGGTTTCTCCCCGTTGTTTGAGCGGTTTACGGAACGCGCGCGACAGGTCGTGGTGCTTGCCCAGGAGGAGGCGCGCACCCTCAAACACAACTACATCGGGACCGAGCACATTCTGCTGGGGCTGCTGCGCGAAGAGGAAGGGCTCGCCGCCCGCGTGCTCGAGCAGCTCGAGATCACCGTCGAGGAGGTCCGTGCCCAGGTCATCCGCATCGTCGGCTCAGGCGAAGAGGTGACCTCGGGGCAGATCCCGTTCACGCCGCGCGCCAAGAAGGTGCTCGAACTCGCCCTCCGCGAGGCCCTGTCCCTGGGGCACAACAACATCGGGACCGAGCACATCCTGCTCGGACTCGTCCGCGAGAACGAGGGCGTCGCCGCCCGGATCCTCAACGACTTCGATGCCGACAGCGAGAAGATCCGCAACGAGATCATCCGGATGCTGTCCGGCCCGGGACGGCGTCAGCAGGGTGGCCAGTCCAGCGGTCAGCAGCAGGACAAGAAGTCGAGCAAGCTGCTGGAGCAGTTCGGGCGCAACCTCACCAAGATCGCGTCCGAGGGCAAGCTGGACCCCGTCGTCGGTCGCCAGGAGGAGATCGAGCGGGTCATGCAGATCCTCTCGCGCCGGACGAAGAACAACCCGGTGCTCATCGGCGAACCGGGCGTGGGCAAGACCGCGGTGGTCGAAGGACTCGCACAGCGGATCGCCAGCAACCAGGTTCCCGAGCTCCTCAAGAACAAGCAGATCTACACCCTCGACCTGGCCGCGCTGGTCGCCGGTTCCAAGTACCGTGGCGAGTTTGAGGAGCGCCTCAAGAAGGTGATGAAGGAGATCACCCAGCGCGGCGACATCATCCTGTTCATCGACGAGATCCATAATCTCGTCGGCGCCGGCGCGGCCGAGGGCGCCATCGACGCGGCCAGCAGCCTGAAGCCCGCGCTCGCTCGCGGCGAGTTGCAGACCGTCGGTGCCACCACCCTGGACGAGTATCGCAAGTACCTCGAGCGGGACTCGGCGCTGGAGCGCCGCTTCCAGCAGATCCGGGTGGATGAGCCGTCGCAGGAAGAGACCGTGCAGATCCTGCGCGGGCTCCGCGATCGGTACGAAGAGCACCACAAGTGCACGATCACCGACGAAGCGCTGGAGGCCGCGGCGAACCTCGCCGACCGATACATCTCCGAACGGTTCCTGCCGGACAAGGCCATCGACCTCATCGACGAGGCCGCCAGCCGCATGCGCATCAAGACGATGACGGCACCGCCGTCGTACCGCGAACTCGAAGACGAGATCGAGTCGGTGCGCAAGGAGAAGGAAGCCGCCATCGAGGCGCAGGAGTTCGAGAAGGCCGCGAACCTCCGCGACAACGAGCGGCGCCTCACCAACAAGAAGCGCGATCTGGAAGAGGAATGGAAGTCCGAGGACGGCGGTCCGCGTCCGTCGATCGGTGAGGAGGAGATCGCCGACATCGTCTCGATGTGGACGGGCATCCCGGTCTTCAAGCTCACCG
>NZ_JBKEAY010000034.1:0-1723 GCF_047972865.1 Microbacterium sp.
ACGCCGGAGCCGACGGCGAGCTCCTGGAGGGCGTCGGTCAGCTGGATCTCGCCGCCGCGGCCGGGCGGCGTGTGCTCCAGGATGCCGAAAACCTCCGGAGTGAGCACGTACCGACCGATCACGGCATAGTTCGACGGGGCGTCCTCTTTGCTCGGCTTCTCGACCAGCCCGGTGACCCTGACCACGTCAGGATCATCGGTGGGTTCGACCGCGGCCGCGCCGTACATGTGGATGTGGTCGGGATCGACCTCCATGAGGGCGATGACCGACACCCCGGTGCGTTCGTTCTCCGCCAGCATGCGGGTCAGCAACGGATCCCGCTCGTCGATCAGGTCGTCGCCGAGCAGCACGGCGAATGTGGCATCGCCGACGTGCCCGCGCGCCCGCAGCACGGCGTGGCCCAGACCCCGCGGCTCCCCCTGCCGCACGAAGTGGATGTCGGCGAGGTCGTTGGACTCGGTGACACGCTCCAAACGATCCAGGTCGCCCTTGTGGGTGAGGTTGGATTCGAGCTCGGGTACCGCGTCGAAGTGGTTGGAGATGTTGTTCTTGTTGCGCCCCAAAATGATGAGGATGTCGGGGATGCCAGCGGACACGGCTTCCTCGACGACATACTGGATCGCCGGCTTGTCGACGACGGGAAGCATCTCCTTGGGCATCGCCTTGGTCGCCGGCAGGAACCGCGTCCCCAGACCCGCGGCGGGGATGACAGCCTTGATGTGTGATTCGGCCATGGCTCCACTGTACCCAGCGCTGAACGGCATCCCACACCGGGCATCCCGCACCCGACATCCCGCACCCCAGACCGGTGCGCGGTGCCGCGGGGCCGCACATCCGGCCGGTGTCTAGAATCGATCACGTGACCGGCGAGATCGACGATGCGAAGCGGGCGCTGCGCGCCGAGCTGCGTGAGCGTCGACAACAGCGCTCACCGCTGTCGCTGTCGCAGTCTGCGGCCGGGGTCAAGACACAGCTGGACGCACTGATCTCGCGCTACGCCGCCCGGTCGATCTCGTGTTTTCTGTCCACTCCGACCGAACCGGGCACCCGGGAGTTCGTCGCGGGGGCGCTGGCGCGCGGCATCCGGGTGCTGCTGCCGGTTATGCGCACCGACGGCCTGCTGGACTGGGTCGTCGCCGACGACGCGGGCGAGATCGTGGAAGCGGCGATGGGCGTCCCGGAACAGGCCGGTGATCTGCTCAGTCCCCTCGCCGTCGACGAGGTCGATGTGCTCGTGATCCCCGCCGCCGCCGTGGATCGCTCCGGGACGCGGCTCGGATGGGGCCGCGGCTACTACGACAAGACCCTCGGCTCGATGCAGAATCGCCCACCCGTGTATGCCGTCGTCTTCGACGCCGAGTTCATCGACGACATCCCCCGCGACCTGCACGACCAGCCGGTGACCGGCGTCGTCACCCCCACCCGCACGATCGAGCTCACGCCGAAACTCTGACCCGAACGAGGATCCCATGCCCACCTACGCCTATGCCTGCACCGGTTGCGACCACGCATTCGATGCCGTGCAGTCGTTCACCGACGCTTCCCTGACCGAGTGCCCGGCCTGCGGAGGACGGCTGCGCAAACAGTACGGTTCGATCGGGGTCACCTTCAACGGTCCGGGCTTCTACCGCACCGATTCTCGCGACGGCACCTCCCGAGGCGGCGGCAAGGACGCGAGCAAGGGAGCCGGCGACGGCAAGGGCGCCGACACGACGGCGGCGGC
>NZ_JBKEAY010000242.1:0-1699 GCF_047972865.1 Microbacterium sp.
AGCCGGTGGGCGGGCAGGATGACGGCCCGCTTGTCGTCGTCGGCGACCGACAGGAACACGGTGCCGCTGGTGGGCATGCCCCCGTAGGCCGCGGTCTGGCTCTTCGCGAACGCGGTCGGGAAATCGCGGTCGATGCCCATCACCTCACCGGTGGAGCGCATCTCGGGGCCGAGCACCGAATCGACCGTCTCGCCGTCGGCGGTGCGGAACCGCTTGAACGGCAGCACCGCCTCCTTGACGGCCACGGGCGCGTCCAGCGGCACCCGCGATCCGTCCTGCTCCGGCAACAGGCCTTCCTCCTTCAGCGACGCGATGCTCGACCCGGCCATGACGCGCGAAGCGGCCTTCGCGAGCGGGATGCCGAGCGCCTTCGACACGAACGGCACCGTGCGGCTCGCACGCGGGTTCGCCTCGATGACGTACAGCACCCCGGCCGAGACCGCATACTGCACGTTGAGCAGCCCGCGCACCCCGATCCCCTCCGCGATCGCGAGCGTCGCAATGCGGACCCGGTCGACCTCGGTGCGGCCGAGCGAGATGGGCGGTAGCGTGCACGACGAGTCGCCGGAGTGGATGCCGGCCTCCTCGAGGTGCTCCATGACGCCGCCGATGTACAGGTCGGTGCCGTCGTAGAGGGCATCCACATCGATCTCGATCGCGTCGTCGAGGAAGCGGTCGACCAGCAGCGGTGCGCCGTCGCCGATGATCGCCTGGTCGGCGATGCGGGCGAAGTAGTCGTGCAGGCTCGCGGTATCGTACACGATCTCCATGCCGCGGCCGCCCAGCACGAAGCTCGGGCGCACCAGCACCGGGTAGCCGATCTCCTCGGCGATCGCCACGGCGCCAGCCTCGTCGGTCGCCGTGCCGTGGCGGGGCGCGACCAGGCCTGCCCGGTCGAGCAGCCGCGAGAACTGCTCGCGCTCTTCGGCGATGTCGATCGCTTCGGGCGACGTGCCGAGGATCGTGTATCCGGCCGCCTCGATGCCCTTGGCCAGCCCGAGCGGGGTCTGCCCGCCCAACTGGCACACCACGCCGTAGATCTGCCCGGACTGGCTCTCGGCGTGCAGCACCTCCAGCACGTCCTCGAGCGTCAGCGGTTCGAAGTAGAGCCGGTCGCTGGTGTCGTAGTCGGTCGAGACGGTCTCGGGGTTGCAGTTGACCATGACGGTCTCGAACCCGGCATCCGACAACGCGAACGACGCGTGCACGCACGAGTAGTCGAACTCGACGCCCTGGCCGATGCGGTTGGGGCCCGAACCGATGATGACGACCTTGCGCCGTTCGGACGGCCTGACCTCGGTCTCGGTGTCGTAGGACGAGTAGTGGTACGGCGTCAGCGCGGGGAACTCCCCCGCGCAGGTGTCCACCGTCTTGTAGACGGGGCGGATGCCGAGCCCGTGCCGCACCCCGCGCACCACGGTCTCGGAGATCCCGCGCAACTCGGCGATCTGGGCGTCGCTGAAGCCGTGGTCCTTCGCGACGCGCACAGTGTCGGCATCCAGTTCACCTGCGGCGTGCACGAAAGCGGCAACCTCGTTGATCAGCACGATCTGGTCGAGGAACCACGGGTCGATCTTCGTCGCCGCGAAGGCCTGGTCGATCGTGGCGCCCTTGCGCAGTGCCTGCTGCACCACGACGATGCGGCCGTCGGTGGGGGTCTGCGCGATGTCGAGCAGCTCGGCCTGCGACCGGGGCTCGT
>NZ_JBKEAY010000051.1:0-47172 GCF_047972865.1 Microbacterium sp.
CCGGGCAGGGACTCGATGATCTCGGCCTGCGGGTGAGCGCGGAACGTTGAACGGGTCTGAGCGTCGACGCCGCTGACCCGGTCGTCCAGCGCCAGTAGCTGGGCGGCGAGGTCGGCGACGATTCCCGCAGCGACGTGCTCGCCGGGAACACTGGTGTGCTGCAGCTTCGCCGCAGCGACCGCGAGGGCGGCGATGTTCCCCGCGGTGCGCACTTTTCGGCGGGTGAGCCAGCTGGTCAGTCGCGCTGGGCCGAGTCGGCGGATCGCGGCCGGGGTCTGGTAGCCGGTCAGCAACACGGCAGCGCCACGGCTGTGAGCGAAGTCGAACTCCCGCTCCAGCGCTGGGAAGTAGCCGGACAGCACATCTCGGAGCCGGTTCACGATCCGCACCCGATCCGCGATCAGGTCGGCGCGGTGAGTGACCAGCAACCGCAACTCCACCACGAGCTCCGACGGGACGTCGACGTCGGCCAGATCGGTCCGGTGGCGGGCGGTCTCGGCGATCACGAACGCGTCCCGCGCGTCGGTCTTCGCCTCCCCGCGGTAGGCGGTCGCCATCTGGTTCACGACCCGCCCTGGCGCGTACTTCACCTGCTGGACGTGCGCGGCCAGCAACGGCAGCAGCAGCCCAGCCATCGTCCCGGTCACATCAACCGCCCACGTCACGTCGACCGCCACCGACGTGACCCGGGCGATCGCGTCCAGGATCGACTGCTCGTCGTTGACCACTTTCGAGGTCCAGACCGTCGCACCGTCGTCGTCGATGAGACACACCCAGTGGTGCCCCTTTCCGACGTCGACGCCGGACCAGCCGCGAGGGATCGGATCGTTCATCATCGTGCTCTCCTTCGAGTCGTGAACATCGTCAAACGACCCGAAGGGACTCCTCGCCGGCAGATCCGTAAACAGCGACCGAAACGCGCATCTCAATCAGCGGTCAAGGCGCCCCGGAAAGTCGAGCGGCCAGTCCACCGGAGCCACCGAAACAGCAATCAAGGCTCAGCCACACCCGACTCTCCCGGGCCGCTCCCGAGCTTACGGATCAAGGCTCAACGTCAGTCGCTGGTGTCGGTCGGCGGCCGTTCGCGGCGACGGCGGCGGCGCACGACCCACACGATCCCCGCTGCAACGGCGGCGATCGCCAGCCAGGGGAGCGCGAAACCGAGTGCAACGACCAACCCGTTCACCACCGCGATGAGGCCGTTCCAGCCCGCGGTCAGTCCGTCGCCGAAGCGCGCCGGGTCGGCCTGAGAGGCAGGAGCCTTCTCGTTCAGGTTGACCGTCACCGTCGACATCGCGACGGTGCGGTCCAGTTGGGCGAGCTGCTGCCGCGCCGAATCCAGCTCGGCCTGACGCTGCGCGAGCGCCTCCTCGGCGGCCAAGAGGTCGCCGACCGAACCGCTTTCACCCATCAGCTCGGTGAGGCGAGCCACCGAGGTCTCCAACGCGGCCACACGCGCGCGCAGATCGCGCGCACCGTCGGTCACATCCTGACGATCGACCTGCGTCGCCGTGACGGTGCCGAGCTCACCGAGCGCCGCCGTGAACGAATCCAGTTCGCCGGCCGGTACGCGCACCGTCACCCAAGCCGCAACACCCGGCGATTCAACGGTGCTCACCCCGCCGTCCTCGGGAATCGCGTTCTCACCGTCGGCGAGCACGTTCATCGACTCCACGTACCCCCCGACGGCTCGCGCTGCGGACGAGACCTCGTCCGCAGCCGCCGCCGGATCGGTGACCGTGAGCGTCGCCCACGATGTCACGGCGACCTCGCGGCCCCGCGTGTCTGCCGAATCCACCGGCGTCGCGGACGCATCGCCGTCCGCCGCCGCCGAGCCCGGCGCGTCGTACGCGCTCCCTCCCCGGGCGGGGGCGCTCTCCGTGGCGCCACCGGCGGTCGACGACGCCCCGGCGCCTGCCAGAGTGGCCAGCACCGTGGGCCCCGCCAGCGCGACGACGGCCACCGAGGCCGCCGCGACCAGTCCCGCCCACGCTCGCCGATACCGCGACGCTACGCGACGACGCGGCGGGGTGTTGGGGCGAACCGCGGGCGAGAGGGTCGGCCCCGGGGCATGTGCGGCTACGGGGCTCGCTGCAGTCTCCTCGCGAGCGATGGCCGCGAAGATCGCATCCTCCATCGCGGCGACTCGCCGGTCACTGAGCGGGGGCAGATCCACATCATGGCGGGTCATGCTTCCTCCGATCGAACGGTCGTGCGCAACTGATCGCGCACACGGGAGAGTCTGTTGCGGACAGCGCCGTGGGAGATGCCCAGCCGTTGCGCGGCCGACTGGTAGCTGTCGCCCTCGACGGCGCAGAGCCGGAAGATCTCGCGGTCGATCTCGGCGAGGCCGGCCAGCTCGGTCAGGATGCGGTCGGCCAGGCGCGCCGCGATCACCTGTCCCTCCACGTCCGACGTGGCCTGCAGGGTGTCCTCGACCGCCGCGAGCGTGTGCGCACGATCGCGGGCGAGCCGACGGACCCGATTCGCGCTCTGGAAACGGCAGATCGTCACCAGCCAGGGCAGCAACGACTCGCTCTCCAACACCAGCTCCGGCAGTTTCCGCCACGCCGTGAGGAAGGTCTCCTGCGTCACCTCCTCGGCATCGGCGGCCGCCCCGAGCAGCCCGTGGGCGAGCCAATACACCGGGCGCACATACGCGCGGTACAGCGCACGGAAAGCACTCTCGCTCCCGCTCGCGGCGGCGGCGACGAGCTCACGATCGGTGCGTTCTTCGGTGGGGTCCATGATTCCCTCTGCGTGTGGCGCCATCGTTCATGAGTGTCGCCGTCCGCCTCACCGTCTCACACGATTCGCCCGTGCGGTATCTTGGTGCGTGCGAGAGGGAGTATCCCATCCTCGCGCACCCGCCATCACGGGCACCGCGGTCGGAGCCTCGGGTGCGCGCCACGCGTCGCGTGGGGGAGAGACTTTCGAGACCCGCCGTCCCTCCGAAAGGCCTCTATGGACCTCCCCGTCTGGTTCGAGATCGGCTCGCTCGTCGTGCTCACGCTCATCCTCATCGCCGATCTGCTGCTGATCCTGAAGCGTCCCCACATCCCATCGACCCGCGAGTCGACGCTCTGGGTCGTGTTCTACGTCGTGCTGGCACTCATCTTCGCCGCGCTGATGTGGGTGTTCGCTGGCGGCGAGTACGCGGGGCAGTTCGTGGCGGGCTGGCTGACCGAATACAGCCTGTCCATCGACAACCTCTTCGTGTTCGTGCTCATCATGGGCCAGTTCTCGGTACCGCGCCGCTACCAGCAGGAGGTGCTGATGGTGGGCATCATCATCGCGCTGGTGCTGCGTGGGCTGTTCATCCTCGCCGGCGCGGCGATCATCGAGCAGTTCAGCTGGGTTTTCTACATCTTCGGCGCGTTCCTGGTGTGGACCGCGTGGCGACAGGCGTTCCCCGGCGGAGACCACGACAGCGACGTGCAGCGGGAGAACTTCCTGGTGCGGGTGCTGCGGCGCTCCATCGACATCACCGACGAGTACGACGGCGCGAAGATCCGCACCGTCGTCGACGGCAAGAAGATGTTCACCCCCATGATCATCGTGTTCGCCGCGATCGGGATGACGGACCTGCTGTTCGCGCTGGATTCGATCCCGGCGATCTTCGGCATCACCCAGAGCGCGTTCATCGTCTTCACCGCGAACATCTTCGCGCTGATGGGGCTTCGGCAGCTCTACTTCCTGCTCGGCGACCTGCTCGACCGCTTGAAGTATTTGCACTACGGCATCGCATTCATCCTCGCGTTCATCGGCGTCAAGCTCGTGTTCCACGCGATGCACAACAACGAGTTGCCGTTCATCAACGACGGTGAGCACCTCACCTGGGTCCCCGAGATCTCCACTTGGCTCTCGCTCGGGGTCATCGTCGTGTCGATGGTGGTGGCGACCGTCGCGAGCCTCATCTCCTCCCGCCGCGACGAGGCGGCCGCGAAAGCGTCGTCCGCGGCCGAGCCCGCGGACGACGAGGGACACGCCTGAACAACGCCCCGACGGGTGGAGCCGTCGCCCAGCGGGCCGGTGGTAGTCTGGCCCGATGCGGATTGCGTTCCTCCTTCTTGGCAGCCGCGACGAGTGTCACTGAGCCCTCCTCGTCGCGGGGTCTTTCGCGGGCACATCCGACGTCGAGAGAACGAGAGCAATGAGCACGAACATCCCTGATCGCCCGCGCACACTGGCTGAGAAAGTCTGGGACGACCATCTGGTCGTCGCCGGCGAGGACGGCCAACCCGATCTGATCTACATCGACCTGCACCTCGTGCACGAGGTCACCAGCCCGCAAGCGTTCGACGGGCTGCGGGCCGACGGCCGCCCCGTGCGGCGGCTCGACCTCACCATTGCCACCGAAGACCACAACACTCCGACGCTCGACATCGACAAGCCGATCGCCGACATCACCAGCCGCACGCAGATCGACACCCTGCGACGCAACGCGGCGGAGTTCGGCGTGCGGCTGCACTCTCTCGGCGACGCCGAGCAGGGCATCGTCCACGTCGTCGGTCCGCAGCTGGGCCTCACGATGCCGGGGATCACGGTCGTCTGCGGCGACAGTCACACCTCGACTCACGGCGCCTTCGGTGCGATGGCGTTCGGCATCGGCACCAGCGAGGTCGAGCACGTGCTGGCCACCCAGACCCTGCCGCTCAAGCCCTTCAAGACCATGGCGATCACCGTCGAGGGCGAGCTGCGGCCCGGCGTCACCGCAAAAGATGTGATCCTCGCCGTCATCGCCAAGATCGGCACCAACGGCGGCCAAGGCTACGTCCTCGAATACCGCGGTTCCGCGATCCGTTCCCTGTCGATGGAGGGTCGGATGACGATGTGCAACATGTCGATCGAAGCCGGCGCCCGGGCGGGCATGGTCGCCCCCGACGAGACGACGTTCGCCTACCTCAAGGGCCGCCCGCACGCGCCATCCGGCCAGGACTGGGACGATGCAGTCGCCTACTGGCGCACGCTGCCCTCCGATGAGGGCGCCGTCTACGACGCCGAGGTGTACCTCGACGCCAACGAGCTGGAACCCTTCGTCACGTGGGGCACCAACCCTGGCCAAGGCGTCTCACTGAGCGACAGCGTTCCCGACCCGGCATCGTTCAGCGACCCGAACGCACGCGCCGCCGCAGAACGCGCACTGGCCTACATGGACCTGGCCGCCGGAACGCTGATGAAGGAGATCCCGGTGGACGCCGTCTTCATGGGATCGTGCACCAACAGCCGCATCGAGGACCTCCGCCAGTTCGCCGCCGTGATCGAAGGCCGGACGAAGGCCGAGGGCGTCCGCGTCATGGTGGTGCCCGGCTCGGCTCGCGTGCGCCTGGAGGCCGAGGCCGAAGGGCTCGACAAGATCTTCACCGATTTCGGTGCCGAGTGGCGGTTCGCGGGCTGCTCGATGTGCCTGGGCATGAACCCCGACCAGCTCGCGCCGGGGGAGCGGTGCGCCTCGACGAGCAACCGCAACTTCGAGGGCCGCCAGGGCAAGGGCGGCCGCACCCACCTGGTCTCCCCGCTCGTGGCGGCGGCGACGGCGGTGCTGGGCCGCCTCGCCAGTCCCAGCGATCTGCCGGTGACGGCCGGAACGGAGGCCTGACATGGAGAAGTTCACGGCACACACCGGAATCGCGGTCCCGTTCACGCGGTCGGCCGTCGACACCGACCAGATCATTCCGGCCGTGTACCTGAAGCGGGTCACCAAGACCGGATTCGACGACGCCCTGTTCGCCAGCTGGCGCCAGGACCCCGAGTTCATTCTCAATCAGGCCCCCTACCAGGGAGCCTCGATCCTCGTGGCCGGTCCGGACTTCGGCACCGGCTCCAGTCGCGAACACGCCGTATGGGCGCTTCGCGATTACGGCTTCCGCGTCGTGCTGAGCCCCCGCTTCGCGGACATCTTCCGGGGCAACGCCGGCAAGCAGGGCCTGGTGACCGGTGCCGTGACCGAGAGCGACGTCGAGGCGATCTGGGCCGCGCTGTACGCCGCGCCCGGGGCCGAGATGACGGTGGACCTCGAGTCGCGGACGGCGCAGATCGGCGAGCTTCGCGTCGATTTCGAGATCGATGATTACACTAGGTGGCGGCTCCTCGAAGGGCTCGACGACATCGGGCTCACGATGCGCAACGAAGACCGCATCGCAGAATTCGAGCAGCGCCGAGAGGCGTGGCGCCCGCGAACGCTTCCGGTCCGATAGTCGAACGCGCTCACACGGCGCACGAGGCAGGACGCAAGCCCTCTCAAGAACCAGCGAGGTTTATCGGATGGAATCACTCGTGAGCGAATCGTCGATGCCGGCGACCCCCGTCCAGGGGCACTCCCTCGTCATCCGCGGCGGACGCCCGCTGTCGGGAACCGTCGACGTGAAGGGGGCGAAGAACCTGGCCACCAAGGCCATGGTCGCCGCCCTCCTCGGCGACTCGGCGAGCGTCCTGCGTGACGTGCCGGACATCAGCGACGTGTGGGTCGTCCGATCGCTGCTGGAAGCTCACGGTGTGCGCGTCGACGCCGTCGAAGACGGAGCGCTGCGCCTGGACCCCTCCGGCGCGGTCTCCGCGCACATGGAGGAGATCGATGCGCACGCCGGCGCCTCCCGCATCCCGATCCTGTTCTGCGGGCCGCTGCTCCACCTGCTCGGGCAGGCGTTCATCCCCGACCTCGGCGGATGCCGCATCGGCGACCGGCCGATCGATTTCCACCTCGACGCCCTCCGCGCCTTCGGCGCGGTGGTGGAGAAGCTCCCCACCGGGATCCGGCTGTCCGCGCCAGGCGGGCTTCGCGGCGCGAACATCGAGCTGCCGTACCCGAGCGTGGGCGCCACCGAGCAGGTTCTGCTCACCGCGGTGCGGGCCCAGGGCACGACGGAGTTGCGCAACGCGGCCATCGAGCCGGAGATCATGGACCTCATCGGCGTGCTGCAGAAGATGGGTGCGATCATCTCCTACGAGCCGAACCGAGTGGTCTTCATCGAGGGCGTGGACCGTCTCAGCGGCTACGACCACCGGTGCATCTTCGACCGCAACGAAGCCGCGTCGTGGGCGTGTGCGGCGCTGGCCACCGACGGCGACATCTTCGTCGGCGGGGCCAAACAGCAGGAGATGCTCACGTTCTTGAACGTGTACCGCAAGGCCGGCGGCGTCTTCGACATCGCGGAGGACGGCATCCGTTTCCGCCGCGGCCCGGAGCTCAAGCCGGTCGTGGTTGAAACCGACGTGCACCCCGGCTTCATGACCGACTGGCAGCAACCGCTCATCGTGGCTCTGACGCAGGCGCGCGGCACCTCCGTGGTCCACGAGACCGTCTACGAGAACCGGCTTGGTTTCACCCGAGCGCTGGTCCAGATGGGGGCCGACATCGTCGTGCACCCGCAAGGGATCGATGCGCCCGGCCGGCGGGTGCCGCGCCGCAAGCTGGAGCAGGCCGCCGTCATCAACGGGCCCACGCCGCTCCACGGCGCCGACGTGCAGGTGCCCGACCTGCGGGGCGGCTACAGCTACGTGATCGCCGCTCTCGCTGCCGAGGGGGAGTCCACCGTCCGCAACATCGACATCATCCGCCGCGGCTACGCGCGCTTCCTCGACAAGCTCACCGCCCTCGGTGCGGATTTCGACGTCCTGGGCTGACCGCCGTGTCTGCGTCCCCCCGTCGCAGGGCGTCCCCCGAGAAGGCGCGTCCGAGCGCGTTCTGGCCCGCGGCCCTGCTCGTCATCCCCGCCGTCGGGTGGTTCGCGCGGCTGCGCGTCACCGGCGCGGAGCACCTGCCCGCCGACGGCCCGTACGTGCTCGCCCCCAATCATTACAGCGAGTTCGATCCACTCATCCTCGCCGTCGGCACCTGGCGAATCGGCCGGGCTCCACGGTTCCTGGCGAAGGAGAGCCTGTTCCGGGTACCGGCGCTCGGGTTGCTCTTGCGCTCGACCGGCATGGTGCCGGTGCCGAGGGCGTCGACGGCGGCCGGCGCGAAGCAGAGCATCGCGCAGGCCGAGGCGCTCGTCACCCACGGACGCGGCGTGATCGTCTACCCCGAGGGCTCCCTCACCCGCGACCCTGAGCTGTGGCCCATGCGCGGCAAGACCGGAGCGGTGCGGCTCGCGCTGGCCGGTGACATCCCGGTGATCCCGGTCGCGACGTGGGGGGTGCAGCACATCCTGCCGCGGTACGGCAGGCTCCGGCTGTGGCCGCCGCGCAAACGGGTGGAGATGCGGCTTGGCCCCCCGGTCGACCTCGCCCAGTGGAGGGGTCGGACCACTCCGGGAAACCTCGCCGCGGCCACCGACGCGGTCATGGCGGCCATTGCCGACCTCCTCGGCGACCTGCGCGGCCAGACCCCGCCTACGCAGCGGTGGAACCCATCCGTGCACGGGCAGAACGAGACGGGGCGTCTTGAGCCGTAGACAGGATGCCGCGCGCCCGCGCATCGCGGTGATCGGTGCGGGAAGCTGGGGCACCACCTTCGGAAAGGTGCTCGCCGACGGCGGCGCGCACGTGGTGATGTGGGCGCGCCGGGCCGAGCTCGCGCACGAGATCGACGAGGCCAAACGCAACAGCCAGTACCTCCCGGGCGTGAACCTGCCCCGGTCGATGTCGGCGACCCGCCACCTGTCGGAGGCGCTCGAGGGCGCCTCGCAGGTCTACCTCGCAATCTCCAGTCAAGCGCTGCGGCAGAACCTGAAGGCCGTCCGCCCGCTCCTGGCACGCTCCGACGCCCCGGTCGTGTCGCTCATGAAAGGCGTCGAGCGCCGCACCGGTCTGCGCATGAGCCAGGTCATCGAGCAGGAGCTGCACTGCGATCCGGCCCGTATCGCCGTCGCCAGCGGGCCCAACCTCGCGCTGGAGATCGCCCGCGAACAACCGACCGCGGCGGTGATCTCCTCCAGCAGTCAGGACACCGCCGACGCGGTGGCCCGACGGGCCCGCAACGCCTACTTCCGCACGTTCGTGAACACCGATGTCATCGGGACAGAGTTCGGGGGAGTCCTCAAGAACCTGATCGCGGTGGCGATCGGCATCGTCGACGGCGTCGGCTACGGCGAGAACACGAAGGCATCGATCATCACCCGCGGACTCGTGGAGATGACCGACTTCGCGGTCGCGCAGGGGGCCCACCCGGAGACGCTGCAGGGCCTCGCGGGACTGGGTGACCTCATCGCGACGTGCCAGTCGCCACTGAGCCGCAACAATACCGCCGGGCGTTTGCTGGGACAGGGCTACAGCTTCCAAGACGTGGTCAAGCAGATGGACCAGACCGCGGAGGGGCTGGCGTCGGTCGCGCCCGTCCTGCACCTGGCACGCGCCGCCGGTGTGCAGATGCCCATCGTGGAACAGGTGAAGATGGTGTTGGACGGCGCGATGAACCCGCGTGACATCGCGCCTCACCTCACGACGGACGACGACCAGCCCCAGGGCGAGAGGACCCAGAATGGCAGCGACGGTGGTGGTGCTTTTTGGCGGTCGTTCCAGCGAGCACTCGATCAGCTCCGCAACAGCCGGGGGCGTCCTCCGGGCGATTGACCGGGAGCGCTATCGGGTGATCCCGGTGGGCATCACTCGCGACGGCGCCCACGTGCACGAGACGGACGATCCCGACCGGTTCGGCCTCGATCCCGCGCACCTGCCGGAAGTCGCCGACAACGGCACGCGTATCCTGTGGCCCGACTCTGCCGTGTCGCGCGAGCTGCGGGTACAGCACGCCGACGGCACGGTGGCGTCGTTGGGCAACATCGACGTGGTCTTCCCGATTCTGCACGGCCGTTTCGGCGAGGACGGCACGATACAGGGTTTCCTGGAGCTCCTCGACCTCCCCTATGCGGGGGCGGGGTTGCTGATGTCGGCGATCGGCATGGACAAGCACACCACCAAGAGCATCCTGCAGGCGGCGGGGGTGCCGGTCGTTCCGTGGGTCACGGTGACGCGGGGCGGCCTCGCACGTGACGCCGATCGCTGCTACGCCCGCATGCGCGAGCTGGGGCTGCCGGTGTTCGTCAAACCGGCCCGCGCCGGGTCGAGCGTCGGAGTGTCGAAGGTGTCGGACTGGTCTGAGTTGCCCGCGGCGCTGGACATCGCGTTCGCCGAAGACACCACCGTCCTGGTGGAGCAGGCGGTGGTGGGACGTGAGATCGAGTGCGGTGTTCTCGAGGCGTCCGACGGCGGCGCCCCGCGGGTGAGCCTTCCCGGAGAGATCGTCGTCACGGGACGGGAGTTCTACGACTTCGAGGCCAAGTATCTCGACGGCGCCGGGGTCGAACTGGTCTGCCCCGCCGAGCTGGCGCCGCGGGAGCTCGCCGAGATGCAGCGAATCGCGGCCCGCGCGTTCGAGGCGGTCGGCGGACAGGGGCTGTCGCGCGTGGACTTCTTCTTCACCGGCACGCAGTTCTACGTGAACGAGGTGAACACGATGCCCGGGTTCACGCCGATCTCTATGTTCCCGAAGTGCTGGATCGCCTCGGGGGTCCCGTACCCGGAGCTCATCACCGAGCTCATCGAGCTCGGACGTGCGCGGGAGGACGCCTCACGGCGCGGCTAGGTCGGTGCAGGCGGCGCCGGTGACGGGGAGGACCTCGTCCGCCTTTGCGCCGATCGCATCCAGCACATCACGCGAACTGACGATCTCGTAGTCGAGGTAGACCTCGATCGCGGGGGAGCGCCCGAACGAGGTGAACCGATACCGGGGCGCGTCGCTGTCGTCGATGATCCAGTCCACGCCGCCGGCGCTCTGACAGGGAAGCTCCGAGGCGCCCACCACCGGCACCCCGCAGGTCAACAGGACGCTGCTCGGGTCGCCCCACGATGCGGTGGACTGGGCATCGGTCCAGCGGCGGTCCTCACCCGCGATGCGATCGGGCAGACGCACCATGACGTCGGCGCAGGAGGGATCGTTCGCCTCGGCCGCGGCCTCCATGGCCACGGTCGTGGAGCAGCCCGTCATGGTGAGGGCGAGAGCGAGCGGGATCGCGGCGCACAGACGGAGACGGGTCACCCCACCAGGCTACCTGCGCGGCCATGCCGGGCGGACCGGCTAGCGTGGTCGGGTGAGCGTGACGACGGTGGGCGAGCTGAGCGAGGCCGAGGTCCTCGCGGTGATCATGACCGGGCTCAAGGGCAGTTCGAGCGCGCTCGTGGGTCCCGGCGACGACGCCGCCGTGATCGCCGCCCCCGACGGCCGCGTGGTCGCCAGTACCGACACGCTCGTCCACGGTCCCGACTTCCGGCTTGCGTGGTCATCGGGCTACGACCTCGGCTTCAAGGCGGCCGCCGTGAACCTTGCCGACATCGCCGCGATGGGGGCGCGGCCCACGGCGCTGCTGCTGGCGCTGGCGATGCCGACCGAGACGAGCGTCTCGTTCGTGAGCGACCTTGCCGCAGGGCTCCGGGGAGGATGTGATCGGCTCGCACCGGGGTGCGCGGTCGAGGGCGGTGACCTCACGGTGTCCGACACCCTGACGATCGCCGTCACCGCGCTCGGTTCGCTGGACGGACGCGATCCCGTCCGACGTAGCGGGGCGCGACCCGGCGACGTCGTCGCGGTGGCCGGCCGCCTGGGATCGTCGGTACGCGGCCTCGACATCCTGTTCTCTCGCTTCCGTGACGCCGACGGGACACCGGCCCCCGTGGACCTCGCGCTCCTCAGCCCCCAGGAACGGGACGATCTGGCCGCCCACCTGAGGCCCGAACCGCCCATCGCCGCCGGGACCGCCGCCGCAGCGGCGGGCGCGAACGCAATGATGGACGTCTCTGACGGGCTGCTGCTGGATGCCGCACGCATGGCCGATGCCTCGGGTGTCACGATCGATCTCGACCCGCCTCGGGATGCCGTGGCGCTCCGCGGTGGCGAAGACCACGCACTGCTCGCCACGTTTCCGGGTGCGATGCCGAGCGCCTTCCGCGTCATCGGCACGGTGTGCAAGCGCAGCGCACACGCGGTGACGATCGCCGGTCAGGCGCCGGTCGATCGTGCCGGGTGGGATCCGTACCGGGACTGGGACCGCACCGCCGGGTGAGGCCGCTCGGTCAGCCAGCTGTCCACCACGAGAGCGCGGTGTCGCCGTAGCGACGCTCGCGGTCGAGCTGCCAGCCCTCCCCGGCGTCCGGGCGGCTCGATCGAGCGGCGCGTTCAACGATCGCCGTCGCTCCCTCCGGCATCCGTGCGCGAAGCAGTGCCAGCACATCACCGACCGCCGCATCGTCGAGGTCATACGGCGGGTCGAGAAACGCCAGGTCCCACATCGTCGTGGTGTTCTTGAGGAAGTTCTCCGCGGACATCCGATGCACCTGGACGCGGGCATCCGGCACGGCGTGGGCGATCCGACCTGCGTTGGCCGCGGCCACCGCAGCCGCGCGGGGCGCACTTTCGACGAGGTCGACACTCACCGCGCCGCGGCTGGCGGCTTCCAACCCGAGCGCCCCCGAACCGGCGAACAGGTCGATCACGGCAGCCCCCTCGAGCAGACCGTACGCTTCCAAAGATCCGAAAAGCGACTCCCTTACCCGGTCACTGGTCGGGCGGGTACCGGCAGGGGGGACCGAGAGGGTGAGTGAGCCGGCCCGGCCGGCGATGATCCTCGTCACAGCCTCACGATACGCGCGGGCCCGGTGGCCCGGGCGTCACCGAACAGCGAGCCCGTCGATCTCCACGAGCATCTCCTCACGAGGCAACCCCGTGAACACCGTGGTGCGCGCCGGCAGCACGCCGTGCGTCGTGTGCGCTTCGACGAAGGCCCCGTAGGCGTCGTTCATGATCGGGAAGTGCGCGCGATCGGTGAGGTAGACGCGCAGCATGACCACGTCGTCGAACGTCGCGCCGGACGCTTCCACGATCGCTTTCAGGTTCTGGAGGGTCAGGGTGGTCTGGGCGGCCACATCCCCGGGGTGAAGGTACTCGCCTGTCGTCGCGTCGACGGGTCCCTGACCGGACACCTGGACGATCGGTCCTTTGGCAACCCCTTGCGAGAAGGTGTGCGCGGAGGCGGGTGCCTTCTCGGTGAAGACGGCTGTCTTGTCGGTCATGAAAATTCCTTTCGCGGGGAAGCGCCGGCCCAACCGAGGTCGGCGGAGGCTTCGGCGGCGGTGCGCATGACGCGGTGCCGCTGCGCAAAGGCCTCTTCGGCGCTGAGTGAGACGGTCGGTGCCGACATGGACAGGGCGGCCACGACGGCACCGGAGCCGTCGCGTACCGGCGCGGCGATGCAGTTGATGAAGGTTTCGTGCTCCTGGTGGTCGCGCGCGAACCCTTCGGCGCGCACGCGGGCCAGCTCCGCCAGAAACGCCGCCGGTGTGCGGATGGTGTTCTCGGTCATGCGCTCGTAGCGAAGTGCCAAAGCAATGCGTTCGCGCTCGGGTTCGGGGAGCGCGGCGACGAGCACCTTGCCCACGGCGGTGCAGTGCACCGGCGCGCTCAGGCCCACCCGGGAGTACATCCGGATGCCGGCGCGAGCCTCCACCTTGTCGATGTACACGGCCTCACCGGACTCGAGGGCGGCGAGGTGGACGGTCTGTCCGGTTTCTATGTTCAGTCGCTCCAAGTGCGGGCGAACGATGTCACGAACACTGCGCTGGGCGAGCGCCGCGTTGGACAGCTCGAAGATGCGGCTACCGAGCTGATACTGGTGCGTCACGTCGTGCGTGACGAACCGCTGTGCTTCCAAGGTCTGGAGCAAGCGCAGAGCCGTGGACTTGTGCACCCCGAGCAGGTCGGCGCACTCGCCGAGGCTGTGCGGCCCCTGCTCCAGGAAGACAAGGAGCGAGAGTGCGCGGTCAACGCTTTGGCTCACGGGACGCTCACCTTCGGGCTGAGATGGTCGTGACGGACGGTGAGGACCCGCGCTGCCGCGTCGTGGCCCTGCTGGACGGCGTCTGCCAGCGGCAGACCGTGCACGATGCCCGCAAGGGCGCCCGACGCGAACGCGTCGCCCGCCCCGGTCGCCTCGACGACGTCGACCCGCCGCGCGCCGACGGTGACCGGCTCGTCCCGGTCGTAGGCCACGACGGCCGCGCCGTCGTCCTTGACGATGAGCCAGCGTGGTTCGGGGAACGCCTCGCGGATCTGCGCGGGGGTGTCGGTGCCGAAGACGGCGACCGCCTCGCCGACGCCGGTGAGAACGATGTCGGCGCCGTGCATGCACTCCGCAAGAACTGTTCGCGCATCACCGACACGCTTGCGCCAGAGTGCGGGACGCCAGTTGAGATCGAAGGAGATCAGCGACCGGGGGGCCGCCAGCGAGCGCACTGCCCGCTGGGCGGCGGCGGCCGAGGACGACAGCGCCGGTGTGATTCCGCTGGTGTGGATCAGGTCGGCGTCGGCGAGCAGGAGCCCCGCGCGCGGATCGCGGAGGTATGCCAGATCGATGCCGGTCGCCGCCGACCCGCGGCGGTAGTAGTGCATTCGGCTGGCGCCCACGCCGAGGTCGTTGTCGCCCCCGGACGGCCCACCCACTTCTTTGATGTACAGCCCCGTGGGGTGCAGGTCGTCGTCGACACAGATGCCGTCCACGCCCACACCGAGAGTGCTCAGCTGCGAGACGATGTACCGGCCGAATCCGTCGTCGCCGACGCGCGTGAGCATCGAGGTGGGGATCCCATGGGCGACCAGCCCGATCGCGACGTTCGCCTCGGCGCCGCCGAGGGAACGGGTGAAGGTCCTGGCATGCTCCAGGGGTCCGGGCTCGGACTGGACCAGGACGGTCAGTACCTCGCCGAGCGTGACCGCACGAGGGGTCGGTCGGGTTGACGGGGGCATAGCGAGGATACTAACGTTCATAGTGCGTCATTCGCAATTCAAATTGCGCCTACTGCAACACTCTCGAGGTGATCTCATCGCCATCCCGCCGATCCCCCTGTCGGTCCATCACAAGTCCATTCCTCCGACGATGTGGGGGCAGAGGCGTGAGGATGTCCTGCACCGCCGACCCGCTCTCGGCGAGTTCGCGACGCCGTTGCTGACTTTGGACCGAACCGCCTTGGCTCACAATACCGCCGTGATGAGCGAATGGGCACGCTCCCAAGGCGTTCTCCTGGCGCCCCATGGCAAGACGACGATGGCGCCGGCGCTGTGGCGGCAGTTGCTCGACGCGGGAGCTTGGGGGCTCACTCTGGCGACGGTGTGGCAGGCGCAGGTCGCGCGCGCCTCGGGCGTCGTGAGGATCCTCATCGCCAACGCGGTCGTCGATCCGATCGGTCTGGCCTGGCTCTCCCGCGAACTGGACGCCCACCCCGAGGTGGAGATCATCGTGTGGGCCGACGCGCCGGCGACGGTCGTTCTCATGGAGGGGGTGCTCACCGACATCGGGGCCCGGCGCCCCCTCGCGGTGATCGCGGAGCTGGGCGCGCACGGCGGGCGCACCGGCGCGCGCGGCCAGGAACGCGCAACGGCCCTGGCCGCGCAGATTTCCGCGTCGCCGCGACTGCGACTGGCAGGGGTAGGCGGATACGAGGGCGCGCTGGCCCACGACCGCTCACCGGCCTCGCTCGCGCGTGTGGATGCCTACCTGGATGAGATGGTCGGCCTGCACAACGAGGTGTCCGCACGTGGCCTCTACCACGCCCACCCGATCGTGACGGCGGGAGGAAGCGCCTACTTCGACCGGGTGTCGGACCGCCTGGTCGGCTCGGTCGGCACTGCGACAGTGCTCGTGCGCGCCGGTGCGTTCCAGGTCCACGACGACGGCTTCTATGCCGGAATCGGTCCGCTCGGTCGAACGGTCCCGGGGCTGGCGCTGCGTTCGGCAATGCACGCCTGGGTGCGTGTCGTCTCGGCGCCTGAGAGCAGGCTGCGTCTTTTCGATGCAGGAAAACGCGACCTCCCCTTCGACGAGGGCCTTCCGGTTGTCCAAGGGGTGCGCGGACTCAGCGCGGCTGAGACCCGGAACGCGCTCGGCGACAGCCGCGTGAGTGCGCTCAACGACCAGCACGGCTTCTTGCAGTTGGGCGCCGGTGCCGACGCGGGTGCGCTGCCGGTCGGCTCGGTCATCCGCCTCGGTCTCTCGCACCCCTGCACCGCACTCGACAAGTGGCGGTTGATCCCTGTCCTCGACGACGCACATGTCGACGACCCGCGCGTTGTCGACTTTGTCGACACCTTCTTCTGACCGTAGGACCTCATGAGCATCCTCTTCCGCCGCGCGCGGGTCGTCGACGGCACCGGTGCTCCGGCCTATCTCGCCGACGTCCGCGTGGACGGCGACCGGATCTCCCGAGTCGCGCCGGCTCTCGACGGCGACGCCGACGACGTGGTCGATGCCGCCGGACATGTGCTCGCTCCGGGGTTCATCGACATGCACGCGCACTCGGATCTCGCCCTCGTCGCCGACCGCGCGCACGACGCGAAGGTCACCCAGGGCGTGACGACCGAAGTCATCGGGCAGGACGGCCTCGGCTACGCGCCGCTGAGCGACGCTATCCTGCCCGACGTGCGCACGCAGATCGCTGGCTGGAACGGTCACCCCGAACTGCCGATCCCGTGGCGCACGGTGGCCGAATATCTCGACGTGCTCGGCCGGGGGACGGCCACCAACGTCGCGGTACTGGTGCCGCAGGGAAACCTGAGGCTGCTCACGGTGGGGCAGACCGATCGTCCCGCGACCGCCGGTGAGATCGACCGCATGTGCGGGTTGCTCGCCGATGGGATGGCCGCCGGAGCGGTGGGGATGTCGAGCGGACTCACGTACACGCCGGGCATGTTCGCCGACACCGCCGAACTCACCAGGCTGTGCCGTGTGGTCGCTGCGCACGGCGGTTTTTACGCCCCGCACACGCGCTCCTACGGGCGGGGCGCTCTCGATGCCTACGCTGAGGTCATCGCTATCGCGCGCGACAGCGGGTGCGCGTTGCACCTGACCCACGCGACCCTCAACTTCGCCTCCAACGCCGACAGCGCCCCCGCTTTCCTGGGCATGATCGAGGCGGCACTCGCGGACGGTATCGACATCACCCTCGACACGTACCCGTACCTGCCGGGAGCGACGACGCTGGTGGCGCTGCTCCCGAGTGCTCTGGCCGCGGGCGGCCCTCACGTCCTCCGGGAGCGGTTGGCCTCAGGGCGCCACCGCACCGCTCTACGCGACGCCTTCGAGGTGACCGGCTGCGATGGGTTCCATGGAGAGCGAGCCGACTGGTCGGCGATCGAGATCTCCGGTGTCGCCGATCCCGCGCTGGCCCCCTGCGTCGGCCGTACGATCGCCGACATCGCCCAGGCCGAGGACGAGGAGCCCACAGACACGGTTGTGCGGATCCTGCTCGCTGACGATTTCGGCACCGGGGTCCTCATGCATGTCGGCCACGAGCACAACGTACGTGCCGTGATGCGCCATCGCACCCACTGCGGCGGCAGCGACGGCATCCTCGTCGGCGCCCGACCCCACCCCCGCGCGTGGGGCACCTTTCCGCGGTACCTCGGTCACTACGTGAGGGACTGCGGCGTGCTGACGTTGGAGGAGTGCGTGCACCATCTCACCGGGAACGCCGCGCGCCGGCTGGGGCTGGCCGACCGTGGCACCGTTCGAGAAAACTCCTATGCCGATCTGGTTCTCTTCGATCCCGACGGGATCGAAGACCGGGCGACGTTCGCCGAGCCGCGACGGTCGGCCGCGGGAATCGCGGCGGTCATGATCAACGGACGGTTCGCGCTCCGCGACGGCGTCCGCACGGCAGCGGTCGCCGGCCGCGTGCTCTCATCCTCAGGAAAGGACCCATCCCGATGACCGACCTTCTCGAGGTCCTCCGCGCCGATCGCGCGCTGGCGCTGCCACGGCTCGCGGCCGTGCCCGACCCGGTGCCGCTCGTGGCCGCGCTGAGCGCCGGCGGTATCCGCACCGTCGAGTTCGCGTTCACGACTCCCGGCGTCGAAGAGGTCATCGCAGCGGCGGTCGACGCCGCCCCCGAATCGGTGCTGATCGGTGCCGGCACGGTCACCTCGGCCGACCTCGGTCGCCGGGCGGCGGCCGCCGGGGCACAGTTCCTGGTCACCCCCTGCCTCGTGCCGGAGGTCGTCGGGCTCGGGCTTCCCGTCCTTATGGGTGCGCTCACCCCCACAGAGGTCTTCGCCGCCCATCGGGCCGGGGCGGTCGCCGTCAAGGTGTTCCCCGCGCACACAGTCGGCGCGGCGTACTTCCGGCACCTGGCCGGGCCCTTCCCAGAGATTCCGCTGGTCGCTTCCGGAGGGGTGGATCACACCAACGCCGGCGATTTCCTCCGCGCGGGGGCACTGGCGGTGACCGCCGGCTCCAGCGTGATCTCGGCCGCCGACGTCGCGGCGGGGGCATGGGAGGCGGTCTCCGCGCGCGCCCGCGCCTTCACCGCCGGCTGAAGCGGGGGAGGGACCGCGGCGCCCCCGCGCGGCGGCTCAGCGGATGTTCTCGGTCAACCGCGCCATCTCAACCTCCCGTTCGCCGCGGGTCTGCGGCCGGCCCGGGATACCGGGACGCCGTTGCCACGGCAGCGGTCCGTCGGCGGGCCGATATTCGATACCGGCGGCGTCGAGGCGCGCGAGATGGGTCTGCAGCCGCGCTGCGAAGTCGGCGGCATCCCGCTCCGGACCCGACCACAGCACTTCGGCGACGGCGCACAGCCGCGGAAAGGCCATGTAGTCCAGTCGGCGCACCGAATCGATGTGCTCGGTCCACAGGTTCGCCTGCCCGCCCAGGACGAGTGCGGCCTCGTCCTCGGTGAGCGCGTCGGGGATCGGTTCGAACGCGTACACGTCGGCCACCGTCAGGACCGTCCCGACGGGAATCGGCTCGTCGGGCGCATCCGATTG
Organism: Microbacterium sp.; assembly: GCF_047972865.1. GTDB lineage: Bacteria > Actinomycetota > Actinomycetes > Actinomycetales > Microbacteriaceae > Microbacterium. Next base: position 18,746 of record NZ_JBKEAY010000051.1, read on the forward strand.
GCGATAGTCCAGGTACACCGAGTCATCGGGACAGAGCACCACCTCGTGGCCGGCGCGCGCCGCGCTGACCGCGCCCACCGTGCCCCGCCACGATGCGACGACGGCGTGGCCCGGGGCGCCGCCGCCCTCCAGGATCTCGTCCCAGCCGTAGAGGATGCGGCCTCGCCGCGTGAGGTGCTCGCCCAGCCGCGCGATGAACCAGTTCTGCAGCTGTTCCTCGTCATCGAGTCCCAGCGCGCGCATCCGCGCCTGGGTGGCGTCGTCGTCGTGCCATTGGGTCTTGACGCATTCGTCACCGCCGATCCCGATGTGCGGTGACGGAAAGATGTCGATCACCTCATCGAGCACGTGACAGAAGAACGCGACGGTGTCGTCGGTCATCGCCAGGGCGTTCGGATTGATGCCCCAGCGCGTCCAGGGTTCCATCGGCTCGCCGATCACGCCGAGGGATGGATAGGCCGCGATGGCGGCTTGCGAGTGACCCGGCAGGTCGATCTCGGGCACGATCGTGATGCCGCGCTCGGCGGCGTAGGCGACGAGTTCGCGCAGCTCGTCCTGGGTGTAGTATCCGCCGTGGGGCTCTGTCGTGAACGCGTCCGGGTGGGTGCCGATCTGCGATGCCGAACGCCACGCGCCGACCTCGGTCAGGCGGGGGTACCGATGGATCTGGATCCGCCATCCTTGATCGTCGGTCAGATGCAGGTGCAGCACGTTCAGGCGGTGCATCGCGAGCTGATCGATGAAACGGCGCAGTTCGGCGGGGGTGCGGAAGTGACGCGCGACATCGAGCATCGCACCGCGCCAGCCGAAACGCGGGGCGTCGGAGATGGCGACGGCGGGCGCGCTCCAGTCCGCGTCGACGCGGGCACGCCGGTAGACCGCAGCGGGGAACAACTGCAGCAGCGTCTGGCCGGCCCAACCAGCACCGCGGGAGCAGGACGCGTCGATGCGCACGCCGGTGTCGGCCACCGCCAGCCGATACTCCTCGGGGGCGAGTGCGGGGTTGTGGTGAAGGAGGATGTCGTCGGGGCCGGCGGTGGCCTCGACGATGGGCAGTGGGAAGCCGGTGGGGGCACGCAGCGATTCCTGCAGGCGAATCGCTGCGGCGATCAGGGCGGTCGGAGCGACCAGCCGGGTGCGGGACGAGAGCGTGAACCGACCGGCACCGGAGAGCAGACGACGAGGACGGGGGATGAGAGTGGTCATTGCTGTCCCTGGGGGGAGAGGACGGGGGTGCAGACACTTTAGCAACCCTGGAGGCGGACGCAGAGCCATTTAGTTGCGCAATGCACAACGGGTCTTGCACATTTAGAAATGAACGCCCTATGGTTGATCATCGCAACAGATCGTTCGCTCCTCGACGACGATCGAGACCATCCCCCCGGTCCCCGACAGACGCTGACGTCTGTTGCGCATAGACACCGCGACCCATTGACCGGGCGGCGGGACCCAACGGCGGGAGCCTCCCGTCGTCACTATCCGATGGGACAGATCATGCGAAAGACAGCAATCGCAGCATTGGCATTCGGAGCGGCAGCGGCCCTGGCGCTGACGGCCTGTTCAGGCGGCGGATCCGCGGGGGGCGACGACATGGTCGATGTCGACTCCGTGGACGGTACGGGCAAGACGATCACCGTGTGGGTCATGAACGGGGATCTCTCCGACGACGCAGTGGCCGCCCTCGTCGACGAGTTCGAGAGCACGACCGGCGCGACCGCCAAGGTCGAGATGCAGCAGTGGGACGGTATCACCACCAAGCTCACCACCGCGCTGGCTGGCAGCACCCCACCGGATGTCATCGACATCGGCAACACGCAGGTGGCCGGTTACGCCGCCACGGGCGGACTCGCCGACCTCACCGCCTACCGCGACGAACTCGCCCAGGGCCAGGAGTGGCTGGGGGGCCTGGTGGATCCGGCGACGATCGACGGCAAGCTCTACGCCGTGCCCTCGTTCGCCGGTGACCGTGCGGTCATCTACAACAAGACGATGTGGGCCGAGGCCGGCGTCACTGCGGCCCCGACCACCTTCGACGAACTCACCGCCGCGCTCGACAAGGTGAAGGCGGCCAACACGGCCTCCGACTTCTCCGCCCTGTATCTGCCCGGTCAGCTCTGGTACGCGGGGATGCAGTTCGTGTGGGACGCCGGCGGGGAGGTCGCCATCAATGACGGCGGGACCTGGAAGGGCGGACTGTCCTCGCCCGAGGCGCAGAAGGGCCTGATGGCGTACCGCGACTTCCAGAACGCCTATTCGTCCGAGGCGTCGCGCACGGTGAACTCCAACTCGCCCGATCAGGACGCGATCCTCGCCAACGGTCAAGCCGGTGCGATTATCAGCACCGCATCACACCTGAAGAAGGTCATCGACGCCGGCAACCTCGCTGAGAGCGACCTGGGCACGTTCCCGTTCCCCGGTGTCTCGGGCGAGAACCAGCCCGTCATGCTCGGTGGCAGCGACTGGGGCATCGCGCAGAAGAGCGACAACAAAGACCTCGCGCTGGCGTGGATCAAGCTCGCCGCGGGCCCGTCGTTCCAGGCCGACCACGTGTTCGGTACCGACGGCTGGATCCCGAACAGCGTCCAGGGCATCGAAGCGGCCCAGACCGCCGGCGTTCCCGACCAGTCCGCCGCGTATTTCACGGCCGCGCTGCGCTCGAAGGCGACCCCGGCCGCGGAGAACTGGCCGGTCGTCGAGGGCGACAAGACGATGGAGCAGTTCTTCCAGGCGATCGCGACCGGCGCCGACCCGGTGCAGACCGCGGCCGACGCCGACGCTCACATCGAGTCCGTTCTCAACGGGAACTGACCCCGCGAACTCGATCCGATGAGTGTCACAACACCGACGCGCTCGTCGGCCGGAGGAACCTCCCCCCGGCCGACGAGCCGCCGTGCCACACCCAAGCCGCGCAGGCGGGCAACCCCTGCCGCGGGGCTCACCTCCAAGGTGGCCCCCTGGTGGCTCCTCACCCCGGGCGGCATCGTCGTCATCGCCCTCCTGGTGGTGCCGATCCTCTTCCTCATCTACACCTCCTTCACGACCTACGACCAGCGGACGCTGTTCACCGGCGAGTACGACTTCACCGGTTTCAGCCAGTACGCCCGCATCTTCACCGACCCCGAGTTCTGGATGGCGTTGGTGCGCACCGTGGTGTTCACCGTCACCATGGTGTTCGGCAGCGTCGTGATCGGGATGGCCATCGCTCAGCTGCTGACCCGCGTCAGTGGCACCATGCGTTACGTCGTCACCGTCGTTCTCGTGATCGCGTGGGCCATGCCGAACGTCGCGTCCTCGCAGGTGTGGTTGTGGCTGTTCCAGCCCGGATATGGCGTCGTCAACTGGCTGATCACCCAGTTGGGTGTCTTCGGTGACTTCACCAACGTGAATTGGGCGCAGGACGCGCGTTTCGCCTTCCTCAGCATCTGGATGCTGGTCGTATGGCAGGCGGTGCCGTTCATCGCCCTGACGTTGTACGCGGCGCAGGCGCAGGTGCCCGCCGACTACATGGAGGCGGCGCGTCTGGACGGCGCGAGCGAGTGGCGCATCTATTGGTCCGTGATGCTCCCCGCTGTGCGTCCCACCCTCCTGCTGGTCATCGTGCTGTCGATCATCTGGGACTTCAACGTGTTCAATCAGATCTGGCTCGTCTCGCAGGGCGGACCGGGCGCGGCGACGACCACGCTGGGCATCTACTCCTACAAGACCGCCTTCATCGGCTTCGACATCGGCGAGGGCGCGGCCGTGGCCCTGGTCACGACCGTCCTCCTGCTGGTGTTCAGCGCCTTGTACATCCGTAGCCTCATTCGATCGGGGGAGGACCTATGAGCTCCGACACCACCGCGGGCCGGCGACGCCGGCGGCCCTGGATCGCCGACGGATTGGCGATTGCGTTCGCCGTCGTGTGGTTCTTCCCGGTGTACTGGATGATCAACACGGCGTTCAAACCTCCGTCCGAGGTCCTGACGCCCACCCCGACGTTCCTGCCCTCCGAGCTGAACTTCGACAACTTTGTGGTCGCGCTCACCCAGACCTCGTTCCTGCAGAACCTCGTCAACAGCGCGATCGTCGTGGTGGCCGCGGTCCTGTTCTCGTTGATCCTTGCCTTCTTCGCGGCGGCGGCGCTGACGCGTTTCCGGTTCCGTGGACGGCGCTCGATCATGATCGGTCTGCTGGCGGCGCAGATGCTGCCCGGCGCGGCACTGCTCATCCCGCAGTATCTGATCTTCAACGATCTGGGCCTGACCGGAACGTACATCGGGCTCATCGTCGTGTACGTCGGCGGCGTCCTGCCGTTCGCAATCTGGACGATGCGTGGGTTCTTCATCGCGATTCCCGTGGAGATCGAGGAGGCCGCGCAGATGGACGGCGCCTCGACGTGGCGGGTGCTGCGCTCGATCCTGTTCCCGCTGGTGCTGCCGGGCGTCATCGCCACGAGCGTGTTCAGCTTCATCCACGCGTGGAACGACTACATCATCGCCTACACGTTCATGAAGAACGAGTCGATGTACACCCTGACCGTGTGGCTGGCCTCGTTCAGCACGGTGACGAAGGGCACTGATTTCGGAGCGCAGATGGCGGCATCGCTGCTGTTCTCGCTGCCGGTGGTCGTGTTCTTCATCATCGTGCAGCGCCGGCTCGTCACCGGCATGACCGCCGGCGCGGTCAAAGGGTGACACAGGCTCCCCCTGGGAGGCATGTGCCCCGGGGCGCGCGGTCGCTGGGAGCTGCGACCCGCCCCGGGGCACGCGCGTGTCGGTGACGCTGCCTAAGATCGTCACATGCCCGTCTCGCTGGATTCCCGCATCGACGGCATCGTCGGGGACAAGACGGCGCGCGCACTGTCCCGTGCGTTCGGCATGTCGACCGTTGGCGACGTTCTGGGACACTACCCGCGGCGCTACGCGCGACGTGGCGAGTTGACGCCCATCGCGTCGCTGCCCGTAGGGGAGCAGGTCACCATCGTTGCCGAGGTCCGGTCCGCGTCCCTCCGGCCGATGCGCCAGCGCCGCGGGACGCTGTTGGAGGTGACGATCAGCGACGGTGACGGGGTGGTCAGCCTCACCTTCTTCAACCAGGCCTGGCGACAGAACGAACTCACGGTCGGGCGGCAGGGAATCTTCTCCGGCAAGGTCGGCGAGTTCAAACACCACAAGCAGTTCGCCCACCCCGACTACGAGCTCTTCGACGACGAGGGGGAGGCACGCGCGAGCGCCGCCGCCCGCCAGCACGTACCGATCCCGATCTACCCGGCCACCAGCGCCGTGACCAGCTGGCAGTTCCAGAAGGTGGTCGCCCTCGTGCTGGGCGCCCTCGACACAGCGCCCGATCCGCTCCCGGACGAGTTGCGGGCGCGCCACGGGCTTCTCGACACGCACACCGCGCTCACACAGATCCACACGCCGTCGTCGTTCGACCGCATCGAACCGGCCCGCGCGACGTTGCGGATGCAGGAAGCGTTCGTCCTGCAGACCGCACTGCTGCAGCAGCGTCACTTCGTCCGCGCGATGTCTGCGACCATACGCGAGCCCGGAACGATCCTGGAGCGGTTCGACGCGCGGCTCGCGTTCGAACGCACGGCAGACCAGGTCTCGGTCGGCGACCTCATCGCCGCCGACCTGCAGGGCGACTGGCCGATGAACCGGTTGGTGCAGGGGGAGGTCGGCTCCGGGAAGACCCTCGTCGCGCTTCGCGCCATGCTCCAGGTCGCCCAGTCCGGCGGCCAGTCCGCGCTGATCGCGCCGACCGAGGTCCTGGCCGCTCAGCACCTGCGCTCCATCGCCGGCATGCTGGGTCCCGACCTCGCCCCCGAGCTCATTCCCACGCTGCTCACCGGGCAGATGGGGGCGGCCGAACGCCGCAAAGCCGCGCTGCGGGTCGCTTCCGGTCAGGCGCTCATCGTCGTGGGCACCCATGCCCTGCTCAGCGAGAAGACGACGTTCGCAGACCTCGGCCTGGTCGTCGTGGACGAACAGCATCGCTTCGGCGTCGACCAGCGCGAGTCGCTGCGCGCCAAGGGATCGACGCCCCACGTCCTGGTGCTGACAGCCACACCGATTCCGCGCACCGTCGCGATGACGGTCTTCGGAGACCTTGACGTGGCGACCATCCGGACGCTCCCGCCGGGTCGTGCCGGAATCGCCACGCACGTGGCCCCGCTCGCCGAGAAGCCCGGTTGGCTATCCCGCGTCTGGGAGCGCGTGACCGAAGAAGTGGCGCAGCAGCGGCAGGTGTTCATCGTGTGTCCGGCGATCGACGCCGATCAGAAGGAGGCCTCGACGGATGCCGAGCCGACCGCCGAGGCGGGCCCGACCCGCTGGGGGGTCGTGCAGGTGGCCGAGTTGCTCGCCCGGCATCCGTCCTTCCGTGACGTGCGGGTGGAGACGCTCCACGGCAAGATGCCCGCGGAACACAAGGATGCCGTCATGCAGGCGTTCTCGCGCGGCCAGATCGATGTGCTCGTGGCGACGACTGTCGTGGAGGTCGGCGTCGACGTTCCGAACGCCTCTACGATGATCATCCTCGAAGCGGATCGCTTCGGTGTGTCGCAACTGCACCAGCTACGCGGGCGTGTCGGCCGCGGTCCCGTCCCGGGCCTGTGTCTGCTGGTGACCGAGGCCCCCGCCAGCAGCCCCGCCCGCGCCCGTGTGGAGGCGGTCGCGGCGACCGGGGACGGGTTCGCCCTCGCCGAGGTGGACCTGGAGCTGCGGGGCGAGGGCGATGTCCTGGGCGACGCGCAATCCGGCTCGCGCTCGTCGCTGCGGCTGCTGCGGGTGGTGGCGGACGCCGACCTGATCGCCGAGGCTCGCGCCGCCGCGGAGCGCGTGATCGACGAAGATCCGCTGCTGGACCGCCACCCGGGGCTCGCCGCGGCCCTGGAACGCCGCGTCGGCCAGGCCGAGCGGGCCGCTCTCGCCAAGAACTGACCCGCACCGCCCTACAATGCTTGTCATGAACAACCGGATCGCGGTCGTCCCGGGTTCCTTCGATCCACCCACGCTCGGTCACATCGACGTCATCCGTCGCGCCGCCGCTCTCTACGACCGTCTCCACGTGCTCGTGGTGCACAACCCGGACAAGGAGGCGATGCTCCCGATCGCGCAGCGGCTGCAGCTGCTGGAACGGTCCATCGCCGCGGCGGGCATTGGCGGTGACATCGTCGTCGCCTCGTGGAGCATGGGGCTGTTGGTGGACTACGCGATCGATGTCGGTGCTGGCGTGCTGGTCAAGGGCATCCGCTCCCAGGTCGACATCACCTACGAGAACCCGATGGCGATCGTCAACCGCCACCTCGCCCAGGTCGAGACCGTCTTCCTGCTGACCGATCCCGCACACGCGATGGTCTCCAGCTCCCTCGTGCGGCAGGTGGCCACGCTCGGCGGCGACATCGCGCCTTTCGTCCCCGCCCCCGTCGCGGAGTTCCTCGACACCGGTGCGCGCGACATCTGAACCTCCCGACCCGCGCGGCGACTACCATGTCGGAGTGACCAGAAAGCATGTGAACGGACCGTTCGTCCTTCCGGTCCGGGACCTGATGCACAGACCCGGCCAGATGCGTGAGTTCACCCTCGACCTGGCCTTGCTGCACGCCTGGGGGGAGGGCCTGGTCGCTGTCCCTGAGGGTACGCCGCTGGACCTCGCCGCGCGACTCGAGTCCGTGCACGAGGGGATCCTGGTGACCGCCGAGGTACGCACACGGTACGAAGGCGTGTGCGGTCGCTGCCTCACCGACATCGCCGAGCCCGTCGAAGTCGAGTTTCAAGAACTCTTCGGGTACCCTGGAGACGAAGCGAGCGACTTTGAAGTCCGTGACGACCACGTGGACCTGGAAGCCGCCGTCAGGGATTCGATCGTCCTGTCGCTTCCTTTCCAGCCGGTGTGTCGGCCGGACTGCGTCGGACTCGACCCGGTCACGGGGGAGAAGCTCACGTCGGACGTGACGCGCGAGGACGAGATCGATCCACGCTGGGCCGCGCTGAAGGCCTACTCAGACCCGGCCGATGCGGACACCGAATGATGTCGGCGAAGCTACAGAGCAGACGAGACAGAGAAGAGTGAGTCATGGCAGGTAACCCCCCGAAGCGGAAAGTCTCCCGTTCGAACACGCGCTCGCGCCGGGCGCAGTGGAAGGCGGAGGCGCCAGCGCTGGTGAAGTCGGTCGAGAACGGCAAGGTCGTCTACAGCCGCCCCCACCAGGCGAAGGTCGTCACCGACTCGCAGGGCACCGAGCTGTTCCTCGAGTACAAGGGGCGCAAGGTCGCCGACATCTGATTCGGCGGCACGTGCGGTGACCGAAGTCCTCCCGGGTGTGCCCGGACTTCTCACCAAACTTGAGATCGGCATCGATCCCGAGTTGCTGACCCTCGCACTCACGCACCGTTCCTACGCGTACGAGAACGGCGGTATCGCGCATAACGAGCGGCTTGAATTCCTCGGCGACTCGATCCTCGGACAAGCGATCACCGTTCACCTCTACACCTGCTTCCCCGAGCTGGAAGAGGGTGCCTTGGCCAAGCGGCGCGCCAGCGTCGTGTCGACGGTCGCGCTGGCCGAAGTCGCCCGCGCGATCGGCCTCGGCGAGCACCTGCTGCTCGGGCGCGGCGAAGACCTCACCGGCGGCCGGGACAAGGACTCGATCCTCGCCGACACCATGGAGGCGATTCTGGGGGCGGCCTACCTGTCCGCCGGGAGCGAGGCCGCGACCGATCTGGTGCTCCGGCTGATGGCACCGCTGCTGGAGGACCCCGAGCGTTTCGGCGCCGCGATGGACCCGAAGACCAGCCTGCAGGAACTCGTCGCCGGGCGCGGTCTGGAACCGCCGCGCTACGTCGTCGAGGCATCCGGACCCGACCACGACCGCGTATTCACCGCGGTGGTGACAGCGGGATCGGTGTCGTGCACCGGCACGGGAACCAGCAAGAAGCAGGCTGAGATGGCAGCGGCACTCGAGGTCTGGCGTACCCTGTCCGCCCGTGCCTGAGCTTCCCGAGGTCGAGGTCGTTCGCGCGGGCCTGGCTCCCGCGGTGACCGGTGCGACGGTACTCGCCGTCGCGGTGTCCGACGAGCGCGCGCTCACCCGCCATGACGGGGACGCCTCCGATTTCGAGGCTCGGGTGACCGGCCGCCGCCTCGGCGCGGCGGTGCGACGTGGCAAGTTCCTCTGGCTGCCCCTGGACGCGGACGGCTCCGGGGGAGCGCACGAGGCCGTCGTCGGTCATCTCGGGATGAGCGGGCAGCTGCTGCTGCGTGTCAGCGGCGCCCCGCCGGAGCGCCATGAGCGCATCCGCATCGATCTGGCCCACCCGGTCCACGGCGAGCTGGCGGTTGTCTTCGCAGACCAGCGCACGTTCGGCTCGCTGGCCGTCGATCCCTTGGTCGCCACCGCCGACGGGGAACCCGGCGGTTTCGGGGCGGATGAGCGGGTCCTTCCCGCACAGGTCGCTCACATCGCCCGCGACGCGCTCGACCCGGCACTCGATGAGGCCCGGGTGCGCGCGCGACTGGCCGCGTCGTCATCCGCCGTCAAGCGACTGCTGCTCGATCAGGGACTGGTCAGCGGCATCGGCAACATCTACGCCGACGAAGCGCTGTGGGCCGCGCGCATCCACCCCGAGACACTCGCGCGAAGCCTGTCCACGCGGGCGGTGACGCGGCTGCTCGCGGAGGTGCGGTCGGTGCTGCACAAGGCCCTCGTCGAAGGCGGCACGAGCTTCGACGCGCAATACGTCAACGTCAACGGGCAGGCCGGGTACTTCGCGCACTCGCTCCACGCGTACGGCCGGGAGGGCGAACCCTGTCACCGCTGCGGCACAGCCATCACCCGCTCTGCGTTCACGAACCGTTCGTCCCACATCTGTCCGCGCTGCCAGCGCATCCGTTGACCGCCTCGCGGGTCGTCGGGGGTGTGGGTGGGCCGTCGGGTACCTTGGGAGCACAGTGGAGCGGAGGCGGATCGAATGCACCTGAAGAGCGTCACGCTCAAGGGCTTCAAGTCGTTCGCCCAACCGACGACCTTCGCCCTCGAGACCGGCGTCACCTGCATCGTCGGTCCGAACGGCTCGGGCAAGTCGAACGTCGTCGATGCCCTTGCCTGGGTGATGGGCGAGCAGGGCGCCAAGACCCTCCGCGGCGGCAAGATGGAGGATGTCATCTTCGCGGGCACCGCGACCCGCGGCCCGCTGGGGCGCGCGGAAGTGCGTCTCACGATCGACAACAGCGACGGCGCGCTGCCCATCGAGTACACCGAAGTGACCATCAGCCGGACGCTGTTCCGCAACGGCAGCAGTGAATACGCGATCAACGGGGAGTCGTGCCGGCTGCTCGACGTGCAGGAGTTGCTCAGTGACTCCGGCCTCGGCCGGGAGATGCACGTCATCGTGGGCCAGGGCAGGCTGGACAGCGTCCTTCAGGCCAGCGCCGAGGACCGCCGCGGGTTCATCGAAGAGGCCGCCGGCATCCTCAAGCATCGCCGCCGCAAAGAGAAGACGCTGCGCAAGCTGGACGCCATGGAGGCCAACCTCACGCGTCTGAGCGACCTCGCCGGTGAGCTGCGCCGACAGCTGAAACCGCTCGGAAAGCAAGCCGAGATCGCGAGAGAGGCCGCGACCATCGCGGCGATCGTCCGGGACGCGAAAGCACGCCTGTACGCGGACGAGTTCGTCACGCTGCGTGCACAGTTGGCCGACGACGTCCGCAACGAACGCGAGCGGCACACCGAACGCGTCGTCCTGCAGGATCAGGCCGACCAGCTCAAAGCGCGGATCGACGAATTGGAGGCGCATCAGCGTTCTGAAGCCGTCGACCGTGCGCGTGCGACGGCCTTCGCCTTGGAACAGGTGCAGGAGCGCCTCCGTGGCCTGTATTCGCTGGCCGGGCAGCGCCTCGCCCTGCTCGAGGACGACGGCCAGCTCGCGCTCGAGGTGGCGACCGTCAGCCAGGAATCGATCGATGCGGCGCGGGCCGAGATCGATGAGGTGGCGGGGGGACTCGGGGCCGCACAGGATGCCGCTGCCGCGGCGTCGCGCGAGGTCATCCGCGCCCGCGCCGAACTCGACGCACTCGACGCGGACATCGCCGAGCAGAGTGCGCTGGTGTCCGAGCACGACATGCGCATCGCGTCGCTGCGCGGCCGCGCGGAGGCCGCCGCGTCGAAGCGTGACGCGCTGCGCGCCGCGGTGGATCGACAGCAGAAGGCGTGGGAGGCCGCGGCGCAGCGGCGCGCCGAGGCGGCGGAGACGCTCGCCGGCATCGACCCGAACCTCGTTCCCGAGGAATCGTCCGCGGAGCACGCCGCCGCGTACGAGGGGGCTCAGCGCGAAGCCGCCGAGGCCGAGTCGCAGGTGGGCGAGTTGCGCGACCGACTGCACGCCGCCGAGCGCGAGGTCGAATCGCTCACCGCCCAGGCCGCCGCCCTCGGCCGCGCGCTGGACGTGCGCAATGCGGCCGCCACCCTGGTGCAGCGGGGCGGCACCGGCGTGCGGGGACTGGTCGGTGACGCCATCAAGGTGACTCCCGGCTACGAGGGCGCCGTCGCCGCCGCGCTCGGCGCCCTTGCGGAAGGCGTTCTCGCGGAGGATGTCGGCACCGCGCTCCGCCTGGTCGAGGTGGTCCGTCACGAGGATCTCGGCACCGTGGACATCGCGCTGGCGGACGGAACGGCTCCGGCCCGGGTCGCCGACACGCCGGCGGGCGTCACCCTCGCCCGCGACGTCGTCAGCGGGCCGGACGGCGTCGTCGCGGCGCTGGCCGACGTCGGCATCGTCGACGACCTTGCCGCCGCCCACGCAGCGCTCGATGCGCTCGCGGCCGAAGACCGGATGACCGTCGTCACACGCACCGGCGAGCTCGTCACGGCCCACAGCGTGCGGGTCGGCTCCGGTGGCGGACGCTCGCGGCTGGAGCTGGCCGCCGAGCGGGACGCCGCAGCCGAGCGGCTCTCCGAGATCACCGTGGTCGCCGACTCGCTGCGGGCGGCTCTGGCCGATTCGCAGCAGGCCTGGGATGCGGCCCGGCGCCGCACCCGGGAGAGCCTGCAGACGTTGCGCGAGCACGACGCCGCGCTGGCCGCGCACACCGAACAGGTCAATCGTGCGACCGTGCGTCACGAGGCCGCGGAGGCCGAGTGCGCCCGCCTGGAGGCGGGACTGCGGCAGGCCTCCGCCGCCGCTGTCGAGGCCGAGACGGGCGCGGCGGCCGCCGAAGCGGCGTTCACCGCTGCCCAGGAGGCCCCGCGACCCATCCTCGACGCGTCGGCGCGCGAAGGACTGCTGGCGGCGCTCGAGGGCGCGCGCGACGGCGAGTTGCGCGCGCGCCTGGACGTGGAGACCCTGCGGGAACGTGTGCGTTCCGGCGAGGCACGCGTCGCCGGCCTAGAACGACAGCGTGAACGCGAACGCGCCGCCGCCGAGGAGGCCGCACGGCGCGCCGTGATCCGTCGCGCTCAGCGCGAGATCGCCGCCGACGTGCATCAGCAGGTGCCACCGCTTTTGGACTCCGTCGACCGGTCGGTGAGCCAGGCCCGCGTCGAGCTGGCCGCCGCCGAGCAGGAGCGGTCCGCGCTCAACGCCGAGCTCACCGACACCCGCGCCCAGGACTCCGCCGTGCGCGAGCGACTCGCACGACTGACCGAGAGCGTGCACGGGATCGAACTGCACATGCACGAACGGCGGTTGCACGTGACCAGCCTGCTCGAGCGGGTCGGCTCGGAACTCGGCCTGGACGAGAACATTCTCGTTCAGGAATACGGTCCCGATGTCGAGATTCCCGGGGACGAGGACGGCGAGCCGACTGCCTTCGACCGCGCCGCCCAGCGCCGTCGGCTGCAGGACGCAGAGCGCAAACTCGGCCAACTGGGGCGGGTGAACCCGCTGGCGCTGGAAGAGTTCACCGCGCTGGAGCAGCGCCACGCGTTCCTGACCGAACAGCTCGCCGACCTGCAGCAGACGCGCCGCGACCTGCTGACGATCATCGATGAGCTCGACGAGCGGATGCAGACGATCTTCCTGGCCGCCTTCGAGGACACCAAGGTCGCGTTCGGGGAGGTCTTCCCGGTCCTGTTCCCTGGGGGGGCCGGCAGTATCTCCCTCACCGACCCGGACAGCCCGCTGACAACCGGAATCGAGGTGTCGGTGCGCCCGGTCGGCAAGAAGATCGAGCGGCTCTCGCTGCTGTCGGGGGGTGAGCGGTCGCTGGCTGCTGTCGCCCTGCTCACCGCGATCTTCAAAGCACGGCCCAGCCCGTTCTACATCCTCGACGAGGTCGAAGCGGCCCTCGACGACGCGAATCTGGGGCGACTGCTCGGCGTGTTCGAGCAATTGCGCGAGTCCAGCCAGTTGATCGTCATCACGCACCAGAAGCGCACGATGGAGATCGCCGACGCGCTGTACGGGGTCTCCATGCGCCAGGACGGGGTCTCTGCGGTCGTGGGGCAACGGGTCCGCGAGAAGGCCACCGCCTAGGCTGGAACCATGGCGGAAAGATCCTGGTCGCTCGGTCGTGCTCTGCGGGGGATGTTCACGGCCCCCACCATAGACGAGACCACATGGGACGACCTGGAGACGGCGTTGTTGTCGGCGGACTTCGGCCCCAACATCACCGAGCGGCTCCTGGACGAACTGCACGAGAAAGTCGATCGGTACCGCACGACCGACCCGCGCGATCTCCAGCGCATGCTGAAGGAGACCCTGGAGGAGCACTTCGCGCGCTTCGACACGACACTCCGGCTGTCCGAGCGTCCCGCGGTCGTCCTCGTGGTGGGGGTCAACGGCGTGGGCAAGACGACGACCATCGGGAAGTTCGCGCATTACCTGAAGCGGTTCGATCGCACGGTGATGGTCGGCGCCGCCGACACCTTCCGCGCGGCGGCCGTCGATCAGCTCGCCACGTGGGCCGAGCGCGGTGGCGCCCGGATCGTGCGCCCGCAGCAGGAGGGTCAGGACCCCGCCTCGGTCGCGTTCCAGACGATCGAAGAGGCCCGCCGCACCGGCACCGAGATCGTGCTGGTGGACACGGCGGGGCGGCTGCACACCAAGGGCGGCCTGATGGACGAGCTCACCAAGATCCGTCGTGTGATCGAAAAGCAGGCACCGATCAGCGAGGTCCTCCTGGTGCTGGACGCGACGACCGGCCAGAACGGGGTCCTGCAGGCACAGGCGTTCCTCGAGCACGCCGGGGTGACCGGCCTCGTGATCACGAAGCTCGACGGGTCGGCCAAGGGCGGGTTCGTGCTGGCGGTGCAGGAGCGCACCGGCATCCCGGTCAAATTGCTCGGTCAGGGCGAGGGGATCGGCGACCTCACCGGATTCACCCCCCACGTTTTCGTCTCGGCGCTCGTGGACTGACCCTCGACACGCGCCGCAAGGGTCGCGGATGCGCCCCGGTACTGGTTTCATATGCCTATGGCGATCGAGCACGACTACTTCGGCTTGCTGGAGAGCGGACCCGACGGGTCGATCTTCTGGTCCGAGGTGGTCGATTTCGGAGACCAGAGCGCGACCGTGGATCTCACGGCCCCCGATCAGGACGACGTGTCGGCCGACGCCCTCGACATCGCGGCGGCGATGATCTCGTCGCTGGAAGAGATCGACCTGCGCTCGCGTGGCGCGATGATCGCCGAACTCGACGACCGCACCAGCGAGGTCATCGAGTACATCTTGCAGCAGCAGGAAGAGTGGGGTGACGAACTGTCGGAGATGCTCGTCGACATTTCCGGCGATGTCCACGTGGACGTCATCCGTTCGCTGCGCCTGGTGAGCATGACGATTCTGGCCGACGAGCACGGCGGCGGGGACCCGTTCGCCGTCTTGGAGTACGCCCTCGATCCGGATGCCACCGAGGAAGTGCTGCTGGTCAACATCACCTCGGACGGCTCGATCCAGTCGGTCACCAGCGCCGAATAGTCCCGCCCGTCACACCGCCTGCGCGAAGGCCCCTTCGACCAGGTGCGCCAGTTCGGCGGGCACCGGACGGCCCTTCGAGACCATCGACTGCGCCCACAGGCGGCCGGCGCGATACGAGGAGCGCACGAGGGGCCCCGCGAGCACACCCAGGAAGCCGATGCGTTCGGCCTCCTCCTTGAATTCGACGAACTCGTCGGGCCGCACCCATCGATCGACCGGCAGGTGGCGCGGCGAGGGGCGCAGGTACTGCGTGATGGTCACGATGTCCGTGCCGGCGTCGTGCAGGTCGTGCAATGCCTGGACGACCTCGTCGGGGGACTCGCCCATGCCGAGGATGAGGTTGGACTTCGTGATGAGGCCGGCCTCGCGCGCCTGGGTGAGCACGCTGAGCGACCGTTCGTAGCGGAAGGCGGGGCGGATGCGCTTGAAGATGCGCGGCACCGTCTCCACGTTGTGCGCGAACACCTCGGGGCGCGAGTCGAAGACCTCGCCCAGCAGTGCCGGGTCGCCGTTGAAGTCGGTGGCGAGGATCTCCACGCCGGTGCCGGGGTTGTCGGCGTGGATGCGGCGGACCGTCTCGGCGTGGAGCCACGCACCGCCGTCGGGCAGATCGTCGCGCGCGACCCCGGTCACCGTCGCGTAGCGCAACTGCATCCGCTGCACGCTCTCGGCCACACGACGCGGCTCGTCCGTGTCGTAGTCGGCGGGCTTTCCGGTGTCGATCTGACAGAAGTCGCACCGTCGGGTGCACTGCGAACCGCCGATGAGAAACGTCGCTTCGCGGTCCTCCCAGCACTCGTAGATGTTCGGGCACCCGGCCTCCTGGCAGACGGTGTGGAGCTCTTCGCTGCGGACGAGCTGTTGCAGCGCCTGGTACTCCGGCCCCATCTTGGCGCGGGTCTTGATCCATTCGGGCTTGCGTTCGATCGGCGTCTGGGCGTTGCGTACCTCCAACCGCAGGAGCTTGCGACCGCCCGGAGCCGAACCGGCCGAATCGACGGAACCGGTGGCTGCGCCGCCGCACGCGCTCACGCCGCGACCTCCGCGGCGTAGACGGCGTGGAAGGCGGCCGTCACGCGGTCGATGACATCGGACGGCTCGATCTCGCGGCCGAGGATTTCGCTCATTGTGGTGACCCCGGCATCCGAGATCCCGCAGGGGACTATCTGACCGAACGGGGCCAACGAGTTGTTGCAGTTGAGTGCGAAGCCGTGCATCGTGACACCGCGCTGCACCCTCACCCCGATCGCGGCGACATTGTCCTCCGAGAGGGGGCGGCGCACCCAGACGCCGCTGCGGCCCTCGACGCGGTAGCCCACCACGTCGTACGTCGCCAGCACGTCGATGAGGATCTGTTCGAGCCGGCGCACATGGGCGACCACGTCGACGGGATCGGGCAACCTCACGATGGGGTACCCGACGAGCTGACCGGGACCGTGCCAGGTGATCTTGCCGCCGCGATCCACGTCGACCACCGGCGTGCCGTCGCTGGGTCGCTCGTGTCGTGCCGTCCGGGCGCCGGCGGTGAACACGGGTTCGTGCTCGACCAGCAGCAGGGTGTCAGGGCGGTCTCCCGCGACCACCTCGGCGTGGATGCGGCGTTGCAGGTCCCACCCTTCGTGGTAGGGGACATACTCGGGCGCGAGGCCCACGGTCTGGATGTCAAGCATCGTCTTCTTCCGCTCGTCGCACTTCTTGGACCGCATCCAACAATACGCCCGCCGCCGCCGGGTACGACGCCTACGCTGTCGGTATGTCCTCAGCACTCGGCAGGCCGCGCTCCTCGTCGCGCGAGATCCTCGCCGAGGCGGCGTGCGAGCTGTTTCTGGAGCAGGGGTTCGCCGCCACGTCCATCACCGACATCGCTGGGCGAGCCGGGGTCAGCCGTTCGAGCTTCTTCAACTACTTCGCTTCGAAGTCCGACGTGCTCTGGGCCTCGCTCGATGAGCGGATCGACGCCTTCGAGGTCGCGATGGCCGGTGCCGGGGACACCGCGTCCCCGAGCATCCGCGACGCCCTCCTCGCTCTCGGGGAGGGCGTCGAACCCGATGCCCTGGCCCTGGCCATCGCGAACGCGGAGCCGATGGCCGTCGCCGAAGACCTCGCGCGGGAAGCCGCCGTACGCCAAGCGCGCATCGCCGCCGCGGTGCGCCGAAGGCTCGCCGCGGCGGGCGCGGACGTGTTGGTGGCGGCCGTCGCAGGGGCGGCGCACGGCGGGGCGGTCCTGGCCGCGATCGAGCACTGGGCGCACGCCGGCGCCGGTTCGTCCGCCCTGGTGCCGATCTACCGCACCGCGCTCGATGCCGCCGCCGCGACCCTCCCGGGCGCAACGCCCGCACTCGGGTCGACAGCGCGGAGACCGCGAAGAGCAGCCGGTTAGAATCGAGGGATCATGGCGACTTTCGGCACTCTCTCCGACCGGCTCACCGAGACTTTCCGCATCCTTCGCACCAAGGGCAAGCTCACGCCCGCCGACGTCGACGGGACGTTTCGCGAGATCCGGCGCGCCCTGCTCGACGCGGACGTCGCGCTCCCGGTCGTCAAGGACTTCACCGCGAAGGTCCGGGAGCGTGCGCTCGGCGACGAGGTCAACCGCGCGCTGAACCCGGCGCAGCAGGTCGTGCAGATCGTCAACGAGGAGCTCATCGCAATCCTCGGCGGACAGCACCGCCGACTGGAGTTCGCGAAGACCCCGCCGACCGTGATCATGCTGGCCGGCTTGCAGGGGTCGGGGAAGACGACCTTTGCCGGCAAGCTCGCCAAACAGCTCGAACGGGACGGGCACACGCCGCTGCTGGTGGCCTGCGATCTGCAGCGTCCCAATGCCGTCACCCAGTTGCGCGTGGTCGCCGAGCAGGCCGGTGCCGCCGTCTACGCGCCCGAGCCCGGCAACGGCGTCGGCGATCCGGTGCGGGTCGCCCGCGACGGGGTCGATACCGCGCGCCGCCAGCAACACGACGTCGTCATCATCGACACCGCCGGACGGCTCGGCGTGGACGCGGACCTCATGAACCAGGCCGCGAAGATCCGCAAGGCCACCGACCCCGACGAGGTCCTGTTCGTCATCGACGCGATGATCGGACAGGATGCCGTCAACACCGCCAAGGCGTTCCAGGACGGCGTCGACTTCACCGGTGTCGTCCTCTCCAAGCTCGACGGCGACGCGCGCGGCGGTGCCGCGCTGTCGGTCGCGTCCGTCACCGGCCGGCCGATCATCTACGCGTCGACGGGGGAGGGGCTCGACGACCTCGAGGCCTTCCACCCCGATCGCATGGCCAGCCGCATCCTCGACCTCGGCGACATCCTCACCCTCATCGAGCAGGCGCAGCAGGCCTTCGATGAGGAGGAAGCCCTCAAGGTCGCCGAAAAGCTGGCCTCCGAGCAGTTCACTCTGGAGGATTTCCTCGAGCAGATGCAACAGATGCGCAAGATGGGCTCGATGAAGAAGATGCTCGGCATGCTGCCGGGCATGGGCCAGATGAAGCAGCAGCTGGAGGACTTCGACGAGCGCGAGATCGACCACACCGAGGCGATCATCCGCTCGATGACCCCGGGGGAGCGGCGCAACCCCAAGGTGCTCAACGGCTCGCGACGACTGCGGATCGCGCGGGGCTCGGGCATGACGGTCACCGACGTCAACCAGCTCGTCCAGCGCTTCGACCAGGCCGCGAAGATGATGAAGACGGTGGCTCGTGGCGGCGTGCCGAACGTCCCGGGGATGGGCCCGATGGGCGGCAAGCCCGGCGCCAGCAGCAAGCGGGGCAAGAAGCAGAAGAAGTCCGGCGGCTCACGGTCGGGAAACCCGGCCAAGCGCGCGGCCGAGAACGCCGGCATCGCCACGCAGACCGCGCCGAGCGGATCCGGCTTCGGTCTGGGCGGCGCTGCACAACCGACGTCGGAAGACCTGGCCGAGATCCAGAAGCTGTTTGGGAACCGCTGATCTCACTCGCCCAGGCTCGCGAGGTGGTCGCGGAGCGTGGGACCGGCGCGGAACTCGCGGATGAGGTGACGGACGACCTCGCCGAGATCACCGTCTGCGGCGTCGGCGACGACCAGTTGGCGGGCGTAACTGGCGCCCTGCGCGAGGATGGCGTGCAGGCCGTCGAATTCGCGGACGCAGCGCAACTCGACGGCGATCGGCCGCAGGCGCTCAGCGAGTTCGCGGACGTGGTCGGAGACGAGTCGCTGCGTGCCGTCCCGGTCCACGATCACGAATGCCCCCAGCCCGTATCGCGCCGCGCGCCACTTGTTCTCCCGGAGGAACCACGGGGGGATCGTCGGCAGCGTCCGGCCTTCGTCCCACTGCCGCGACAGGTGCTCGACGAGCACCTGGACGAACGCGGCGACGGCCGCCAGTTCGGGGAGCGTCGACATGCCGTCGCAGGCACGCACCTCGATCGTTCCCCACCGCGGGGCGGGGCGCACGTCCCACCGCACTTCGGAGACGTCTTCCATGACCCCGGTGCGGACCATGTCGTCGAGGTAGGACTCGAACTGGGCCCAGTCCTCCAACGGCCACGGCAACCCCGCGGTCGGCAACTGCTGGAAGACGAGGGCGCGGTTCGACGCGTACCCGGTGCGCTCGCCCGCCCAGAACGGACTCGACGCCGACAACGCTTGCAGGTGGGGCAGATAGACGCTCAACGCGTTGACGATCGGGAGCACCTTGGCCACGTCCTCCACCCCGACGTGCACGTGGATGCCCCAGATCATCATGTTGCGCCCCCACCACTGGGTCCGCTCGATGAGCTTGTGGTACCGGGTCTTGTCGGTGACCTCCTGGCGGTACCACTGCGCGAACGGATGGCTTCCGGCGCAGAGCAACTCGATGTTCCTCGGATCGGTGGCGGTGCGCACACGGCCCACGGCGTCGGCGATGTCGTGCACGGCGTCGGCGACGGTCGCCCCGACGCCGCTGGTGACCTCGATCGTGTTGGTGAGCAGTTCCCCCGTCACGGTGAACCGCTCGCCGGCGGCGGTTTCCGTCAGTTCAGCGAGCACTTCGCCCGCGCGCGGCGCGAGATCGCCGGTGGCGCCGTCGGCGAGCATCACCTCCCACTCCAGCCCCACGGTCGAGCGGGCGGAGGGAGCAAAGGTCACGGTCACCCGCACAGTCTGACACGGCGGACGCCGTCGTTCGCAGGCGCGTGCGCAATCTGGCAGAATAGAGGTTTGGAGCGCGAGCCCGACCCTCTATCCGGCACGTGATCCTCCCGCAGAGCTCCCGCCGGGCGTGCACCCCACAGCCTGTGGCGACGTTCATCACCTCACAAGACACATTCAGGAGAATCGTGGCTGTCAAGATCCGTCTGAAGCGCTTCGGCAAGATCCGTGCGCCCTACTACCGCATCGTCGTGGCCGACTCGCGCACCAAGCGCGACGGTCGCGTCATCGAAGAGATCGGCAAGTATCACCCCATCGAGAACCCCTCGCTCATCGAGGTCGACTCCGACCGGGCGCAGTACTGGCTGTCGGTCGGCGCGCAGCCGACCGAGCAGGTCGCCGCGATCCTCAAGCTCACCGGTGACTGGGGCCGGTTCACCGGCGACAAGGACGCCGTGTCGACGGTGCAGACCCCGGCCGGCAAGAGCGAGTTCGTCGCCGACACCGCGAAGAAGTCGGTCATCAAGCCGCAGTCCGCGCCGAAGGCCGACCCGGCTCCCGCCGACGACGCTCCGGCGGTGGACGCCCCGGCCGCCGACGCTTCCGCCGACGAGACCGCGGCAGAGTAGACCGGTGCTGGCCGACGCGCTCGAGTATGTCGTCAAGGGGATCGTGGATCACCCCGACGACGTCACCGTCCGTACGTCCACCTCGCCGCGCGGCGAGGTGCTGGAGGTGCGCGTGCACCCCGACGACCGCGGACGGGTCATCGGGCGCGGCGGTCGCACGGCACGCGCACTGCGCACCGTCATCAGCGCACTGGCAGACGGTCAGCGCGTCCGCGTCGACGTCGCCGACGACTGATGCCCTCACCCGAACCGGCCCGCACGCAGCTGCGCGTTGGCCGCCTCGTCAAGGCGCACGGGCTCAAGGGCGCGCTGAAGCTCGAGCTCTACACGGATGAACCGGATCGTCGTTTCGCGCCCGGCGCCGCCTTCACACTCCAGGTGCCGGACACCTCGCCGTGGAGCGGCAAGACCGTCACGGTGCGCGAGTTCCGCTGGATGAACTCGCACCCGGTCGTCTTCCTCGAGGGCATCGACGACCGGACCGCGGCGGAGTCCATCGTCCGGGCGATCCTGTGGATCGATGCCGACCCCGACGCTCCTGCCGAGGACGAAGCCTGGTACGACCACCAGCTTGTCGGCTTGCGGGTCTTCCGCGGCGATGACGAGGTCGGCTCGGTGGTCCGGGTGGACCATCTCCCGGCGCAGGATCTGTTGATCGTCCGGCCCGCCGGCACCGACACCGAGGTGCTGGTGCCGTTCGTGAAGGCTATCGTCCCGCTCGTCGACATCGGCGCCGGGCGCGTCGAGGTCACCCCGCCGCCGGGGCTGTTCGAAGCGGTGCCCGACGACGCACCCCCCGCCGCGGACCACTGACCGCCCCGCCTACACTCGAACTCGTGCGCATCGACATCGTCACGATCTTTCCCGCGTTCTTCGACGTGCTCGATGTGTCGCTGCTGGGAAAGGCGCGCGAGCGGGGGATTCTGCGGGTCGACGTCCACGATCTGCGAGATGCCGCCCACGACCGCCACCGCACGGTCGATGACACGCCCTACGGCGGCGGGGCGGGCATGGTGATGAAACCCGAGCCGTGGGGCGAGACCCTCGACGGCATCCTGACGGGCGAGTCCGTGCTCATCGTCCCGTCTCCGGCGGGGCACCGGTTCACGCAGGCAACGGCGCGCGAACTCGCGCAGGAGTCCCACCTCGTCTTTGCGTGCGGTCGTTACGAGGGCATCGACCAGCGCGTCATCGATCATTACTCGTCGCGCACCCGCGTGCGCCTGCTCAGCCTGGGGGACTACGTCCTCAACGGCGGCGAGGTCGCCGCGATGGCCATGACCGAGGCGATCGGCCGGCTCCTGCCCGGAATGGTCGGCAACCCGGACAGTCTCGTCGAAGAGTCGCATGAGACGGGACTGCTGGAGTACCCGAGCTACACGAAGCCGTCCGTCTGGCGCGGACTGGACGTGCCGCTGGTGCTTCTCAGCGGCAACCACGCGGCGATCGCGACCTGGCGGCAGGAGCAGTCCTGGGAGCGCACCCGCCGGGTCCGACCCGACTTGCTGGCGCGCCTGGACAGCGACGGACCGGCGCGCTGAGCCGGCTCAGTCGACGCCCAGAAACGAGCGGTCGGTCAACACGATCGGGCCGTCGGCGGTGACGGCGACGGTGTGCTCGGAGTGGGCACCTCGTGACCCGTCCGCCGAACGGAGCGTCCATCCGTCGGGGTCGGTGATCAACTCGTCGGTGGTCTGCAGGAACCACGGCTCCAGGGCGACGACCAGCCCCTCGCGCAGCGGGAAGCCGCGTCCGGGCTTGCCGTCGTTGGGCACGTGCGGGTCACCGTGCATCGTCCGGCCCACCCCGTGGCCGCCAAAGTCGGTGTTGATCGACAGGCCGTCCGCACGGGCGATCTCCGCGACGGCGTGGGAGATGTCGCCGATGCGGTTGCCGACCACCGCGGCGTCGATCGCCGCGGTGAGCGCCCGCTGAGACGTGTCGATGAGGGCCAGGTCCTCGTCGCGCGGCGTTCCGACGATGAACGAGATCGCCGAGTCGGCCACCCAGCCGTCGACGCTCACGGCGAAGTCGAGGGTCACCAGGTCACCGTCGCGCAGCACCTGGTCGCGGGGCAGGCCGTGCAGCACTGCGTCGTTGATCGACGTGCAGATGACCTTGCCGAACGGACTCGCGCCGAACGAAGGGTGGTAGTCGATGTAGCAGCTGGTCGCCCCGGCGCGGCGGATCAGATCGTGGGCACGCGCGTCGATGGCCAGCAGGTTCGTGCCGACCTTGGTCTCTTCGCGCAGCGTCGCGAGTGTTTCCGCGACGAACCGGCCGGCCGGCCGCATCGCCTCGATCTCTGCCGGGGTCCGAAGTTCGATCATCCTGGTCCTCTCTTCAGCATCCATTGTGGGGGACGCGCGTACCATCGAGCGCATGTGGCTCCGACGATCCTTCTTCCACTGGTTGCTCCCGGCTGCCTTCCTCCTGCCGCTGTGGCTGGTGGTCGGCTGGATCGTCTTCGACGCGAACGGGTGGGCGCTCGCCCTGGTGCTGTTCATCGCCGCCCCTGCGGTGTTCGTCGCCCAGCTTGTCACGACGCTGCTGGTGCGGGCCCGCAGCACGGTACGCGACGAGCGTGCCGTCTCGTGGTCGGATGTCGCGGGCATCGGCGTGTGGCACGCCCTCACCATTGCGGTCGGGTTCTATCCCGCGGAGCTGTCGTGGATGCTGGTGGTGCTCGCGATCGGGGCGTTCCTGGTGGTGTTCTGGTCTTCGCTGTCGCAGCTGTTCCGCGGGGCCCGGCCGGTCGCGGTCGTGCGTCACACCGCCGACGGCGCCCGCTACGTGTCGCCCGCCCGCCCAGAGCCGGCCGCGACCGAACCCGACGTGTACGTCATCAGCGAGACTCCGCCGGACAGCGAGCGGTAACCGGTTTTGCCCGGCGGGAACGGCATGGCAGAATAGACGATTGTGCCCGCAGCGGTTCTGCCTCGGGGGAACACGGTGCGAACTCCTGCACCGGGGCGCACCACCATCCTTACCCAGCATTCGCGATCGACCTGAGGCGGTCGCAGGAAGTGACGATCATGCAGATCCTCGACTCGGTCGACGCGGCATCGCTGCGCACCGACATCCCCGACTTCGCACCCGGCGACACCGTCAAGGTGCACGTGAACATCACCGAAGGAAACCGTTCGCGCATCCAGGTGTTCCAGGGCGTCGTGCTCGGACGCTCCGGCGACGGCGTGCGCGAGACCTTCACGGTCCGCAAGATCAGCTTCCAGGTGGGCGTCGAGCGCACCTTCCCGGTGCACAGCCCGGTCATCGACCACATCGAGGTCGTGACCCGCGGTGACGTCCGCCGTGCGAAGCTGTACTACCTCCGCGAGCTGCGCGGCAAGAAGGCCAAGATCAAGGAGAAGCGGGAGCGCTGAGCCCCGCGACGAGTCGACGCCCCGAGCCCGCGTGCTCCGGGGCGTCGTTTCGTTACGATCCACCCGGTGCGCTGTCAGGTCGCTACCACTCGGATGTGCGAACCTGGGGGGGTGCCGGCCACCGCGGCGCGAAACGAGACCCGAATGACCCTGGACACACCACCGGCGACGCATCCGCGTCGCTCCCGGCTCTGGCCGTTGCTGCGCGATGTCCTGGTGATCCTGTTGATCGCGGTGCTGGTGTCGTTCCTGGTGAAGACGTTCCTGGTCCGGTCTTTCTACATCCCGTCCGGTTCGATGGAGACGACGCTGCAGATCGACGATCGCATTCTCGTCGATGAGCTGACGCCCCGGTTCACCGGATACGAGCGCGGCGACGTCGTCGTGTTTCGCGACCCGGGCGGGTGGTTGCCGGTCCAGCAGGTCGAGCCGCTGCCGCCGCTCGTCGCGGCCGGCGACTGGCTGCTCTCCCTGGTGGGGCTGTCGGCCTCTGACAGCAAGGAGCATTTGATCAAGCGTGTTATCGGCATCGGGGGCGACCACGTCGTGTGCTGCAACGCGTTGGGCCAGATCACCGTCAACGACGTGCCCATCGACGAGACCGCCTACCTGAACCTGCGTCCGGACCAGACGGCACCGAGCAAAGTGCCCTTCGATGTGACCGTGCCGGAGGGATCTCTCTGGGTGCTGGGCGACAATCGGGATTCATCGCGCGACTCCCGGTACAACATGGACGAGCCCTCGCGGGGCTTCGTCCCCGTCGACAACGCCGTGGGACGCGCCTTCCTGGTGACCTGGCCGTTCAATCGGTTCGGGTTGATCGACGGTCATCACGAGGTGTTCGCGGGCGTTCCCGACCCAGACGGACGATGACCGTTCCGGTTCCTCGGCTGACGACGGAGCGCCGGCTGCTGCGCGAGCATCCGCTCGTGATCGCGTGCGACGAAGTGGGGCGCGGAGCGGTGGCGGGGCCGGTGGCCGTCGGAGCGGCGGCGGTGGATGTCCGCGCGGTCCGGCGACGCATCCCGCCCGGGCTGCGGGACTCGAAGCTGGTGCCGGCCGGCCGTCGCGCCGACGTGGCCGAGCGCACCCGTGACTGGGTCACGGCGGCGGACATCGGGTGGGCGAGCGCCGCCGAGATCGACGAGGTCGGCATCATGCGCGCCCTCGGCCTGGCCGCCCTGCGTGCCGTCGAGGGGCTGCGCGGTGTGGGCATCGACCTGGACGAGGCGGTCATCCTCCTCGATGGGAACATCGACTACATCACTCCGGTCGGAGGTCGCCCGTTGACGGTCGTCCCGATCGTGAAGGCGGATCGGGACTGCGCCAGCGCGGCCGCCGCCTCGGTCGTCGCGAAGGTCGCGCGTGACGCGCTCATGGCCCGGCTGCACGAAGAATCACCGGCCTACCAATGGGTACGGAACAAGGGATACGCGAGCGCCGAACACCGGCACGCGATCCGGGAGTTCGGCCTGACGAGGCACCATCGCGCCTCCTGGGCGATCGCCGACGCTCCGACGCTCTTCTGAGCGCGTGCCGGTGATCAACCGTCCAGGGAGAGCTCTTCGGGAAGCTGGAAATCCCGGCGCTGCAGTTCCTCGACGTTCACGTCTTTGAACGTGAGCACACGCACCGACTTCACGAACCGGTCGGCGCGGTAGATGTCCCAGACCCACACATCGGTCATCGAGATCTCGAAGTAGAAGTCGTGCTCGGTGTCGCGGCGCACCACGTTGACCTCGTTGGCGAGGTAGAACCGCCGTTCGGTCTCGATCACGTACTGGAACTGCACCACGACATCGCGGTATTCGCGGTACAGAGCCAACTCGAGTTCACGGTCGTAGTCGTCGAACACCTCGTCATCCATGGTGCTCCCATCCTAGGTGCGCGTGACCGGTCACGTCGGCCTCCACCGCGGGGTCCGCGGGCGACTTTTCCACATTCGCCCGCTGCTGCCGTCCGCGTGCGGGCGGTATCGGCCACGGTGGCGGTATGGCAGCGAAGGATGAACGCGGACGGGCGGGCGAGAAACGTGCGGCGGAGCATCTCTGCGCCGCGGGATACACGATTCTGGACCGGAACTGGCGATGTGCCCACGGTGAGGTGGACATCGTCGCGGCGCGCGATACGGACCTGGTGGTCGTCGAGGTCAAAACCCGCAGAACCGGGCGCTTCGGGCACCCGTTCGACGCCGTCGACAGCGGCAAGCGGGCGCGGCTCTGGCGCGTGTGTCACGCCTGGCGCGCCGCCCACCCCGAGCACGCGCGCGCGCGCCGCCCGCGGTTGGACGTGATCGGCATCCTCGGGGAGCGGCCCGAAGATGCCGAGCTGGAGCACTGGACGGACCTGCAATGACTCTTCCCCGGACGTGGGCCGTCGCGTTGACGGGCCTGGTCGGAGACCTCGTCGAAGTCGAGGCGGACGTGTCCAGCCAGACCCCCGAGTTCCAGGTGATCGGGTTGGCCGATCGCGCCATCGGTGAGGCGCGGCAACGGGTGCGCGGTGCGTGCGCCAACAGCGACCTGCCCCTGCCGCGTCGGCGGCTGACCGTCAGCCTGACACCGGCAGACCTGCCCAAGCACGGATCGGCGCTCGATCTTGCCATCGCCCTGGCCTCATTGGCGACCGAGCTGCCGCTGGACCGTGCCTCCCTGTTCGAGACCGTCCACATCGGCGAACTGGGACTGGACGGCCGGCTGCGGCCCGTGGCGGGGGTGCTCCCGGCGGTGATGGCCGCCGCGCGGGCAGGATTTCGGCGGGTGATCGTCCCGTACGCCAACGGCTCGGAGGCCGCCCTCGTGGGTGGGATCGAGGTGCTCGCCGCCGTCGGCCTGCGCGAGGTGGCCGCCCGGCACGGACTCGCACTCGACGACGTGCGTCAGGAACCGGTCGCGCCGCCGACACCGTCGGCACCGCCCGCGCCGTCGCAGCTGGACCTCGCCGAGATCGTGGGGCAGCGGGAGGCGGTGGAGGCGCTCGTGGTCGCCGCCGCCGGCGGACATCACCTCATGATGAGCGGACCGCCGGGTGCCGGCAAGACCATGCTCGCGCGGCGCCTGCCCGGCATCCTCCCCGAGCTCGACGATCGTGCGGCGCTTCAGGTCGCAGCGGTGCGCTCGCTGTCCGGCCAGAGCGTGACCGCCCTCCATCGCGAGCCGCCGTTCGAGGCGCCGCACCACACCGCCAGCACGGCCGCTCTCATCGGCGGTGGGAGCCGCACGGCGCGGCCGGGAGCGATCGCGCGGGCCAGTGGCGGCGTGCTGTTCCTCGATGAGGCCGGGGAGTACTCGGCTCAGGCGCTGGATGCGCTTCGCCAACCCCTCGAGTCCG
The DNA here is from genome assembly GCF_047972865.1 of Microbacterium sp. GTDB lineage: Bacteria > Actinomycetota > Actinomycetes > Actinomycetales > Microbacteriaceae > Microbacterium. Next base: position 46,085 of record NZ_JBKEAY010000051.1, read on the forward strand.
GGTCCATCGAGATTCACCGGGCCGGGTTCCGGGCATCGTTTCCGGCACGGTTCCAGTTGGTGCTGGCCACCAACCCGTGCCCGTGCGGCAACTACGGGGTGACCGGGAGCGTGTGCGAGTGCGCGCCGTACGCGATCCGCCGCTACGCGGCGCGGCTGTCGGGGCCGCTGCGCGATCGCATCGACATCGAGCTGGGGTTGCGTCCGGTCAGCAGCGCCGCTCCCACCGCCGGTCCGGGTCAGTCCAGCGCGCACGCCCGGGAGCGGGTCGCGAACGCGCGCCGCTGCGCCGCCGCCCGGCTCCGGGACACACCGTGGCGGCTCAATGTCGACGTGCCCGGGTCGTGGTTGCGCGCCGGGCCGTGCGCGCCCCCCGCCGAGGTGCGGCGACCGCTCGACGACGCCCTGCGCCGCGGCGCCCTCACGCTCCGCGGATACGACCGCGTCCTGCGGGTGGCGTGGTCGTGCGTCGACCTCGACGGACGCGAGCGGCTGAGCCTCGACGACGTGGGCCGGGCCCTCTACCTCAAAAAGGGGATCGCCGCATGATCGATCCAGACGAAGACCGTCATATCCGGGGCCTGTGGTCCGCCGTCCTCGAGCCGGGCGACGGTGTCGCGGGGGTGCTGATCGCTGGGGTCGGTGCACCCGAGGCGTGGCGGATCACCGCCGCCGGAGACACCGCCGCCGCGGAGCGGGCCGGCGTGGCGGCGCCGCGTTTCCGCGCCGGTCGTGAACGGTGGCTGCCACGGGCAGCAGGCGCACCGGCGGTGTGGCGGGATGCCCGGCGCGCCGGCGCCCGCCTGCTGATCCCTTCCGACCCGGCTTGGCCGCTCCGGCTCGACGGCCTCGGACCGCACGCGCCGATCGCACTGTGGGTGCGTGGCGACCCGACCGTACTGGCCCCGGAGGGACCGGCCGTCGCGGTGGTCGGGGCGCGAGCGGCGACGGGGTACGGCGAACACGTGACCGGCGAGCTCGTGGCGGGACTAGTCGCCGAGGGGGTGACGGTCGTCTCGGGGGCGGCCTACGGCATCGACGCGGCCGCGCATCGGGGCGCGCTGGCCGCCGGCGGCCGCACGGCCGCCG
>NZ_JBKEAY010000088.1:0-13808 GCF_047972865.1 Microbacterium sp.
GGCACGGGACCGGCCGACGACCGTCACCACGACCTCCGGGTCGGGCGAGGTGCGGATGTACAGGCGCTCGGACGCCGCACCCTCGAGCGCCGCGGCGAGGCGTTCCCGGATCTGTTGCAGCTGGGCGTCATCGAGGTCGTCCAGTCCGCCCTCGTCGAGCATCGTCACCCGCGAGCCCCGCAACCGCGCCGCCTCCAGTTGCGTGCGCACCGTGTCGTCGAGCAGGCGCGGCCCGCGTAGCTCGTCGCGCAGCCGTCCCTCCGCCAGCAGCGCCTCCCGCCGCTCGCGCTCGGGGAGGTCGCCGCCGTTGTCGATCGTGTGCATCAGCACCGGTCCGGCAACCGCCAGCGCGCGCCGCACCTGAATGCGCCGCTCGCGGCGCCGCCCGTCCTGCGAGGCCAACCACTCCGAGGCGGCGCGCTGCAACTCGGTCAGCTCGGCGGTGTCGCGTTCGGCGCGGCGGATGAGCCCGGTGAGCAACTGCGCCACCCCCACCCACACGATCGCGCCGGTCGCGCCCAGCGCGATCGCGGCGGGCACCCCGATCCACAGCGACGCCTCGATCGTGAGGATCACCACGCCGGCCCACGCCGTCCACGGCCGGCCTCGCACCATCACGATGGCCATCAACGCGCCGATCCCGCCCAGGCTCCAGGTCGCGAACGGCAGGGAACGGGCCACTTCCCCCACGCCCCACCACGTCGCGTTGGGAACCGCCACCGCCGCGACCAGGGCCAGCGCGGCCGTCCACATCGGGAACCGGGATTCGCCCGCGGGTGCCGCTCGTTCCCCGAGCCGCCAGAAAATGCACAGCCACGTGACGACGAGGTACATCGCGACCGAGGCGGTCACGATGACGGGATGGTCCACCGGCGCGGTCCACACCATCGCGCCGACGGCGAGGTAGGCGGTGAAGGCGACCGCGAGCGACGAGAGCACTGAGCGCACCGCGACCCTCACGACGCACCGCCCCACACCAGCGACACGACGGTGCCCGCCGGGGAACTGCGGACGATCGCGGTCCCGCCCACGGCAGCCATCCGCGCCACCATGGAACCGCGGATCCCCAACCGGTCCTCGGGCACACGCTCCGGGTCGAACCCGGTGCCGGTGTCGGAGACCGTGATGCTCACGCGCGCCCGGCGCACCTCGAACCCGATCCGCAACCCCCGCGCCCGCGCGTGCTGCTGGGCGTTCGCGATCGCCTGGATGCCGGCGAGCACCAGGGCGCGGGCGACCCGGCCCGGAACCGTGACGGCGTCGTCGTCGATCTCACGGTCCACCGGCGTGTCGACGCCCAGATCGATCGCGGCGCGCTGCAGCCCATCGCCGAGCTGCCCGACGATCACCGGGTCGTCCGAGCCTTCCCCGGAGTCCTGATCTGCGTTGGCCAGGCGCGTCAGTGCCTCGCGCGCCATCGAGACCGCCAGCGTGTGCTCGCGCGGCGTCTGGGCCCGCTCGGCCGCGATGAGCGCGGCCAGGACGCTGTCGTGCATCAACGCGGCGACCGCGACGCGCTCGTCCTCGGCGGCGTCGGCGGCGGCGGCGGCGGCGTACGAGCGCACGGCTTCCGCGCGCGCGCCGTCCATGCTGGCCGCCACCGACCGCAGCATCCACCCGAGGGTGAGGATGACCGCCGCCAGGATGACGGCGAAGACGACGTCGAGGATGGTGGGCAGGACCGCGACGGCCGCGAAACCCAGCTGCTGCAGCCGCACCAGCCCGTACAGCGCGGGGATCAGCGCGGCGTAACCGATCTGCACGGGCAAGGGGAAGCCGAGCACCGCCGCCGACGTCGCGACGTTGATCAGGTACCAGATCCACGGCGCGCCGTCGGTCGCCGCGCCGGCGCCGCCGGTGGCGGTGGGCCACATGACGAGCGCGAGCGGGTAGGCGACCGCGAACACGCGCGCCGTGGCGGCGACCCACCGGCCCACGAAGCAGGCGACGATCATCAGCACGAGCGGCGCGAAGACGGCGATCGAGAGGGCGACCCGCCAGCCGATTCCCTCGATGTCGGAGGTGAGCGCGTTCACGAACCCCTGAGCGCCAAGCACCGAGCATCCGAAGCCCGCCACGAGCGCGATGATGCGTTCGACCCGCGCGCGGGTGAACCGCGCGGCCCCCACGTCGTATCCGCTTCCGGCCTGACGGCCGCCCCAGTCGCGGACCCAGGCCTCAGAGGTCACCGGGCTCCTCGGCGACCAGTCCGTCCTCCATCGCGCGGCGCAGGAGGTCGATCTTTGTGGGCGCCGGGCGTCCCACGTCGACGTACTTGACCCGCACGCGGGTGATGTTCTCCTTGGCGGTGGAGTAGGCGACGCCGAGCCGATCGGCGACGACCTTCAGCGGAAGACCGGCCGCGTAGAGCCGCAGCACGTCGCGCTCGCGCGCCGACAACTGCGCGTCGGCGAACGCGCGGTCACCCTCCACCGCACTGGCCCATTCGACGTTGTCGAGCGGCTCGCCCCGCGAGACCGTCTGGACCGCGGCCAGCACGTCGTCGATGCGCGACGACTTGCTGACGATTCCGGCCGCACCGGCAGCCAGGGCCTCGCGCACCGCTGCGGGCCGGTCGGCCACGCTGTGGATGATGACCGACGACCCGTCGGCGACGAGGCGGTCCACGTTCTCGGTCACCGTCGTGCCGTCACCGAGCGTCAGATCGAGCACGACGACGTCGGCGGGCGCGGCGCGGGAGGCGGACCGCCACCCCACGTACTCGGTGACCGTGCTTCCCGAGAACACCACCTCGTACCCGGCGCGCGCGCAGGCAGCCTCCAGTCCGAGCCGAACCGACTCGTGGTCATCGATGAGCGCGACCCTGGTCATGGACCCAGACTAGCGAGCGGCATCGCGCAGCAGCAGGGCCACCGACTCGACGTGATGCGAGTGGGGGAACAGGTCGAACGCCCGGACGTGCCGGGCGTGGTAGCCGCGGCCGGCGAAAGTGCCGAGATCTCGCGCGAGGGCGACCGGGTCGCACGCGACGTAGACGACACCGGCGGGCCGGAGGCCTGCGACGGCCTCGACCACCCGGCGCCCGGCACCGGCACGCGGCGGGTCGAGCACGACCAGGCCGCGGGAGATCCGCTCGCGCAGCGCGCGGCTCGCGGTGTCGGCGGTCGCGGCCAGCCAGCGATCGACGCGGCCGGTCTCTGCCCGCGCGCCGACCCATTCGGCGAGATTGTGCCCTGCGTGCTCGGTGGCGCGGGAATCGGACTCGACGGTCGTGATCCGCGTCTCGGGTCCGCCCGCGACCGCGACGGCCGCGGCGAGCAGCCCGACGCCGCCGTACAGGTCGAGGTGGTGGGCGTCGGGGTCCAGGCCCGGGCCGGACCCGTCGAGGCTGTCGGTGACCGCGTCGGTGAGCGTCTGCGCGGCGAGCCGGTGCACCTGCCAGAACCCGTCGGCGTCGACGCGAAACCGGCGTCCGCCGACCGTTTCGGCGATCACCTCCGCGCGGGGGCGCGGACGGGCGCGGCCTCCGCGGCGGGGGCCGGAAGCGGTCTCGGACCGGGGCAGCACCCGCACCCGGCCGTCGGCGGGCTGGACGAGGTCGACGCGGCCCGGATCCGCGCGGTGGAGGCGCGCGGCGGCCTCGTCGATCGACAGCGTCGCCAGCGGCAGATCGGGCACCTCGATCACCCGATGGCTCCGCGCCGCGACCGGTCCGATACGGCCGTCGGCGTCGACATGGAGGCTGACCCGGGTGCGCCATCGGGTGCCGTCGTCGCGTTCGGTGTCGGCGACCAGGCCGCCGGATGCCCGCGACGGGTGGGCCGTCTCCATCGTGACCGGCAGCTCCAGCCGCCCGATCCGGGCGAGCGCGTCGCGGACGACGTCGGCTTTCAGCTCGCGCTGACGGGGCAACGCGACGTGCCCGAGGTCGGCACCGCCGGGCCGCCGCTCGGGCGGCACGCTCAGATCGGCGGAACGCCACACGTGGGGGCGACGGTCCGGCGACGCGTCGAGCACGTCGAGCAACTCGCCGCGCCAGAACGAGTCCGCGCGGGTGTCGGTGATCCGGACCCGCACGCGTTCGCCCGGGATCACATCAGGGACGAACACCACCCGTCCCTCGTGGCGGCCGACGAAGACGCCGCCGTGGGCGATGCCGGTCACGTCGAGGTCGATCAGGTCACCGGGTGCACTCACCCCACGAGCATGCCACGCCCGGCGCTACACTGGCCCACGCGACCGCCCCTCCGGCGCGGGGCCTCACCGTCGCACCGCCGAGGGGAGAACGAAACCATGGAGTTCTGCGTCTTCACCGAGCCCCAGCAGGGGGCGAGCTACGAGCACCAGCTCGCGTTCGCACGGACCGCGGAACGGGTCGGGTTCGACGGGTTCTTCCGGTCGGACCATTACCTGCGGATGGGCGAGGGCGACCCGCTACCCGGTCCCACCGACGCGTGGACCACGCTGGCGGGGCTCGCGCGCGAGACCACCCGTCTGCGCCTGGGCACCCTGGTCTCGTCGGTGACCTACCGCGTGCCGGGCATCCTCGCGATCCAGGTCGCGCAGGTCGACGCGATGAGCGGCGGGCGGGTCGAACTGGGCCTGGGCACCGGCTGGTTCGACCAGGAGCACGCCGCCTACGGCATCCCTTTCCCGGCGCGGCGCTTCGACCTGCTCGAAGAGCAGCTGGAGATCGTGACCGGACTGTGGTCCACGCCCGCCGACCGGGCTTACTCGTTCCAGGGCGCGCATTACCGCCTGACCGACGCCCCACCGCTGCCCCGCCCGGTGCAGGAGCGCATCCCCGTCATCGTTGGCGGGGCCGGCCCCCGGCGCACCCCCGCCCTCGCCGCCCGCTACGCCACCGAGTTCAACATCGGCTTCCGCTCCGAGGCCGAGATCGCCGAACGGTTCGCGGCCGTCCGGCAGGCCTGCGTCGCGCACGATCGCGACCCGGCGACGCTGAAGCTGTCGGTCGCGCTGTCCACCATCGTGGGTCAGACATCGGCGGAGGTCGAGCAGCGCCTCGCGAGGGCCCGCCCGCGGGAGGCCGCCGTCGCGCTCATCGGCACACCCGACGAGGTCGCCGACAGGGTGCGGCGGCTGCGGGAGCTGGGCGCGGACCGGGTCTACTTCCAGCTGATGGACCTGCGCGACGTCGACCACGTCGAGCTCGTCGGCACCGAGGTGCTGCCGCGCCTGGCGACCTGAACCCGTCGCCCACGCCGCTAGCGTGGAGGTCATGCGAGTGTGCCTGGCCTCCACCTCCCCCGCCCGCCTCATGCTGCTGCGTCAGGCCGGGATCGAACCGCTCGTGCGCGCGCCGCACGTCGACGAGGATGCCGTCGTGGCCGGCGAACAGGCCCGGCGAGGAGGCGTCCTGCCGCCGCACGAGCACGTCCTGCTGCTGGCACAGCGCAAAGCCGCCGATGTCGTGGCGGCGCTCGCGAGCACGGACCCGGATTTCGACGGCATCGTGATCGGGGGCGACTCGATGTTCGCGTTCGGCGGTGCCGTGCTGGGAAAGCCGCACCTACCCGAAGTCGCCGCCCAGCGCTGGCGCGACATGCGCGGCGACACCGGGGTACTCCACTCCGGCCACAGTGTCGTGCGGGTCCGCCCGCTCGCACCGCCGCGTGAAGCGCACGCCGCGGCGGCGGCCTCAGTGACCTTCGCGGCCGACATCACCGATGCAGAGATCGCCGCCTACGTCGCCTCCGGCGAGCCGCTGCACGTGGCGGGCGCGTTCACGGTGGACAGTCTCGGTGGAGCCTTCATCGAGCGTATCGACGGCGACCCGTCCACCGTCGTGGGGATGTCGCTGTCGGTGCTGCGACGGTTGACCGTCTCGCTCGGGGTGGGATGGACCGACCTGTGGAACCGCGACTCGTAGAGTCCCTCCCGTCCGGCGCGAGCGACTTTGTGGCGGCGATCCAAAGGAGCGCGCGTCCTGCTCGGTAGGCTGGCATCCATGCCCCACATCGCCAAGGTGCTCATCGCGAACCGCGGCGAGATCGCCGTCCGCATCATCCGTGCCGCCCGCGACAGCGGACGTGCGTCGGTCGCCGTCTACGCCGACCAGGACCGGGATGCCCTCCACACGCGACTCGCCGACGCCGCCTATGCGCTCGACGGCGAGACCAGCGCCGAGACCTACCTGTCGATCGAGAAGATCCTCTCCGTCGCGCGCCGTTCCGGCGCCGACGCCGTCCACCCCGGCTACGGCTTCCTCGCCGAGAATGCCGACTTTGCGCGCGCCGTCATCGCGGCCGGCCTGGTGTGGATCGGGCCGTCACCCGAGGCGATCGAATCCCTCGGCGACAAGGTCACCGCGCGCCATGTCGCCGAGAAGGTCGGCGCACCGCTGGCCCCCGGTACCCCCGGCCCGGTGGCCGGCGCCGACGACGTCATCGCGTTCGCCGAACAGCACGGTCTGCCCCTCGCGATCAAAGCAGCCTACGGGGGCGGCGGTCGCGGCCTGAAGGTCGCCCGCGAGGTGGGCGAGGTCGCCGAGTTGTTCGAGTCGGCCACGCGTGAGGCCATCACGGCGTTCGGCCGTGGCGAGTGCTTCGTGGAGAAGTACCTCGACAAGCCCCGCCACGTCGAGACGCAGTGCCTCGCCGATGCCGCAGGCAACGTCGTGGTCGTCTCCACCCGCGACTGCTCGCTGCAGCGCCGCCACCAGAAGCTCGTCGAGGAGGCGCCCGCGCCGTTCCTGACCGACGCGCAGAACGCGACGCTCTACGACGCCTCCAAGAAGATCCTGAAAGAGGTCGGCTACGTCGGTGCGGGAACGTGCGAATTCCTGATCGGCGCCGACGGCACGATCTCATTCCTCGAGGTCAACACGCGCCTGCAGGTCGAGCATCCCGTCTCCGAAGAGGTCACCGGAATCGACCTCGTGCGCGAACAGTTCCGACTCGCCGAGGGCGGCACGCTGGACTACCCCGACCCGACACCGGTGGGGCACTCGATCGAGTTCCGCATCAACGGCGAGGACCCGGGGCGGGGCTTCCTGCCGCAACCCGGGCGCATCCACGTGTTCAAGACGTTCGGCGGCCCCGGCATCCGACTCGACTCCGGGGTGACCGCCGGCGACAGCGTCTCGGGGGCGTTCGACTCGATGCTCGGCAAGATCATCGTGACCGGCCGCGACCGAGCCGAGGCGCTGGAGCGCTCGCGGCGCGCGCTCGACGAGTTCGAGGTGTCCGGCATGCCCACGGTCCTGCCGTTCCACCGCAAGGTCGTCCGCGACCCGGCCTTCACCGCCGAGGACGGCCGATTCGGCGTCTACACCCGGTGGATCGAGACCGAGTTCGTGAATGACATCCCCGCGTGGGATGGCGAGCTGGAGTCGCCGGACGCACCGGAGTCACGGCACACCGTCGTCGTGGAGGTCTCCGGCAAGCGACTGGAAGTGAGCCTCCCCGACCGGGTCGTGCAGGCGCCGGCGAAGGTGGGGCGCCCCGCGGCGGTGCCGCCGTCGCGGCGCTCCCACGACGCCTCGGTGAACGCGGGCGCCAGCGGTGACGCGGTGAAGAGCCCGATGCAGGCGACGATCGTCAAAGTCGCCGTCGAGGACGGTCAGCACGTCGTCAAAGGCGACCTCATCGTGGTGCTCGAGGCGATGAAGATGGAGCAGCCGCTGCAGGCCCACAAGGACGGTGTCGTGGGCGCCATCAACGCCGACCCCGGGACGACCGTCCCCGCCGGTCACCAACTGCTGACGATCTCCTGACCCTCTCCCTCCCGTCCCACCCGGGGCTCAGCCAAGCAGGGGCCGCTGGGCGTCGCGACGGGCGAGGTAGGCGGCGCGCGCGGGCACGGTGGCCGCCAGGTCGGAGGCTTCGGCGATCGGCACATCCCACCAGCCTTCGCCGTCGGGGGCGTAGACGAGCGGGTCGCTATGGATGTGGATGAACGTCGACCGGTCTGACGCCTTGGCTGCCACGACCGCCGCGCTGAGGTCGGCGATCGCCGTGGGACCCGGTGCGATGTCGATGACGTCGATGCCGTAGCTGCGCGCGTTGGCGGCGAGGTCGACGGGAACCGGATGCCCGCCCTGGAAGTTCCGCGCGGCCGGATCGTACTGCCGGAACCAGGTGCCGAACCGGCCCGACCCCACCGTCTCGGACAGGTGGCCGATCGAGGCGTAGCCGTGGTTCTGCACCAGGATCACGACGATCTTGATCCCCTCGGCGACCGCCGTGACCAGCTCGGTGTGGAGCATGAGGTACGACCCGTCGCCGACCATGACGATCACGTCGCGGTCGTCGCCGGCCACGTCGAGTGCGCGCTTGACCCCGAGGCCACCGGCGATCTCGTAGCCCATGCAGCTGAACGCGTACTCGACGTGATAGCCCATCGCGTCCCGCACCCGCCACAGCTTATGAAGGTCGCCGGGGAGCGAACCGGCCGCCTGCACGATGACGTCCTCGGGGGCGGTGGCCACCTGCACGGCACCGATGATCTCGGGTTGACCGGGCAGCTCCCGACCCGACGGCGCGAGTGCGTCGTCGACGACGGCATCCCACCGCGCCTTCTCCCGCGCGATGCGCTCGGCGTATTCGGCGGGCACGGTGTACCCATCGAGCGCGGCCGTCAGTGCGACGAGGGCCTCCCGCGCGTCGGCGACCACCGGCAGCTGCGATCCGTGCTTGTAGGCATCGACCGAGGCGACGTTGACGTTGACGAACGTCACGTCCGGGTGCTGGAACGCCGTGCGGGAACCGGTCGTGAAATCGCTGTACCTAGTGCCGATGCCGATGATGACATCGGCCTCGGCGGCCAGCCGGTTCGCCGTGGAGGTTCCGGTCGCACCCACGCCTCCGGTGTACTGCGGATGGTCCCACAGCATCGCGCCGCCACCGGCCTGCGACGTGGCGACCGGGATGCCGGTGACCTCGGCGAACGCGCGCAACCGGTCCTCGGCCCCCGAGTACAGGACGCCGCCGCCTGCGACGATCAGCGGAGCCCGGGCGGCACCGATCGCGGCGACCGCCCGCTGCAGCGGGCCGGCCTCCGGCACCGGTCGCCGCACATGCCATTCGCGGTCGCGCAGGAACGCCGGCGGCACCTCGAGCGCCTCGGCCTGAACGTCCTCGGGCAGCGCGATCGTGACCGCCCCGGTCTCGGCCGGGTCGGTCAGCACCCGCATGGCGGCCAGCGCGATGGAGAACACCTGCTCCGGCCGCTGCACGCGGTCGAAGAACCGCGACACCGGCCGGAACGCGTCGGTGACCTGCAGGCCCGGGTCCCACGGCTGCTCCAGTTGCTGCAGCACGGGGTCGGCGACCCGCGTCGCGAACGTGTCGCTGGGCAGCAACAGCGCCGGGAGCCGGTTCGCGGTGGCCAGCGCGGCGCCGGTGAGCATGTTGGCCGCCCCCGGCCCGACCGAGGCGGTCGACGCGAAGGTGGCGCGCCGACGCCGCATCCGCGCGTACCCGACCGACTGATGCACCATCGCCTGCTCGTTGCGCGCCTGGTAATAGGGCATGAGGTCGGGGTCGGTCGCGTTGACCTGCCGCAGCGCCTGCCCGAGGCCCGCCACATTGCCGTGCCCGAAAATGCCGAACACGCCCGGGATCGTGCGCTCCCGCACGTCGCCGTCGACCGTCCACTGGTGCGCCAGGAACTCGATCAGCGCCTGTCCGACGGTCAGGCGCACCGTCGCGCTCACCGGGCACCTCCGTCGGTGGAGCCCGAGTAGGGCAATCGGGCATCCACCGGCTGCCCGTCCCACGTACCGCGCACCCACGCGTGAGCGGGGTCGTCGCTGATCCGCCACACCCGTTCCGGGTCGGGGCCGGCCATGACGTTCAGATAGTAGAGGTCGTACCCGGGGGCGGCGACGGCCGGGCCGTGGTACCCGTGCGGCACGAGCGCGATGTCGCCGGTGCGCACCATCGCGTCGATGTCGATCGCGCCGGCCGGCGACGCGTACGTGCTGAACATGCCGAAGGCGGCATGCGGTCGTGGTGCACTCGCTCCCGCGGTCGGGGCCGACTCGAAGTAGTAGATCTCCTCCAACCGCGACTCGTGACCGGGGACGTGCTCATCGTGCTTGTGCGGCGGGTAGGACGACCAGTTCTCGGCCGGCGTGATCACCTCGCACACGATGAGCCGGGCGGCGGAGAGCACCCCGGGGACACCGAAATTGTGTACCTGCCGACTCGACCGGCCGGTGCCGCGCAGTTCCACCGGCACCTCCGCGGTCGGCAGGTGCCGCCACGGACCGCCGTCGGCGGCGGGCGCTTCGGCGATCGCCACTCGGCCGCGCCCCCGCACCGTCGCCGTCGTTCCCGGCGGCAAGTACAGCACGTCAGTGGGACCGTCGAAGACCGAACGCCGCCCGGCGAGCACCGTCTCCTCCCCCGCCGCCACGTGTGTGTGCGCGACGGCGAACGACCCCGCCAGGGGCACCACGATCCGTTCCACCCCGGTCTCGGTCAGCGCGACGCGTTCGCCCTCGGCGAGTTCGGCGACCCGGAGGCCGGTGTGCTCCCAGCCCGGGAGCGACGCATCGACCACCGACTCCCAGCCCGGTCGGCTCAGGCCGCCGCGGCGATGGAACCAGCGCTGCTCGGTCATCATGGGGATCCTTCTTTCATGCGGGCGATCCTCTGGCCGGTCGGATGACCGGTCAGAGGTCGGGGTGGACGAGGCGCGCGGCGATGTCGACGGCCGCGGCGACGTCGCCGCCGGGTGGGTAGAGCAGGGTGCGGCCGACGGTCAGGCCGCGCACGCCCGGCAGCACCAGCGCCCGCTGCCACGACGCGAACGCGGCGTCGGGGTCGGCGGTGCTGTCCCCGCCCAGCAATAGGGTCGGCAACGTCGTGGCGGCCATGACCCGCTCCATGTCGTCGACGACGGGGAGCTTCAGCCAGGTGTACGCGCTGGAGGGGCCCAGCCCGGAGGCGATCGCGACCGAAAGGATGACGGCATCCGTCGACAGGTCGTTGACCGCGCGCCCCTTCACCCACCGGGTGAGGAAGGGTTCCAGCATGATCGGGAGTCGAGCGCGGGCCGCCGCCCCGACCGCCGCCGCCATCGCGGTCAGAGTCGGGAGCGTCCCGGCGTCGTCGAGGCCGATGCGCACGAGAGTCTTGGCGACGTCGATGCCGTCCTCCACCATGGTGGACACGTCGTACCCGGTCATGCGGTCGTCGAGCTCGAAGACCGACCCGCGCAGACCGCCGCGGTTCATGGACCCGACCACGATCTTGTCGTCCAGCAGGCCCAGCGCGGCGAGGTCGTCGATGATGTCGGCGGTTCCGAGCACCCCGTCGACCCCGGGGCGGCTGAGCGCGAGCGCGAGCCGTTCCAGGAGATCGTATCGGTCGGCCATCGCGGTCGGGTCGGCACCGACGGCGAGCGCCCCGCGTGCGGGGTGGTCGGCCGCGACGATGAGCAGGCGGCCGTCGCCGCCGAGCAGGTCGCGGCGCCGGCGCGACGCGAGGGCCGTGCGGATCCGGGCGGGTTCGGTGGCCCGAACATCGAGCAGCGCCGCGAAGGCGGCAGCGTCGAGGATGGTGGCCATCTCAGTTCCTCCCGTTCAGGATGCCGTCGACCTCCGCGGAGGTCGGCATGGCTGTCGAGCACTCGCGGCGTGAGGCTACGATCGCACCGGCCGCGTTCGCGAACCGCAGAATGTGCTCCAGGTCCCACCCGGCGAGCAGTCCGTGGCACAGGGCGCCGCCGAACGCGTCGCCGGCCCCGAGCCCGTTGACGACCTGAACGGGGTGGGGCGGCACCTCGACCGATTCGGAGCGGGTCTTCGCGAGCACGCCCCGGGGGCCCTGCTTCACGATGGCGAGTTCGACTCCGCGCTCGAGGAGGGCATCGGCGGCACGATGGGGGTCGACCTCTCCGACGGCCACCTCGCACTCCTCGCGATTGCCGACCGCCACGGTCGCGTGCCCCAACGCGTCGGCGACCTGCTCCTGGGCCTCGGCCGCCGAGGCCCAGAACATCGGACGATAGTCGAGATCGAAGATCGTGGTGCCGCTGCGCCGTTCGTCAAGCGCGGCACGGTGGGCGTCGCGGCTGGGCTGTTCGCTCAATCCCGTCGCCGTGAACCACAGCACACGGGCCGCGCGGATGTCGGCGAACGGGAGTTCGTCGGCCGTGACGGTGAGGTCGGGCGCTTTCGGCTCACGATAGAAGTACAGTGGGAAATCGTCGGGCGGGAAGATCTCGCAGAACGTGATCGGCGTCTTGAGCCCGGCCGCGCGGCGCACGTGTCGGGGATCGACCCCGAGTCGTTCCAGTTCGCGCACCAGGTAGTCACCGAACAGATCGTTGCCGACGCCGGAAAGAAGGGCACTGCGGCGACCGTGACGTGCCGCAGCGACCGACACGTTGGCGGCGGTCCCGCCGAGGTACTTGCCGAACGTGTTCACGTCAGCGAGGCCGACGCCGTCCTGCAGCGGGTAGAGGTCGACGCCGAGTCGTCCGATGGCGAGCACGTCGAGGGGGGATGCGGATTCATTCATGAGTGGGTGGGGGTGGGGGTGGGGGTGGGGGTGGTTTGGGTTGGGGGACAGGGGATCGAAGCGTGGCCGACGGCACCAAGAGCACGAACGCCGCCGCCGAGCACGCCGGAGCGCGCCCCGAGTCGGGCAGGCAGCGCCAGCGCGGCGCCGGCGCGCCGCGCTGTGCGGGCGCGATACCGCTCCAGGGCGGCGGCCACCAGCGGGGTGTCGGCGGTTCCCCACCCGCCGCCGAGCACGATCCGTTCCGGATCCAGCAGTGCGGTCGCGTCGGCGAGCGCGTCGCCGAGCACGTTCCCCGCCGAACTCAACATGGTCGACGCGACCGGGTCACCGCCTGCCGCACGCGCGGCGATCTCACGGCCGGTGAGTTCCTCGCCCGTCTCGGCTTGGAATCGCGCGGCGATCCCCGCCCCCGAGACGTGGGCCTCCAGCGTGGTGTCGGCGGCGCGGAACTCGCCGAACCCGATGGCTTCGCCGCGGCCGCCCGGCCACGGGCATCCGTCGATGACGAGCGTCGAGGACAGCCCGGTGCCCAGTGACACGTACAGGAAGGAGCGAGCGCCACGGCCAGCCCCGAACGCGGCTTCACCCAGCGCACCCAGGCGCACGTCGGAGTCGACGATGATGCGGTCGGCGCCGATGCCGTGACGGCCGAGGGCGGCAGCCAGCAACGCGGCCGGCTGCCGCCCCCAGGTGAGCACCTCGTGCGAGGTGAGCGACCCGTCCGGGGAGACGTACTCGGGGAACCCGACCGCGACGGCAACCGGCCGGCGATCCCGGGCAGCGGCGACCGTCAGCGCGACGACGCGCTCGACGTCGTCACCGCCGATCCGGGTGGTCACGGTGTGTGCGTCCTCGACGCGACCGTCGGCGTGGACCGTTGCGAGCAGCGTCTTGGTGCCGCCCACATCGACCGAAAGCACGACGGTCACGGGGTTCCTCCCTCGTAGGAACGCCACAGCGTGGCCTGGAACTCGTAGGCGTCGTGGCGATACGTCTCCCGTCCCAGCAGCACCGGGCCGCCGGCGAGATCGAACGCGGTTTCTTCGCCGACCAGCACCGGGTCGTGCTCGGAGATGCCGAGCGCGACGGCGACGTCGGACGGTGCCGCGTCGGCCCGGATCGCGTAGTCGGTGCGGACGATCCGAACGTCGTGGCCCCCTTCGAGCACGGCGTACAGCGAGGCGTCCTCCAGTGCCGCGCCGTCGACGCCGGGGAAGCGCCCCAGCGGGAGCACCGTGATGTCGTAGCACGCTGGCACGCCGTCGAGGGTGCGCACCCGGTGCACTTCGTGGACGCGGGACGCGGGGGCGACCGCGAGTGCGGCAGCCTCGTCGAGGCTCGCGGCCCGCG
>NZ_JBKEAY010000110.1:0-52423 GCF_047972865.1 Microbacterium sp.
TCCCGGTGCGTCGGGACGGCCGTCAACGCAGGATGCGGGTGAGCGCCTTGCCGCGGGCGAGTTCGTCGACGAGCTTGTCGAGGAAGCGGATCTTCTGCATGAGCGGGTCGGCGATCTGCTCCACGCGGATGCCGCAGACCACACCCGTGATCCGGTCCGCCCGCGGATTGAGGGTCGCATCGGCGAAGAAATCGGCGAAGGTCGTCTCGTCCTGAAGGTGCCGGGCCAGGGTGGCGGCGTCGAACCCGGTGAGCCACGTGATGATCTCGTCCACCTCGGCCTGCGTGCGCCCCTTGCGTTCGGCCTTCTGGACGTATAGCGGGTACACCGATGCGAATGGCATGGCGAAGATGCGCTCCATCCCGCCACGGTACCGCCATGATGGGGGGATGCCGCAGCAGACCTCCGAGAACGAGGCGCGTCGCGCGTGGCGCACCGGGCTGGGGGTCGCCGTCGCCACGAGCGCCTACGGCGTCTCGTTCGGCGCCCTTGCCGTCGCGGCGGGCCTGGACATCTGGCAGACGTGCGTGCTGAGCCTGGTGATGTTCACCGGCGGCTCCCAGTTCGCGTTCGTCGGGGTGGTCGCCGGCGGCGGACTGGCCGCCGTCCCCGCTGCGATCGCCTCGGCCGCTCTGCTCGGGGTGCGAAACGTCGCCTACGGCCTGCGGATGTCGCCTGTGATCGGCCCGGACCCCTGGCTGCGCACCGCTGCCGCGCAGTTCACGATCGACGAGTCGACCGCCGTGTCGCTCGCACAGCAGGACCGGCGCGCGCGCCTGATCGGCTTCTGGGTCACTGGCCTGGGGATCTACGCGGGCTGGAACCTGTCCACCCTCGCCGGGGCGCTCCTGGGCGACGTGCTCGGCGACGTGCGCGCCTACGGGCTCGACGCTGCCGCGGCCGCCGCCTTCCTCGCGCTGCTGTGGCCGCGGCTGCGCGAGCGCCAGGCCATCGCCGTCGGCGCCGCCGCGGCCGTCGTGGCGACGCTGGCCACGCCGTGGGTCATGCCCGGGATGCCGGTGCTGATTGCCGCCGGCGTCGCCGTCGTGGTGGGGTGGACGAACTGGCTCGGCCGCCGTGACACGCCCGCGCCGGAGCCGGATGACGTGCCGGAGCGGGAGGGCTTGCCGTGACGCTGTGGAACGCCGTGCTGATCGCGTCGATCCTGTGCGTCGCACTGAAGGCCGTCGGCTATCTCATCCCGCCGCGCTGGTTCGAGGCGCCGACTCTGGCGCGCATCACCGACCTGCTGACGGTCGCGCTCCTGGCGGCGCTCGTCGCGGTGCAGACCCTGGGCGTGGGGCAAGCGATCGAGGTCGATGCCCGGGTTCCTGCGCTCCTGGTCGCGGCGGGCCTGCTGTTTCTGCGCGCCCCGTTTCTGGTGGTGGTGATCGCCGCCGCGGCCGTGGCGGCAGCGCTCCGGCTGTGGGGGTGGGCCGCATAGACTCGCGGGGTGAGCTGGTCGTGGACACGTGTCGCCTCGTGGGGCGTCGCCGCCGTCGTGGGTGCTGTGTACGGGGTTGCCGGGACGATCGGACAGGCCTCGACAATCGGGGTGATCCCCGCGGGGCTGATGGTCGCCCTCGTCGGCTCGGGCGCGCTCCTGATCGGGATGCGCGCGCTCACCGGCGACCGCTGGGCGGCGGTGGCTGCGGGGGCGGGCATGATGATCACGATCCTCGCGTTCTCGGGGCCCGGCCCGGGGGGTTCGATCGTGGTCCCCGCGCCCGAGCCGGGGGCGGTATCCACCGCCGTGGTCTGGACGCTCGCCGTCCCGGCGCTGGTCGCCGTCGTGGCGGCCTGGCCGTCGCCGGCCGGCGGGGCGGCCCGCGACGACGACCCGCGCGTGTCGAACTAGACTGCTGGGGTGACGTATGTGATCGCCCTGCCCTGCGTGGACGTCAAGGACCGCGCGTGCATCGATGAGTGCCCCGTCGACTGCATCTACGAGGGGGAGCGCTCGCTGTACATCCATCCGGACGAATGCGTCGACTGCGGCGCCTGCGAGCCGGTGTGCCCCGTCGAAGCCATCTACTACGAGGACGACCTGCCCGAGGAATGGCAGGACTACTACACCGCGAACGTGGACTTCTTCGACGACGTGGGCTCGCCGGGCGGTGCCGCCAAGATCGGCGTCATCAAGAAGGATCACCCGATCATCGCCGCACTCCCGCCGCAGGGCGAGTGAATGGGAGTCCGCGACCTCGCCGACTACCCGTGGGATGCCGTCGCGCCCTACCAGGAGCGCGCACGCCGTCACCCGGGGGGTATCGTCGACCTCTCGATCGGATCTCCGGTCGACCCGACTCCGGCGGTGATCGCCGACGCCTTGCGCGCGGCCACCGACGCGCACGCGTACCCGCAGACGGTGGGGACGGCGGCACTGCGGGAGGCCGTCGTGGCCTGGTTCGCACGTCGCCGCGGGGTCACCGGGCTCACCCCCGCCCACGTGCTGCCCACGATCGGGTCGAAGGAACTGGTCGCGCTGCTGCCGCTGCTGCTCGGTCTGGGGCCGGGGGACGTCGTCGTGCACCCGACCGCCGCTTATCCGACGTACGAGGCGGGTGCGCGGGTCGTCGGGGCGGAGCCGTTCGCCTCGGACGATCCCGCGGACTGGCCGGGCGGCACGCGGCTGGTGTGGGTCAACTCGCCGGGCAACCCCGACGGCCGCGTGCTCGGCGTCGACGAGCTCGCCACGGCAGTGCGCCGGGCCCACGAGCTCGACGCGGTCATCGCGTCGGATGAGTGCTATGCGGAGCTGGGCTGGTCCGGCCCGTGGGCCCAGGCCCGCATCCCCAGCATCCTCGACGACGCCGTCGTCGCCGGTGACACGACCGATGTGTTGGCGGTGTATTCGCTGAGCAAACAGTCCAACCTCGCCGGTTACCGCGCGGCGTTCCTGGCGGGCGACCCTGCGCTGGTCGAGCGCGTGCTCACGGCGCGCAAGCATCTCGGCCTCATGCTGCCGGCCCCCGTGCAGGCGGCCATGACCGTCGCGCTCGGCGACGACGAGCACGTCGAACGCCAGAAGGAGCGGTACCGGGCCCGGCGCGACGTGCTGCTGCCGGCCGTCGCGGCAGCTGGGTTCCGCATCGACCACAGCGAGGGCGGGCTGTACCTGTGGGCGACCCGGGGCGAAGACGCCTGGGAGAGCCTCGGCTGGCTCGCCGAGCGCGGCATCCTGGCCGGGCCCGGTCACTTCTACGGCACGCATTACCCGAACCATGTACGGTTCTCGTTGACGGCGACCGATGAGCGGGTACGGGAAGCGGCGCGACGACTGTCCGATTTGGAGGATTCCTCCGGCTCGTGAGTCGATCCTATGGCGCCGTCATGAGTAGGCCGCGCGGCCCGATATGCTGTAGTCCCACCGAACCAGGTGACTGCGAGGAGGCTTCGTGAGCGAAACGGGCACACCCCAGAAAGCAACCGTCACGATCGGCGACATCCACGCCGAACTACCGGTGCTCCCGGGAGCGGCAGGGGTCCCCAGCGTCGACTTCGCGACGTTCACGCGGCAGACGGGCCACACCACGCTCGACTACGGGTTCGTGAACACCGCCGCCACCAAGTCGTCGATCACCTACATCGACGGTGATCAGGGAATCCTCCGTTACCGGGGCTACCCGATCGAGCAACTCGCGAAGAACTCGACGTACCTCGAAGTGGCGTGGCTGCTGCTGTACGGGGAGTTGCCGACGCCCGACGAACTGCTGGCGTTCGACGACAAGATCCGGCGCCACACGCTGCTGCACGAAGACCTCAAGCGCTTCTTCTCGGCGCTGCCGTCCACAGCGCACCCGATGTCGATGCTCTCGGCGGCCACCGCGGCGCTGTCGACCTACTACGAGCACCAGTCCGACCCGGACAACCCCGAGCACATCGAACTCAACACGATCCGTCTGCTCGCCAAGCTGCCGGTCATCGCCGCCTACGCGCACAAGAAGAGCATCGGTCAGGCTTTCCTCTACCCCGACAACTCGATGAGCTTCGTCGACAACTTCCTGAAGCTGAACTTCGGGGTCCTCGCCGAGATCTACCAGGTTGACCCGGTGATGTCGCGGGCGCTGGAGCGCCTGCTCATCCTGCACGAAGACCACGAGCAGAACGCTTCGACCTCGACGGTGCGGCTGGTGGGCTCGACCGGCGCCAACCAGTTCTCGTCGATCTCGGCGGGCATCAACGCGCTGTACGGGCCGCTGCACGGCGGCGCCAACGAGGCCGTGCTCGACATGCTCGCCCGTATTCGCGACTCCGGCGAGAGCGTGGAGCGGTTCGTCGAGCGGGTCAAGAACAAAGAAGACGGCGTCAAGCTCATGGGCTTCGGGCACCGGGTGTACAAGAACTACGACCCGCGCGCCAAACTCGTCAAGGAGTCCGCCGACGAGGTGCTCGCCGAGCTCGGCGTGAGCGATCCGCTGCTCGACCTCGCCAAGCAGCTCGAGGAGATCGCGCTCAACGACGACTACTTCAAAGAGCGCCGGCTCTACCCGAACGTCGACTTCTACACCGGCGTCATCTACAAGGCCATGGGCTTCCCGACCCGCATGTTCACGGTGTTGTTCGCCATCGGACGGCTCCCGGGGTGGCTCGCGCACTGGCGCGAGATGCACGCGGACCCGCAGACGAAGATCGGTCGTCCGCAGCAGCTGTACACCGGCGCGACCGAACGGAACTACCCGGGCCTGTGAGCGGGCCCGGGCGCCGCGCTCAGGACAGCGACGCCGCGTAATCCGGCACGTAGTTCTGCCGCTCCCTGGGGGGCCGTGCATAGCCACCCGTGCGGGGACGCTCCGGGATCTCGATGGGCGGGCGCACCACCATCTCGTACGGCACCTGAGACAGCAGATGGTGGATCATGTTGATCCGGCCCCGACGCTTGTCCTCGTTGTCGACCTCGAACCAGCGCGCCTCGGGGATATCGGTGTGGACGAACATGGTGTCTTTGGCGCGGGAGTAGTCCTCCCACTTCGTGATCGACAGCACATCGTTGGGCGAGAGCTTCCACCGGCGCATGGGGTCGTCGTTACGGGAGCGGAACCGTGCCTCCTGCTCCACGTCGGACACGCTGAACCAGTACTTCAGCAGCAGGATGCCGTCTTCGACCAGCATCCGCTCGAAGATCGGCGTCTGATGGAGGAAGCGGTGGTACTCCGCATTCGTGCAATACCCCATGACCTGCTCGACTCCGGCACGGTTGTACCAGGAGCGATCCATCAGCACGATCTCGCCGGCGGCAGGAAGGTGGGCGACGTAGCGCTGGAAGTACCACTGCGACTGTTCGCGCTCGGTGGGTGTGGGCAGCGCCACCACGCGGGTCACCCGGGGATTGAGATACTGCTGCACGCGGCTGATCGTCGACCCCTTGCCGGCCGCGTCCCGTCCCTCGAAGATCACCACAATGCGCGCTCCGGTCTGCTGGACCCAAGCCTGCATCGTGACCAGGCGCTCCTGGAGCTCCTTGAGTTCGCGTTCGTAGAGTTTCTTCGGCATCCGCTCCGTCATGCTTCGAGCCTAGCGATCACGGGCGTGCGGTCAGGCGTGCAGGGCTTCGTTGAGGGTGACGCCCACGCCGTTGCGGCGCACCGCCTCGACGGCGCCGCTGAGCGAATTGCGGCGGAACAGGATGCCGTCGCGGCCGGACAACTCGGCGCCCTTGACCACCGGGCGGCTGCCGTCGGCGCGCAGCGGCTCATCGGCCAGCAGCACCTTCGAGCCCGCGGTGACGTACAGGCCGGCCTCGACGATGCAGTCGTCGCCGAGTGAGATGCCGATACCGGCGTTGGCCCCCAGCAGCGTCCGGGAACCGATCGAGACGCGGTGGCTGCCCCCGCCGGAGAGCGTGCCCATGATCGACGCGCCGCCGCCGATGTCGCTGCCGTCGCCGACGACGACACCCTGCGAGATGCGACCTTCGACCATCGAGGCGCCCAGGGTGCCGGCGTTGAAGTTCACGAACCCCTCGTGCATCACCGTGGTGCCGGGGGAGAGGTACGCACCCAGGCGCACGCGGGAGGCATCGCCGATGCGCACCCCGGTCGGGGTGACGTAGTCGACCAGCCGCGGGAACTTGTCCAGGCTGTGCACTTGGATGCCGGCCCGCACCAGCGCGGGGCGTAGCCGGGTCGCGTCGTCGGGGTGGATGGGTCCCGCCGTCGACCAGGCGACGATCGGGAGGTGGCCGAAGATGCCGTCGAGGTTGACCTCGTTGGGGCGTACCAGGCGGTGGGAGAGAGCGTGCAGTCGCAGGTAGGCATCCGACGTGCCGGCCGGAGGCGCGTCGAGGTCGGCGGCGACGACCACCGTCTCGACGGTGACGGCGCGGCGCTCATCCGCGACCGCGTAGGTCGCCAGGGCCGAGGCGTCGGCGTCGGCGGGGGCCGCACCCAGCTCCGGCTCGGGGAACCAGGTGTCCAGGATCGTGCCGTCGGTGGCGTGGGTGGCCAGGCCTGCGCCCCACACCCATCGATGTTCGCTCATCGTTCCAGGCTATCGGTCCGTGCCGCCTCGCTTCCGCCGCCAATGCGGGGCGACGTCGGTAGACTCGGCGGCATGCCCCGACTCGATCTGACCGCCCCCGCCGTCGAGGTGACTCGGGCGATCTGCGACATCCCCAGCGTGTCCGACGACGAGACCCCGCTGGCCGATGCGATCTTCGCGGCGATCAGTGGTTTTCCGCACCTCGACGTGCACCGCGACGGCGACACGATCGTTGCGCGCACCAGCCTGGGCCGGGCGCAACGGGTGGTGATCGCCGGGCACATCGACACGGTGCCCATCAACGGCAACGTGCCCACGCGCGACATCGAGATCGACGGCGAAGCGTTCGTGTGGGGGCGCGGCACGGTGGACATGAAAGCGGGGGTGGCCGTCCAGCTCAAGCTCGCCGCCGAACTGACCTCACCGGCCGTCGACCTGACCTGGATGTGGTACGACCACGAAGAAGTGGAGTCCGAGCGCAACGGCCTGGGCCGACTCGCCGCGAATCGCCCCGACCTGTTCGCGGCGGACTTCGCGATCCTGGGCGAGCCCTCCAACGGGCAGGTCGAGGGTGGCTGCAACGGCACGCTGCGCGCCGTCGTGCGCACCGAGGGCGTGCGCGCCCACAGCGCCCGTTCCTGGGTCGGTGAGAACGCGATCCACAAGGCGGCCCCGATCCTCAGTCGGCTGGCCGAGTACCGGCCGCGCGAGATCACCGTCGAAGGGCTCGTCTACCGCGAGGGTCTCAACGCCGTGCGCATCCACGGGGGGATCGCGGGGAACGTGATCCCCGACGCGTGCGAGGTCGAGGTGAACTACCGGTTCGCGCCCAGCCGGGACGCCGCCGCGGCCGAGCAGCACGTGCGCGACGTCTTCGACGGTTTCGACGTGACCGTCACCGATCTGGCACCGGGGGCGCGCCCTGGGCTCGACGCGCCGGTCGCCCGCCAGTTCGTGGCCGCCGTTGGCGCCCAGCCGCGCCCGAAGTACGGCTGGACCGACGTGGCACGGTTCTCGGCGCTGGGCATCCCCGCCGTGAACTACGGCCCCGGCGACCCCCACCTGGCCCACCACGACCAGGAGCGGGTGCCGATCTCTCAGATCGAGGACGTCGAACGCGGCCTGCGGGCGTGGCTGACCAGCGCGTGAGCGCGGCGACGGCGCCGAGCGCGCCGCGCCAGGGTCGCGTGTTCGTCGCCCTGCAGGTAGCGGTCGTCTACCTGCTCGCGCGACTGGTGACGGTCGCGTTCTTCCTCGCGGCGGCGCAGCTGTCGGGCACGTCGTCGCGCTTCGGCGTCGCGCCGACGGTGGGCACCCTGCTGATGGGATGGGATGCCCAGTGGTACTGGCTGGTGGCCGAGGAGGGCTATCCGAGCGACGTGCCCACCGATGAGAGCGGGGCGGTCCAGCAGAACGCGTGGGCGTTCATGCCGGTGTACCCGACGATCGCCAAGGCACTGGCTACCGTGTGGGGTGGCTTCTACCCGCCGGCGGCGATCATCGTGACGATCGTGGCCGGCTACCTCGCCTGTCTGGCGCTGTACGCGCTGCTGCGGCCGCGGCTCGACGCGGCGGCGACGCTGACCGCCGTGGCGATGTTCACCGCGGGCCCGCTGGCGGCGATGTTCCTGGTCGGGTACGCCGAGGCGCTGTTCCTGCTGTGGCTGTTCCTCGCGCTGCTGTCGGTGCAGCGGCGCACGTGGTGGTGGCTGTATCCGCTCGTGCCGCTCATGGGCTACACCCGCCCCGGAGTGCTCCCGTTCGCGCTGCTGCTCGCGCTGTACGGGATCTGGCGCTTCGCGCGGCGGGAGCGTGATCCGCTCCCGCCGCGCGAGATCGGACACATCGTCGCGCTCGGCCTGCTGGCGGCGGCCGTCGGCTTCTCGTGGCCGGTGATCGTCGGTGCCGTCACGGGCGATCCCTCCGCCTACTTCGAGACCGAGCTGGCCTGGCGGCGGGGCTGGACGGGGGACACCGAGAACGGGTTCGTGCCTTTCGCCGGGGTGCTGCAGGCCGCCGCGATCTGGGCGCCGCTATGGGGATGGCCGGTGTGGCTCGGGTACGTCGTGCTGGCGGTCGTGGTGGGCACCTTTTTCGCGCTGCTGCTGTGGCATCCGCTCGTGCGCGCGCTCGGGCCCGTGGTGCGGCTGTGGAGCGCGTCGTACGTGCTGTATCTGCTCGCCGTCTTCTTCCCGCAGTCGAGCCTGTTCCGGCTGTTGCTGCCGTTGTCCCCGCTGTACGGCGCACTGGCCGCGCCGCGTTCTCTGCTGTGGCGCGGCGGGGTTCTGGCGGTCGGGCTGATCGGGCAGTGGTGGTGGATCTACAACATGTACGCGCTCGGCAACACGTACACCCAGATCCCGTAGCGGGACGCGTCCGGCGACGTCAGGTGGACAACGGCGACGGGGGCGGCGGGGCAACGGCTAAACTTGCCAGGTAGTCCTATGACGAAAGGGAACCGCAAATGGCAGCCATGAAGCCGCGCACCGGGGACGGACCTATGGAAGCCGTCAAGGAGGGGCGCCTGATCATCGTGCGCGTCCCGTTGGAGGGCGGGGGCCGGCTCGTCGTTTCGGTCAACGACGACGAAGCCAAGGAACTCCACGACGTCCTCAGCGAGGTCGTGAGCACCGCCTGACGACACGTTCCTGACGAACGGCCGGCACCGTACGGGGTCGGCCGTTCGTCGTGTCAGCGCCCAGCGATGGCGGTCAGCTGCAGCAGCCCCTCGCCGACGGTGGACAGGGCGCCAAGGACGGCCGGCGACGCCTGTGTCTCATGGATGAGCGAGCGGTACGCGACCGTGACGGGGTCGCGCTTGACCGGGTCGGCGACCGTACCGCCGGCCAGCACCCGGGGAACGAGCACGGTGCCGCCGGTGCGGACCAGTCGCAGACCGTGCTCGACGTATTCGATGACGTGTTCGGCGTCGGCGTCGACCAGGACGATGTCGTAGGAGGCTTCGTTCATCCGCGGGAGCACGTCCGCGGCGCGGCCGGTGATGAACCGGGCTCGTGCGGGCGGGATGCGCGCATCCTGGAACGCCTTGCGTGCGGCCGCGAGGTGTTCGGGTTCGTTGTCGATCGTGGTGACGGTCGCGCGGGGCGAGCCGTGGAGCAGCCACAACCCCGACACACCTGCCCCGGTGCCGATCTCGACGACGTTGAGGGCGTTGGTCGCGGCTGCCAGCACGGCGATCTGCGCGCCCACGGCAGGGCTGACCGGCTCGGCGCCCAGCTCGAGCGCATGCGCACGAGCGTGGGCGATGTGGTCGGGCTCGAGCGTCGCCTCGTCGGCAAAACGCTGGATCGCGTCGTGGTCGCGCATGTGTACCTCCACGGGCCAGCGTACGCGGCCGGGGGTCGTGCGCCGGCCAGGCGCACGGGTAATCTTGGGGGCATGTTCTTCGGTCTGGACGGGGAGAAGCTGCTGCTGATCCTCTTCGTGGCCGCTCTGCTCATCGGCCCCGAACGATTGCCGCGCTATGCGGAGGCGCTTGCCCGTCTGACGGTGCGGGCACGGGAGTGGCTCAACGGCGCCAAATCGCGTGTGCGCGACGAGATGGGCGAGGATTTCGACGACATCGAGTGGCAGAAACTCGACCCGCGTCAGTACGATCCCCGCCGGATCGTCCGCGACGCGCTGCTCGACGACGCGCCCGTCCCGAAGGTGAAGGCGGCGGGGGTCGGCGCCGCGGTCGCGAGCACGTCGCCGTCGCCGCTGAAACCGCCGGTGACCTCCGGCGAGGTGCCGTTCGACTCCGAGGCCACCTGAGGCGCCGACGCGGTCAGAGCGGGGTGACCGGCAGCGCGCGGCCAGCCAGCCCGCGGGGGCGTGAGACGAGCGTGTCCGCAACGGCGGCGATGGCCCGGGCGGCGGGATCGTCGGGAGCGGAGATCACGACCGGCGCGCCCGCATCGCCGGCGACGCGCAGCGCGGGGGACAGCGGCACCTGGCCGAGCAGGGGGACGGCCTCATCGGCCGTCGTGAGCGCCGCGGCCACCTCTGCGCCGCCGCCGTCGCCGAACAGGTCCAGGCGCGTGCCGTCGGGGAGGGTCATCGGCGCCATGTTCTCGATGACGCCGATCACGTGCTGGCCGGTCTGCCGCGCCACCTGGCCACTGCGCACGGCCACGTCGGACGCCGCAGGTTGCGGCGTCGTGACCACGATCACGTCGGCGTGGGGGAGCAGCTGACCCACCGAGATCGCGACATCGCCGGTACCGGGCGGCATGTCCAGCAACAGCAGGTCGAGGTCCCCGAAGTACACGTCGCTGAGGAACTGCTGCACCGTCCGGTGCAGCATCGGCCCTCGCCACGCGACCGCGGAGGCATCGGGCGGGAGGAACATGCCGATCGAGATCGCCTTCACATCGTGCGCGACCGGAGGCAGCATCAGGTCGTCGATCCGGGTCGGCTGCGGCGGCCGGCCATCGGGACCGACCAGGCCGAGGATGCCGGGAATCGAAAAGCCGTGCACGTCCGCATCGATCAGCCCCACCCGCAGCCCCGCGGCGGCGGCCGCGACCGCGAGGTTGGCGGTCAGCGTCGACTTGCCGACGCCCCCCTTGCCGCTGGTGACCGCGACGACCCGCGTGAGCGAGTCGGGCCCGAAGGGCTCGCGACGGGGGCGCCCGTCGCGCAGCTTCTCGGTCAGGGCTCGGCGACGCTCCGGTGACATGACGCCGACGTCGACCCGCACCTCACGCACTCCCGGCACGCCAGCGGCCGCCGCGTGCACCTCGCGCTCGATGCGGTCCGCAGCGGGGCATCCCACGATCGTGAGTTCGATCGAGACCGTGGCCGCGCCGTCCACGACGTGGACCGATCGCACCATGTCGAGTTCGCCGATCGGGCGGCGCAGCTCCGGGTCGAGGACCGCCGCGACGGCCGCGCGCGCGGCGTCGGCGGTCATGACTGGTCGTCCTCGGACCGGTCGCGGCGCTCCTCCCAGCGGTCGAGCAGGTCGTCCAGCTCATCGCGGAGCGCCTCCCGGGTGACGACGTGTTCGGAGACCTCGGTCAGCGCCATCCTCAGGGCCACGACCTCGCGCGCCAGATACTCGGTGTCGGCGAGGTTGCGCTCGGCGCGTTGACGGTCCTGCTCGATCTGCACCCGGTCGCGGTCGTCCTGCCGGTTCTGGGCGAGGAGGATCAAGGGCGCGGCGTACGAGGCCTGCAGCGACAGCATGAGGGTGAGCGCCGTGAACCCGAGCGCGGCGTCGTCGAAGCGCAGAGCGGGCGGAGCGAGCGTGTTCCAGGCGATCCAGGCGGCACAGAACAGGGTGAGGATCAGCAGGAACGCGGGCGTTCCCATGGCGCGCGCGATCCACTCGGTGAAGCGCCCGAACCGGTCGCGGGACGGCTGCGGGGTGCGGCCCAGCATGCTCGAACGGCGCCCGCGCGGGGCGTCGAGCGAGACGCGGGGGGCGCGGGCCATCATACGCGCGCTCCCTGCGCCGGCTGTTCCTCCTGCGAGCGCCAGTCCTTCGGCAGCAGATAGTCGAGCATGTCGTCGACGCTCACGGCGCCGACGAGGCGGTGGGCCTGATCGATGACCGGCAGCGAGACCAGGTCATAGCTGGCCAGTAACCGGGCCACCTCGGCGGCCGAGGCCGTCGCCGAGACCGGGTCGACGGTGTCGTCGATGATCGCGCCGATGCGTTCGTGGGGCGGGTAGCGCAGCATCCGCTGGAAGTGCACGGTGCCCAGTAGCCGTCCGGTGGGCGTCTCGTAGGGCGGCAAGGTGACGAACACGGATGCCGCCAGCGCGGGGTGCAGCTCGTGGCGGCGGATGAGCGCGAGCGCCTCGGCGACCGTGGCGTCGGCGGGCAGCACGATCGGTTCGCTGGTCATGAGGCCGCCGGCGGTGTCGGGGCCGTACTTGAGCAGTTCGCGCACGTCCTCGGCCTCTTCGGGCTGCATCAGCTCGAGCAGTTCCTCGCGCTGCTCCTCGGTCAGCTGCGCCAGCACGTCGGCGGCGTCGTCGGGTTCCATCTGGTCGAGGATGTCGGCGGCGCGATCCTCACCGAGCGCTTCCAGGATGTGCACCTGTTCGTCCTCGGGCATCTCTTCGAGCGCGTCGGCGAGCCGGTCGTCGGGAAGCTCTTCGGCGACCTCCAGGAGGCGCTCTTCGGGCAGGTCCAGGAGTGTGTTGGCCAGATCGGCCGGCTTCAGCTCGGAGTAGGTCGCCACCAGCTGCTCTGCCGATTGCGCCTCGCCGGGGGCCTGGTTCTCGCGCACGTCGTTCCATGCCGCGAACGTCGTCGCGCCCTTCGCGAACGGGGAGGCGCTGGTCTTCGGGCGCCGCAGGAACAGCTGCCCGATGTCCCACTCGCCGAGCCGATTTCGTTCGATCGCGACGTCTTCGATCTCGGCGTACCCGGAACCGTCGCGCAGCCAGACCCGCCGGCCGAGCAGTTCGGCCATGACGCGCACCTCACCGCCGCGCTGCTGGAACCGCCGCACGTTGATGAGGCCGGTGGTGATCACCTGACCGGTCGCGATCGAGGTGACCCGGCCGATGGAGAGGAAGACATGCCGGCGGCCGGGGATCTCGACGACCAGCCCGACCACGCGCGGCGGATCGTCCTTTCGGTAGATGACGACGACGTCGCGAACCTTGCCGAGCCGGTCGCCCGCAGGGTCGAAGACCGAGCACCCGGTCAGGCGCGCGACGAAAACCCTCTGCGTACTCACGCGACCAGCGTACTGGCGGTCACGGCAAACAGCCGGGAACGGCGTGACAAGATGGTGTCGTGAGCATGGTCGGAGGCACACCCCGGGAGCACGGCGAGAAGATCGCGGACTTCCCCTCCTACGAGGCGGCACAGAAGGCGGTGTCCTCGCTCATCGCGGCGGACATCCCCGCCAAGGACATCGCGATCGTGGGCCGAGGTCTGCGCTCGGTCGAGACCGTGACGGGCAGGCTGGGGTATGCGGCGGCCGCGCGGTCGGGTGCGATCAACGGCATCCTGCTGGGGTTGCTGTTCTCGGCGATCTTCGTGCTCGGTTCGCCCAACGCCGGTGTTCAGGTCTTCATCGGGGTGATGCTGGTGGGCATCGCGCTCGGGATGCTGATGAGCCTCATCACCTACTCACTGCTGCGCCGCCGCCGTGACTACACGTCGATGACACAGATCATCGCGGACGACTACGAGGTGACGGTGCTGCACCGCAGTTTCACCCGCGCTCGCGAGGTGCTGGGCCGAGGCGGTCCCGCCGCCGCGCCACCGCCGGCGCCGTCGCCGGCCGAGGCCGCCCCGCCGCAGTACGGCGAGCGCATCGACCCGGACGCTGGGCCGCCGCAATACGGTGAGCGGGTGGATCCGGCGCCGTCCCCGCCCGCCGAACCGGAGCAGGACCGCTCCGCATGACGGACCGGACGCGGATCGCGGTGGCGCTGCCCACCGGCGCCGTCGAGGTCCCCGCGTTCGTGGCGATCCCGGACGGGGCATGGGCTGTGCTGGCCCTCGCGCACGGGGCCGGGGCCGGCAGCGAGCACCCGTTCTTGACGGGGTTCTCGGTGGCCGCCAACGCGGTGGGGATCGCGACGCTGCGCTTCGATTTCCCGTACCGGGCGGCCGGTCGCCGCCTGCCCGGCCCCGCGTCGCACGCGATCGAGACCTGGGCGGCGGTCGCGGCGGTGGCGGACGGGCTGATCGCGGGTGCGCCGTGGTTCGCCGCCGGCAAATCGTACGGTGGCCGGATGGCCTCGATGGCCGCGACCGAGGGGCGCATCGCACCGGCGGGGCTCGTCTACCTCGGCTATCCGCTGCATCCGCCCGGCAAACCGGAGAAGGCGCGCACGGCGCACCTGCCCGCCGTCACGGTGCCGCAACTGTTCGTCGAGGGAACCACGGACCCCTTCATTCATCCGCTCGCGCAGCTGGAGGAGGCGGTGGCGGCGTGCCCGGCGGCGGAGATCTCCTGGATCACCGGCGCCGGCCACTCGTTCGAGGTCAAGGGCAACAAGCGGCCCGCCGAGGAGGTGGGTGCGGGCCTGGTCAGCACCGTTGCGGACTGGATGCGCGCGCGCACGATCGGCTGACGGCGGCGACGGTCCTCAGCGGGTGCCCGCGATCTGAGGCAGGGCGCGCAGTCCCTCCCACACCTGTCGCAGTGCCCGGTGAATCTCGTCCGGATCGACGCCGGCCATGTACTGGAGGACGAGGCCGTCCAGTGCAGCGAAGGTGGCGCGGGCGACGGCATCCGTGTCGTCTGTCGCGACGAGGGGGCGCAGACTCGCCGCGATCGCCTCCTGGTACCGCGCGTAGAGTCGGGAGACGGCGGGGCGGTAGGTTTCGTTGCGGCGGGCTTCCAGAATCATCTCGTACTGGAAGACCTGGAGTTCGGGCCGCTGTGAGATGGTGCGCAGCAGCGAATCGGCGAACGCCTCGTCGGAGGCCATCTCGGGCAGGGCGGTGGTGTCGATCGACTGCTCGACCGCCCAGTCCAGTGCCGCCGACAGCAGCGTCTCCCGGGTCCCGAAGTGGTGCGCGATCAAGGAGTTGTTCACCCCCGCCCGCTCGGCCACCGCGCGGAAGGTGAGGCCGCGCAGACCTCGCTCCGCAGCGACCTGAACGGCTGCGGCGATGAGCTGATCGCGTCCTTCGCCATAGGGGACCGTGCGTGCCACCTCTCCATGCTATCCATCGTGCGCCCGCTCTTGCGTCTAAACTAAGCATATGCTTAGCTTTTCCTGACGTACCGACGCGTCACCCGATGAGGAGGACGAAGATGTCTCAGAACTTCATGACGGCCGGATCGCTGGACCGCGGCGCCGCCGAACCGTTCGAGGTGGGGGTCGTGCAGTGGCTCCGCCGTGCGGGGGAGGGCGACCGCGCGGACCTGTCGGCGGGGTACTGGTTCGTGACCCCCGCCGACGCACCCGATCCGATGGTCGTGGTGGGGCATGCCGACGAGACGGTCCATATCGTGTCGGGACGGGTGCGCATCGAACCCGAGGGCGGTGCGCCGGTGGAACTGTCCGCGGGCGGCGTCGTGTCGCTGAACAAGGGCGTCCCGGCGACCTGGACGGTTCTGGAGCCCACCGTCGAATTCTTCGTCTACTCCTGAACCGAAAGGAAGTCACGCCATGGACAACTTCTTCGACGTCATCGTCATCGGCGCGGGTTTCGCGGGGCTGACCGCCGCGCGGGAGCTGTCGCACGCGGGCCGGCGGGTGGCCGTGCTCGAAGCGCGCGACCGGATCGGCGGCCGCACCTGGCTCGACGAGCGGCTCGGTCTGGACCTCGAACTCGGCGGCACCTGGGTGCACTGGACGCAGCCGTACGTGTGGACCGAACTGCACCGCTACGGCATCGGCCTCGCCCCCAGTCCCGAACCCCGCAACGCCTACTGGTGGGACGGGTCGCGCGCGGTCGACGGCGACCCGGATGCCTTGCTCACCCTGCTCGACCGGCCGAACGACCTGTTGGCGGCGCGCTCGCGAGAGGTCTTTCCGCAGCCGTTCGCGCCACTGAGCTCGCCGCTCCTGGGCGAGCTGGACGATGTCGGACTCCTCGACCAGATCGGTCGGCTCCCGCTGTCAGCACAGGAGCGATCGCTCCTGGAGTCGTTCTGGACGCTCAACGTCAACGGTCGCATCGACGATGCCGCCCTGACACAGGCGCTGCGATGGGTGGCGCTGACCAACGGCGACTGGAAGGTGATGTTCGAGGCGTGCGCGACCTACAAGATCGCCGGCGGGACCCGCGCACTTCTCGACGCCATGCGCGACGACATTCGCGCGGACATCCACCTGCGCTCCGACGTCCGCAGCATCCAGCAGAGTGAGGATGGCGTTGCCGTCACGATCGCCGACGGCACCGTCTTCCACGCCGGAGACGTCGTCCTTGCCGTGCCGCTCCAGACGCTTCCGCGCATCTCGTTCGCCCCCGCGCTCGCTGACGCCGTCACCGAAGCCGCGCAGCGCGGGCAGCTCGGTCTCGGAACGAAGATCTGGTTCACGATCGAGGGGGAGCGGCCCCCGTTCGTCGCCCTTGGCGCGGCGGACTGGCCGCTGAACTTCTTCCAGTCCGAGTACGTCGCAGACGGGAAGACCTTCGTGATCGGGTTCGGCCGGGACGCGCACGCGATCGACCCCGACGACACCGCCGCGATCCAGGACGTGCTCGGCCGCCTGGTTCCCGACGCCGTCGTGGTGGACAGCGTAGGGCACTCCTGGGTGGACGACGAGTACGCCCAGGAGACCTGGCCGATGCACCGCACCGGCTACCTCACCCGCGCACTGCCCGCGCTGCAGGCCCCGCACGGGCGCGTGCGGCTCGCCGGAGCCGACATCGCCGACGGGTGGGGCGGTTTCATCGACGGAGCGATCGAGAGCGGCATGAAGGCCGCCAGCGCCATTGTGACGGCCACGACGCCCGTCGCGGTGTGAGCCTCATCACGGTGGACTGGCGCCTTGT
Source organism: Microbacterium sp. (assembly GCF_047972865.1). GTDB lineage: Bacteria > Actinomycetota > Actinomycetes > Actinomycetales > Microbacteriaceae > Microbacterium. The sequence continues at coordinate 16,910 of NZ_JBKEAY010000110.1, forward strand.
GCGCAGCGGGAGCGCTCCAGACGGCGAAGGTCGTTACCGGCGGGCGAGCCAGGCTTCGACCTCGTCGGCGGTGCGGGGGATGCCGGCGGAGAGGTTGACGGGTCCGTCTTCGGTCAGGAGGATGTCATCCTCGATGCGCACGCCGATGCCGCGGTACTCCTCCGGCACGGTGAGATCGTCGATCTGGAAGTACAGACCGGGTTCGATCGTGAACACCATTCCCGGCGTGAGGATGCCGTCGTAGTACATTTCGCGCCGCGCCTGGGCGCAGTCGTGCACATCGATGCCGAGGTGGTGGCTGGTGCCGTGCACCATGTACCGGCGGTGCTGGCCGCCGGCGTCGGCGTCGAGGGCCTCCTCGGCGGTGACCGGCAGCAGTCCCCACTCGGCGACGCGGGTCGCGATGACGCGCATGGCCGCTTCGTGGACCGACCGGAACGTCACGCCGGGGCGCGCGGCGGCGAAGGCGGCATCCGCAGCCTCGCGCACGGTCTCGTAGATGCGGCGCTGAATCGGGGTGAACGTGCCCGACACCGGCAGAGTGCGGGTGATGTCGGCGGTGTAATAGCTGTCGACCTCGACGCCGGCATCCACCAGCACCAGGTCACCCGGAACGACCGGGCCGTCGTTGCGGGTCCAGTGCAGGTAGCACGCATGCGGGCCCGAGGCGGCGATCGTCTCGTACCCTTCACCGTTGCCTTCGATGCGGGCGCGCTGGTGGAACACGCCCTCCACGGCTCGTTCGCCGCGCGCCGTCGCGACGATCCGGTCCATGCTGGCGACGATGTCGTCGAACCCCCGCGCGGTCGCGTCGACGGCGGCCCGCATCTGCTCGATCTCGTACGCGTCCTTGACCAGGCGCAACTCGGACACCGCCCGAGTGAGGTCGTCGTCGTCGCCGACGACCAGGTCGCCGTCGACGGGCGCGAACGCGTGCAGGTGATCGGTCGCGACGGCCAAATCGGCGGCGACCGCCGCCAATGACGGGCGCGGCCCGATCCAGAACTCGCCGATCTCGGAATCGGCGTAGAACTCCGCCGTCGTCCGATCGGCCCGCTCGCGCAGGTACAGCGTGACGGCGTGGCCGCCGTCGACCGGGTCGAACACGAGAACCGACTCGGGGACGGCATCGGCCCCCCAGCCGGTGAGGTGTGCGAAGGCCGAGTGCGCCCGGTACGGGTGGTCGGTGTCGTTGGAGCGCGGTAGCGAGGCGCCGGCCGGGACCACGAGCCGGGCGCCGGGGAAGGCCGCCGACAGTGCAGCGCGGCGTGCGGCGGCGAACGGGGCCTGCTCGCGCGGCTCCGGCAGGAGCTCGGGACGCTCTGCCCACCCGGTGGAGATCGTGTCGAGGAACCCCTGCGGGAACGGCTGGCGGCGGTTGGTGTGCCGCGGCGTCTGGGTGCCGTCGGTGATGGTGTCGCTGTCGCTCGTGGTCATCCTCCCAGTCTCCCACCGGCGGCGCGCCGGATCAGCCGATCGGCTCCAACTGAACGATCAAGGGCCGGTGGTCGCTGCCGGACGAGTCCCGCGAACTCAGCACGATCGACCCCGTCGCCCGCCAGGCGTCGGTGGCCATGATGTGGTCGATCGGCGTGCCGACCAGCTCCGGCCACGCGGTGGACCAGGTGCCGACGCCGCCGTTGCCGGTCTGGGCGGCGGCGTCGGTGCAGCGACCGAGCGACGCGCCGTCCACGCCCAGCCGCGCCATGTGGTCCACCGTCGCGTTGAAGTCGCCCGCGAGGATGACATCGTCGCTCGCGCACTGGTCGGCCACCCACCGCAGATCGTCGCGCCACCTGGTCATGTCGTCCCGTCGGGGTGCCACCGCGTGCACCGCCACGACGATCGGCCCGTCACCGTCGACGGGCATGGCGACCACGCTCGGCACGACGGAGGTGTTGGTGCTGCCCGACGCGGACGCGGACGCGACGACGGCGTAGTCGCCGAGTTCGGGCGAGATCAGCAGCGTCGTGGAATTCGCATCCCACTGGGCGTAGTCCTCCCGGTACTGATACGTCTCGTGGTGCGCCCACATCGGGCTGCCCTTCTCCCGCATCGCGATGGCGACCGCCTCCCCGGTCTCGATGGTGGTCTCGGGCAATGCGACGATGCGGGCCCCCATCGCGACCGCCGTCTCGGCGATGATCTCCGGGTCGGTCGCCGTTCCCGCCGTGTTCCAGGTCATCACCCGAAGGCTCGTGTCGGTCGCGTCCGGCAACGTCTCGGTGCCGAGTCCGCGAGCCGACAGGATCAGGGCGTTCGCGCCGGCCGCGACGAGCGCGAGCGTGAGGATCGATGCCGCGAACGCCCGCAGCGGCCGGGCGAACGCGATCAGCAGCGCGACGACGCCCACAGCGGCGAACACCCCCACGACGACGCCGCGCAACGACACGATCTGCGCGACCGGGAAGGTCCGTTCCAACCGGAAGAACTGCGGCCAGGTCACGATCGCCGCGCCGATGGCGAACACCACCGTCGTCAGGATTCCGAACAGGCGCGCCACACCGGCGACTCTAGGCCAGCAGGCTGAGAGATCGACCGACGCGGCACGCTACGCTCGACGGGTGGAAGCGGGTGACGAGGCGAGGGTTCACGGACCGAGCGACCTACACCTGCACTCCGACCACTCCGACGGCACCGATTCGCCCGCCGCCGTCATGGCCGCGGCGCGCGGTCACGGCCTGCGGACGGTTTCGCTCACCGACCACGACACCACCTCGGGCTGGGACGCCGCGGCCACCGCCGCCGCGTCGCTCGTGATGACGTTCCTGCCCGGCATGGAGCTGTCGGCCCGCCACGAGCACCGCAGCGTGCACGTGCTCGGCTACCTGTTCGACCCCGCGGCTGCGGAGGTGCGTGCCCTCACCGACCGCATCCGCGACTCGCGGCTCACCCGTGCGCGCACGATGGCCGAACGCATCTCGCGGGACTACGACATCACCTGGGACGACATCCGCGCGCACGCCGCAGACGGTGCGACGATCGGGCGCCCGCACATCGCCGACGCGCTCGCCGCGAAGGGGCACGTCCGCGACCGCGAAGAGGCCTTCGCGGACATCCTGCATCCGCAGAGCCCCTACTACGTCACCCTCTACGCCCCCGACCCGGTCACGGCCGTCGCCGCGATCGCCGACGCCGGCGGCGTGCCGATCATCGCCCATCCGGCCGGTCGCGGCGGAATCCTGTCGCCGCGGGTCATCGGGCGGATGCTTGATGCCGGGCTGGCCGGGTTCGAGCTGGGACACCGCGAGAACCGGGAGCCGGGACTGGGAACCCTCCGCGCACTGGCGGAGGAACGCGACCTCATCGTCACCGGTTCCAGCGACTACCACGGCAGCGGCAAACCCAACATCCCGGGCGAGAACACCACCACGGACGAGATGGTCGCCCGCATCATCGCGCTCGGCACCGGGACGGCACCGCGCTGGCCCTGACGCCGCGGTGTCAGGCCCCGGTCGCGACCGGGGGATTCGACCCGCCGGCACCACCCCGGCGCCGGCGCCGCCGTCGCGCGGGAGCCGGCTTGCCGTCGTGGTGCTCCTTGCCGGCCCCGTCGTGGGTGCCGGCGCCGTCGGCGGCGCGGTCACCCGTGCCGGAGCCGTCCGATGCCGAGGACGGGGTCTGGTCGCCTTCCGCGAACGTGGAACCGACGCGCTCGCTCCCCGCCCGGCGGCGGCGGCGCCGGCGCGATCCGCCCGACTGTCCGTCAGTGGCGGCATCCGCGGCACGGCCGGGGCGCGCGGTGGGCGTCGTCGCGGTCGTGGGAGCCTTGCGCAGACGACCCTTCGTCCCCTCCGGGATCCCCAGATCGCTGTACAGGTGCGGGCTGGAGGAATACGTCTCGAGCGGCTCGGGCTGCCCGAACTCGAGGGCGCGGTTGATGAGCGCCCACTTGTGCAGGTCGTCCCAGTCCACGAAGGTGACCGCGATGCCGGTGCGGCCGGCGCGTCCGGTGCGGCCGGCTCGGTGCAGGTACGCCTTCTCGTCCTCGGGGATGGTGTGGTTGATGACGTGGGTGACGTCGTCGACGTCGATGCCGCGCGCGGCGACATCCGTCGCGATGAGGACATCCTTCTTGCCCGCCTTGAACCCGGCCATCGAGCGTTCCCGGGCCTCTTGGCTCATGTCGCCGTGGACGGCCCCAGCGTTGAAGCCGCGGTCGTTCAGTTCGTCGACGAGCTTTTGTGCCGCACGCTTGGTGCGGGTGAAGATGACGGTCTTGCCGCGCCCCTCCGCCTGCAGGATGCGGGCGATGACCTCGTCCTTGTCCAGCGCGTGCGCGCGGTACACGAGGTGGCGGATGTTGGCCTGGGTCAGGCCCTCGTCGGGGTCGTTGGCGCGGATGTGGATCGGGTTCGACATGAACCGGCGCGCGAGCGCCACGATCGGTCCCGGCATCGTCGCGGAGAACAACTGCGTGTGCCGGATCGCGGGCAGCTTCGAGAAGATGCGCTCGATGTCGGGGAGGAAGCCCAGATCGAGCATCTTGTCGGCCTCGTCGAGAACCACCTCTGTGGCGTGCGAGAGGTCGAGGAGCCGCTGGTTGTTCAGGTCGATCAACCGGCCCGGAGTGCCGACCACGATTTGCGCCCCCGCCTTCAACTGGTCGATCTGACCCTCGTAGGCCTTGCCACCGTAGATCGCCACGACGGACGTGGGGCGCCCGGAGGTCAGCATGTCCATGTCTTCGTACACCTGGACGGCCAACTCACGGGTCGGCACGACGATCAACGCTTTCACGCCCGGCTGCGGGTCGGGCCCGAGCCGCTGCACGACGGGGATGCCGAAGCCGAAGGTCTTGCCGGTGCCGGTCTTGGCCTGGCCGATGATGTCCTGGCCGGGAAGGCCCAGCGGGATGGTCTGTTCCTGGATCGGGAACGCGTCCACGATCTCTTTGGCGGCGAGGGCTTCGACGATGTCGTCGTCGACGCCCATCTCGGCGAAAGTCGTCACAATGCATGCCTGTCTGGCGGTAGGGAACCGCCGGTGAGGTGGGTCCACGCCCTCTTCCGATCGCAGGCGCGGTGGTCCCGTTCCATCGCCGGGCCCCTCACAGCCTACCGGTTGGTACTCACGAACGTCCCGTCAACCCTAGGCTGGAGGCGTGGTCACCTGGTTCTGGCAGCGGGGAAGACGTCCCGAAGAGCGCGCACTCAAGCTGCGCGCGCGTGGCGACCACGGCGATGTGCGACGGGTCGACTTCGAGGAGCTGGCCCCGGACGTCGACACGTTCCTGGGTCAGGCCGCGTACCTCCAGCTCGGCTACTTCGAGACGTTGAGCGCCCTCATCGCGCCCACGCCGGAACTGGCCCAGAAGGAGTCGCTGTCGGCGGCGGCCGGCGCCGCGCTCGACAAGCACCGGGCGCTGACGGCCATCATCCGCGATCGGGGCGACGACCCACTGGAAGTCATGCTGCCGTTCCGGGAGCCGCTGGACGCGTTCCGACGCGCCACGCACGGCGCCCGGTCGCTGGAGACGATGCTGTCGGTGCACATCACCGCCGGGATGCTCGATGACTTCTACCTCGCGCTGTCGGCCAGCTACGGCGACGCCGGGCGCCGGTCGGCGCATGTGCTGCGCGCTCGGTCCGACCGCGAGTCGCTCGTGGGCATCCTGACCGAGGCCATCGACGGCGACGAGCAGTGGCGTGCGTTGCTGGCGATGTGGGGGCGCCGGCTCGTGGGCGACACTCTGCTGATCGCGCGGGCCGCGTTGCGGCGCACCGCGCTCGACGAGGCCGAGGAGAAACGCGTCGAGCCGGTGTTCACCGACCTGATGGCGGCGCACTCGCGGCGCATGGCCGCGCTGGGACTCGACGCGTAGGCAAGGCCCGGGCGTACCGGGTTCGGATGCTGACGCCGGATTCGGATGCTGATGCCCGGTGCGGTCCGAATCTGCGGTGACGATCCGAGTCTGCGCGTGCCCGGCGGCGGCTCAGATGCCCAGCCGCACCCGCTGGCGGGCATCGCGCGCGGTGCGCGTGCGCGTCAGCACGGTCAGGACCACCGGGACCACGGCCGCCGGGACCGCGATCGAAGCGAGCCAGATCCAGGGGTCGGTGATGACCGCGCCCAGCCACGTCATGACCAGCCAGGTGAGGCCGGCCGCGACGGCGCCCGCCATCGGTGCCAGCGCGGCGCCGCGCAGTTCGCGCGCCGGCATCAGATAGTGGAGCAGTGCCCCGTAGGCGGCGCCGAAGATGACCGCGAGCAGGATCTGCACGGGATCAGGCCACGAAGCCGACGCGGCGGGACTCTTCCGTGCCCACCTCGACGAACGCGATCCCCGCCGTCGGGACCAGGTAGACGTTGCCCTTCGCATCGGCGAACTCGACGAACGGTGCGCCGGCTTCCAGCGCCGTTGCGACCGAGCCGCGGACGGCCTCCGCCGATTCGGCGGACTCGAAGCTGAGCTCGCGTGCGGTGTTGGTGATACCGATGCGGATGTCCACGATGTCTGCCTCTCTCGGCCGCTGTCGGACGGCGCACTCCGACTCTACGACACGCGCGCGCGACGGGTGTCGGTGTACGCCGGTAGCGTGAAAACCATGCCCGCCGCCACACCGGACCTCGCTCAGCGACGCGTGCTCGAGCTGCCGCGGGACGCTTCCGGCGTCGTCGTCGGCGCGGCCGGATCGGGCAAGACCGAGACGATCGTGCAGCGCGTGCGGCGCCTGGTGGCCGATGGGCTCCCGCCCGACGGGATCCTCGTGCTCACGCCCACCCGCCACACCGCCACCGCGTTGCGCGACCGCCTGGCGATGACGGTGAACGTCGCCACCCGCGGGGCCCTGGCGCGGTCGCTGTCCGCCTTCGCGTTCGCGGTGGTCCGCGCCGCCGTCGTGCACGAGGGCGCGAACCCGCCGCAATTGCTCACGGGGCCCGACGAGGACCAGATCCTGCACGACCTCCTCGACGGCGATGCCGCGGACGAGGCGGACGCGCCGTCCCGCTGGCCGGCGTGGATCGGCCCCGACATCCGCGCCACCGGGGCGTTCCGGGCCGAGCTGCGCGCGTTCCTGGCCGAGTGCCTGACCCTCGGGATCGACGCGGAACGGCTCGCCGACCTCGGTGTCGCGGAAGATCGCGAGGCGTGGTCTGCGGTCGCGTCGTTCGCCCTGGACTACCAGCGCGTCCGGGCGAGCATGCGCGCCGATCACCGCGACGCGGCGGGCCTGGTCCGCGAGGCGGTGGCACGGATGCGGGAGGCCCCGGCGGGCGGCATCCTGGAGCGACTGCGGGTGCTCATCGTCGACGACGCGCAGGAGCTGACGGCGGGCGGGGTGGAGCTGCTGGAGGCCTGTCGGGCCCGCGGGATCGCGGTGCTCGCCTTTGGCGACCCCGATGTGGGGTCAGGGGGATTCCGGGGCGCCGGTCCCGAGAACTTCGCCCGACTCGCCGCGGGCACGGCGCTGCACGTGCTGGACGGCGCGCATCGCGGCACCGGCTTCCAGCGCGACGTGCTGGCCGCCGTGACCGCGCGCATCGGCGCGACCGGGGTCGTCGACCATCGGCGCGCACCGCAGGGCGCCGCCGCCGACGGGTCGGTGCGCGCACACGCGCTGCGCTCGGTCTCGGAAGAGGCCGACACGATCGCGCGGTTCCTGCGCGAACGCCACGTCCACGACGGCGTGGCCTGGCACGAGTGCGCCGTCATCGCGCACGACACCCGCCAGGTCGCGGCGCTGGAGGGCGATCTCGCGGCCCGGGACGTGCCCACGGCGGGCACCGCCGGGCGCCCGCTGGCCGACCGCCGGGCGGTCCGCGACCTGGTGCAGCTGGTGCTGATGGCAGCGCAGACCCGCAACCTGTGGTCGCCGGAGGCGGTCACGGCGGCCCTCACCGGGGCCGGGATCGACCCGGTCGCGCTGCGGCGGCTCCGGGCGACGCTGCGTCACGACGCGGCGCGGTCGGCGGGCGATGAGCCGATCGCCTCCGGGGCTGAGCTTCTGGCATCCGGACTGGAGCACCCGATCGAGTTCGAGACGCTCGACATCCGTGAGGGCAGGCGTGCGGCACGCGTCGGGCGTGCGATCGCGCGGCTGCGGGAACAGCTCGCGGACGACGCCACCGCGCACGAACTGCTGTGGACCGTGTGGGAGGAGACCGGCAGATCGCGGGACTGGCCGCAGACGGCGGCCGGGCACGGACCGGTCGCCGAACAGGCCCGGCGCGACATCGACGCCGTCGTGGCGCTGTTTCAGGCGGCCAAGCGTCACGGCGAACGCGGCGACGGGACCGGACCGCTCGCGTTCATCCGGGGCATCCTCGATTCGGACGTCGCCGAAGACCGACTGGCGGTGCCGCCGCCCGGCGCTGCCGTGCGCGTGCTCACCCCGGCCGCTGCGCTCGGCACCGAGTTCGACACGGTCGTCGTCGCCGGGGTGCAGGACGGTGTCTGGCCGAACCTGCGCACGCGCGGCAGCCTGCTCGACACGTGGCGGCTCGCGAGCGCCGGCGAACCGGTGCCGGATGCCGTGGACCGCCGCCGCGCCGTGCTCCACGACGAGCTGCGGCTGTTCGCCCGGGCGGTGTCCCGAGCGCGCTGCCGCCTCCTGGTGACGGCGGTCGCCGACGACGACACCGGACCGAGCGGACTGTTCGAGTTTCTCCCGCCGGCGCTTCCCGCCCCCGCCGAGGCCGCGCACCCGTTGTCGCTGCGCGGACTCGTCGCCGCCCACCGGCGGACGCTGACCACGCCGGGAACGAGCGACGCCGAACGGGATGCCGCTGCGGGCCAGCTGCGCCTGCTGGCGGAGGCGGGCGCCGACGGAGCCGACCCGGAACAGTGGTACGGCGTCGCGGATCCGAGCTCTCCGGCGACGGTGGCGCAGGCGGGCACATTGTCGGTGTCGCCGTCGCGCGTGCAGACCCTGGAAGTGTGTCCCCTGGACTGGGTCATCGGCGAGCTGGGCGGCGATGCCGGCAGCACGGTCGCGGGGGTGGGCACGCTCGTCCACTCCGCGCTGGAGGTGACCGACACCGCGGACGAGTACCGGCTCTGGGCGGCGGTCGAGGCCAGATGGGGTGAGCTCGAGTTCGAAGCGGGCTGGCGCGAACGCGCCGAGAAGGCGCGCACGCGCGACCTGGTGCGCCGGCTTGCCGCCTACCTGCGCGACTTCGACGCCGCCGGCGGGACGCTGCTCAGCGCCGAGCCGCGGTTCAGCGTGCCGATCCCCGACCCGGACGGCGCCGGTGTCACCCTGAACGGGTTCATCGACCGCGTCGAACACGACGGCGACGGGACGGTCGTCATCGTCGACCTGAAGACGGGAAAGCGCGAACCACAGACCGACGCGAAGGTCGCCGACCATCCCCAACTGGCGTCGTATCAGCTGGCATTCGAAGCCGGCGCGATCCCCGCGGCCCGCGGGCTGGCCGGCGGGGGTGCCAAGCTGCTGGTGCTGCGGCCCACCGCGGCGTCCAAGGTATACGTCACCCCGAGACAACCGCCGTTCGACGACGAGACGCGACGCGCGTTCCTGGAACGGCTGGCGGCGGCGGTACGTGTCATGCGTGGCGAGGGCTTCGTCGCGCCGTTCGAGCAGCACTGCCGCGACGATCACACGTACGGTCTGTGCCGCATCCACACGGTGCGGGCGGTGAGCGCGACGTGACGATCTCGCCGGATGCCCTCGCGGCCGCTCTCGGGCAGTTTCCGCCCACCGAAGAGCAGGCGGCCGTCATCGGGGCGCCGTCGGCGCCGGCGCTCGTGGTGGCCGGAGCGGGCAGCGGCAAGACCGAGACGATGTCGGGCCGGGTGGTGTGGCTCGTCGCCAACGGGATCGTCCGCCGCGACCAGGTGCTGGGACTGACCTTCACGCGCAAGGCCGCCGGTGAACTCTCCGAGCGCATCACCCGGAGATTGCACCGGCTCGCCGAGTTCGAAGCGCGCGGGCTTCTGCCCGGCCTGGAGGAGCTTCATCGGCGCGGCGCGCTCGACGTGTTCGGCGACCTGGAGCGCGCCGGCGCCCCGGACAGCGCGCGGCACGCGGCGCTCGACCGGCTCTCCGGCGGCGCCGCGCCGGAACCGGCCGACGCGGACGGGCTCCTGCACCGGCCCGAGGTCGCCACCTACAACAGCTTCGCCGACGGGATCGCCCGCGAGCACGCGGTCCGCATCGGGCGAGACCCGGCCGCCGACGTGCTCACCGATTCGGCCGCGTGGTTGCTCATGAGGCGGGTGGTGTTCACCTCGGAGGACCCGGCGCTGGAATCGCGGGGGGAGGCGCTGTCGAGCATCATCGACGGCGCGCTGCAACTGGCGCGAGACGCCGCCGACCATCGCGTCGACCTCGACGAGCTGGCGGCGTTCCCGGAACGGTTCCGGGCGGTCACCGAACGCCCCTCCGAGAACAAGCGGGTGACGGTGTACTCGGCGATCACCGCGGCGGCGGAGAAAGTCGGCGGGCTGGCGGTGCTGGTTCCGCTGGCCCGGCAGTACGCGGCGGCCAAACGCCGCCTCGGCGTCATCGACTACGCCGATCAGATCGCCGGCGCGATCGACGCGGTCGCCGCCCACCCGGCCGTGGGTGACGACCTGCGCGACCGGTACCGCGTCATCCTGCTCGACGAATACCAGGACACCTCGGTGCTGCAGACGCGGTTGCTCGCCGACGTGTTCGCCGACGCGGCGGTGATGGCGGTGGGGGACCCGCACCAGTCGATCTACGGATGGCGGGGCGCCAGCGCGGGCAACCTGGGCGACTTCGCGCGCGCGTTCGCCCCGGCGTCCGAGTACCGCCGGTTCGTGCTGTCGACCAGTTGGCGCAACAGCCGCCGCGTGCTGCGCGCCGCGGAGGCGGTGGCCGCGCCGCTGTCCGCATCGGCCCCCGTGGCCGTCGACAGCCTCCGGCCTCGGCCCGGCGCACCGGAGGGAGAAGTCGAGGTGGTCGTCGAAGCCGACCTCGACGCGGAAGCCACCCGGGTCGCGGAGTGGTTCACGCGGGTGCGTGCGCGGCGAACCCGCGAAGGGCGGGCCACGACGGGGGCGATCCTGTTCCGCAGCAAAAAGCACATGACGCGCTTCGCCGACGCGCTCGGGCAGGCCGGCGTCCCCCATCGCATCCTGGGGCTCGGCGGGTTGCTGACCACTCCGGAGGTGGTCGACGTCGTCGCCGCGCTGCGGGTCATCAGCGATCCGCGCGCCGGTTCCGCGCTCATCCGGCTCCTGGCCGGTCCGCGGTGGGCGATCGGGCTGGCCGATCTGGCCGCGCTCGCCCGGCTGGGCAGACGTCTCAGTCGCCACGATGCCGCGCTGCAACCGCTCGCCGACGCCGCCCACGCCGTCGGCGAGGAGGCTTCGCTGATCGACGCCCTCGAGTTCGTTCTGCGCCAGCCCGCCGACCACGGGTGGCTGGCCGAGATCACCCCGGTGGGTCGTACGCGCCTGCGGGAGGCCGGCGCGGTGCTGGCGGGCTTGCGCCGCTCAGCGGGTGTGCCGATCCCGGAGCTCGTCCGGCTCATCGAACGCGAGCTGCGGCTCGACATCGAGCTGGCCGCCAACGAGGCGCGGGGACCGGCGCGCACCGCGTCCGATCAGTTGCGCGCGTTCGTCGACGAACTGCACGGCTTCCTCGCCACGGACGACTCCGGCTCCCTGCCGAACCTGCTCGCGTGGCTTGACCGCGCCGAGCGGTTGGACGAGTTCGCCCCGCGCACCGAACCGGCCGAAGCCGACGTCGTGCAGTTGCTCACGATCCACGGCTCGAAAGGCCTGGAGTGGGATGCCGTCGCCGTGGTGCGGATGGTCGAGGACGAGCTGCCGTCGCGGTTGCGTGACGGGCAGGGCTGGCTGGCGTTCGGCGTCCTTCCCTACGCCTTCCGAGGCGACCGCGACTGGCTGGCCGCGTTCGACTGGGAGCGGGCCCAGACGCAGCAGGAGCTGAAAGCGGCGCTCGAGGCGTATGGCGAGGGCATCCGGGAACGGCACATGCAGGAGGAGCGGCGCCTAGCCTACGTCGCGGTGACCCGGGCGCGCGACCACCTGCTGCTCACGGCCGCGGCGTGGGCGGGCACCGCGTCCGCGCGCCGTCCCGGCGACTTCCTCCGTGCGTCGGCGCGCGCCCTCGAGCTCGACGTCGACCTCGACCAGGACCCGGGTGAGAACCCCTACCTGGACCGGGTGCAGACCCTGGTGTGGCCGCAGGACCCGCTCGGCGCCCGGCGCACCCGCGTCGCCGCCGCTCGTGCCGCCGTTACGGCCGCGCGCGGGCGCGCGGCCGTATCCCCCGCGCGGGATCTGCGTCTGCTGCTGGCCGAGCGCGCCGCTCGCGAATCCCCGCCGACCGAGCGCGCGCCGGCGCGTATCCCGGCATCCCGGTTCAGCGACTTCACGGCCGACTACCGTTCGGCCGTGGATGCGATCGTCCGACCCCTGCCCGAGCGGCCCTATCGGCAGACACGGCTGGGCACGCTCTTCCACGCCTGGGTGGAGGAGCGCTCCGGGCTCGCCGGCGGCGCGTCGTCGATCGACGACGCCCTCTGGGAACGGGACGACGACCCCGTCACCGCGTCGGCGGATGCTGGGATGGACCGGCTGAAGGCGAACTTCCTCGCATCGGAGTGGGCGGATCTGCAGCCGCTGGAAGTCGAGACCGAGATCGACTTCACGGCCACGGACGCGTTCGGTGACGGCCGGACGCACGTCGTGATCTGCAAGCTCGATGCGGTGTACCGTCGCGAGGACCGCGGTGGGCGGATCGAGATCGTCGATTGGAAGACGGGGCGGCCGCCTCGCGGCGAGGCCGAGCGGGCGAAGCGGATGACTCAGCTGGAGCTGTACCGCCGCGCCTACCACGTCCACCGGGGCGTGCCGCTGGAGGCGATCGACGTCACCCTCTACTACGTCGCCGACGATCTCGTGCTGCGCGGGTGACTCAGGCGGTGCTGGTCCACCGGCGCAGCGCGTTGCGCGCCGCGTCGTCGGGATCGTCGTCGGCGTCCGCGCCGGGCATCCACGACGAGCGAACGATCGGCACGGTCGTGTCGTCGAGCTCCGCGAGGTCTTCCGCGGCGTACGCATCGGTCTGCATCGAGGTGTCGACGGGCGCGGCGGCACCGTGCGAGACCCGGTCGCTCGCCGCGAAGGCGTCGTCGGCGGTGACGTGCGCCCGCACGAACGGGGGCTCGTCGCGGACGTTGGCGTCGAGCGCTTCGAGCAGTTCCACCGCGTCGGCCACGATGGCATCCGACCCGACCGTGTGGCCGTGCACCAGCCAGGCCGCGAACTCGAACTCGGCGTGAAGTCGCGCGCGTTCGGCGAGCAGGTCGTCGCTGGGGCGCTGCCCGCGTTGCGTGTATGCATCGAGGATGTCGGTGCGGGCCTCGGTCGCCGACGCGATCCAGCGCAGATCGGTGGCGGGGTCGCCGACGCTCAGCCCGCGCCAGCCCAGCACGCCGATCACGGCGGGGACGTCGTCGGTGTCTTCGAGGACGAAGGACGTCGAGTCGGTGCCGCCGAGCACCACCGTGGGCTCGAAGTGCCACAGGTCGTCGGTGCCGACGGCGGTGCTCCATCGCCGCAGCAGCGCGAACGGGAGCCGGCCGGTGGCCTCGGCGCGGTCGAGCAGGCGCTCGGCCTCGTCGCGCACCTGACCGGAGGTGCGCATCGGCAGTCCCGCGTCTCGCACGACCGACGTGGGCAGGTCGTGGATGCGGGCGAGTGCTTCCCCGATCGCCGTCGCCACGCCGCGGCCGGCGGGAATGTGTGCCGCCTCGACGCGGTAGCCCGCGAGGTAGCTCGTGACCAGCGCGCGGGGTCCGCCCAGCGACACCTCGCCGAGCACCTCGGGCGCGGTCACGGGCAGCATGGCGCGCACACCCGGGGTAAGCGCGCGCAACGCGCGCGCCTCGGCTACGAGGTCCGCGGCGGCGGGCTCGTCGGCCGGCGCACGCACGACCACCCGCCGACCGTCGTCGAGGGCGGCGATCGCGCTGTCGAATCGGCCGGTGCCGCCGTCGGTGAGCTCTGCGGCACCCACCACCGTCACTCGGGGCAGAGCGGCCGTCACCGACGCGGCTAGAGTGAAAGCTGAGCGTGCCATGGTCCCAGAGTAGGTCGGCGATGATCCGACACCGCGGCGCCACGCCCGGTGAGAGAGGTCCTGGATGTCCACCAACGAGAGCACCCTGCCGTCCGAGTGGACCGACTTCGACCGCGGCGACGCGGAGCGCGGCACCGACGACCTCCTCGAACGTCTCCGGGCCGACCCTCGAACGCGCGCCATCGTGGTGCGTGAGGACCGCACCCCCCAGCTCGTCGAGGGGCGATTGCGGAGCGTCCCGGTGACGGAGGTGACCGGTTCGGCGGACTGGGCCTTCCTCGGTCGCACGCGCGAGGGGACGGCGGTGCTCGTGGCCGCGCTGACCGAGCCCGCGTCGGGCGACGAGTCCTGGCCGCTCCTGCGGGTCGCGGGGGGCACGCTGCCCGCGCACGACCTCGGGGTGATCGTGACGGCCGTCAGCCTGGGCCGGTGGCTGCGCGACGCACCGTTCTGCTCCGCATGCGGGGCTCGTGCGACCCTCACGCAGGCCGGGTGGGCTCGGCGGTGCCCCTCGTGCGGGCGCGAGCACTTCCCCCGCACCGACCCCGCCGTCATCGTCGCGGTCACCAGCGCGGGCGGGCAGCGGTTGCTGCTCGGTCACAACGCCGCTTGGGGGGACCGGCCGATGTATTCGGCGTTCGCCGGTTTCGTGGAAGCGGGGGAGTCGCTGGAGGCGACGATCGTCCGCGAGGTCGAGGAGGAGGCCGGGGTGGTGGTGACCGACCTCGAGTACCGCGGTTCTCAGGCCTGGCCGTACCCGAGGTCGCTCATGCTCGGTTTCCGCGCCCGCGCGACCAACGAAGCAGACGCCCGCCCCGACGGGGAAGAGATCGTCGACATGCGCTGGTTCGATCGCGACGCGGTCCGGGAGGCGTTCGCCGGGCGCGGCGACGTGCAGCTGCCGGGGGCGGCCTCCATCGCCCACGCGCTGATCCGGGACTGGATGGTGGATGGCTGAGGGACCCCTCGCCGCGCTCGATGCCGCCCAGCGGGAAGCGGCGGAGACGCTGCGCGGCCCGGTGTGCATCCTCGCCGGCGCCGGGACCGGCAAGACGCGGGTCATCACCCATCGCATCGCGCACGGGGTGGACACCGGCGCGTACACGCCCTCGCGCGTCATGGCGGTCACGTTCACGACGAAAGCGGCCGGCGAGATGCGGGGTCGGCTGCGGACCCTGGGAGTGAGCGGCGTTGCCGCACGCACCTTCCACGCCGCAGCCCTCGCGCAGCTCAACTTCTTCTGGCCGCAGGTCGCCGGCGACAGCGCCCCGGCGATCGTCGACAGCAAACTCCGGCTCCTGTCGCAGGCGGCCGATGCCGCCCGGGTCCGCGTCGACGGTGCGACGCTGCGCGACATCGCGGCCCGCATCGAACGCCGCAAGGTCGCGATGCGCACGGTCGAGGAGGATGCGGCGGATCGGCCGCAGGGGATCGGCGGGGTGGACCTGCCGGCGCTCGTCGATCTGCAGCACGCGTACGAGCGGCTCAAGGACGAGCGGCGACAGATCGACTTCGAAGACGTGCTGCTGGCGTGCGCCGGGATGCTGGAGAGCGAGCCGCGGGTCGCCGCGGCGGTGCACGAGCAGTACCGTCACTTCACGGTGGACGAGTTCCAGGACGTCTCCCCGGTGCAGAACCACCTGCTGGAGCTGTGGCGGGGCGACCGCGCCGATGTCTGCGTGGTGGGGGATGTCAGCCAGACCGTGTACTCCTTCGCGGGGGCCGACCCGCGCTTCCTGAGGGACTTCGCGCAGCGGCACCCCGACGCGCGCGTGGTCCGGTTGGAGCGGAACTATCGATCGGACCCGTCGGTCCTCGCCGCGGCGAACGCCCTGATGCGCGATCAGCCCGGAGCCCTGACCCTCACCTCCGACTCGCCCGCGGGGGCGAAACCGGTCGTGCACGCGTACCCGGACGACTCCGCCGAAGCGGCCGGCGTCGCCGCGGCGGTGGCCGGGCAGATCGCCGCCGGCACCGACCCCCGGCAGATCGCGGTGCTCTATCGCGCCCACGCGCAGTCGGCCGCGGTGCTGTCCGCTCTCGCGGCCCGGGGGATCCCGGCATCCGTGCTCGGCGGCACGCGGTTCTTCGACCTGCCCGAGGTGCGGCAGGCGCTCCTCGCCCTGCGCGCGGCCTCGGTCGCCCCCGTCGAGGGCGGATTCGTCGACGCCGTCCGCGACGTGCTGCGATCGCTCGGGTTCACGGAGCAGGCGCCGCCGGCGGGCGGTGCGCTGCGGGACGCGTGGGAGGCGCGCGCCGCGCTACTGCGACTGGCCGAGGAGGCGCCGCCGTCGACGACGCTGCGGCAGTTCACCGACACATTGCGCGCGCGGGCGAAAGACCACCACGAGCCGTCGATGCGAACCGTCACGGTGGCCACGCTGCACGCCGCCAAGGGGCTCGAGTGGGACGAGGTGCATCTGGTGGGGCTGTCGGAGGGGCTGCTGCCGATCGGGTACGCGACGAGCCTGGATGCGGTCGCCGAAGAACGGCGCCTCGCCTACGTGGGCATCACGCGGGCAGCGCGGTCGGTGCGACTGAGCTGGTCGCGTACCGGGGGGCCGCGGGAGCGTCTGCCGTCGCGATTCCTCCGGGAGCTCGGCACCAGCATCGCGGATGCGGGCGATGGGCCCGCCAGGCGCGACGCCACGTCGTCGAGGTGACCGCGGCGGCCAGCCCGTCCCCGCCGCCGGCCTGCAGCAGCCGGCCGCTGAGGGTCGCCGCCTCCAGCAGCAGCCCGCCGTCCGTGTCGATGGGGCCGCGCGCGAGGAGCTGTACCGCCAGGGCTGGCCACTGCGGGTCGGCGTCGGTGCGGGCGGCGTGCATGCATGCCAGGCACGCGGTGTCGCCCGGCTGCACGTACGGTCCGACGTCCACCCGATCCCCGGAAAGGACCACCGGCAGGTGCGGAATGTCGCGCGCGACGAAGCGGGCCGCGCGGCGCGGATCGATCAGACGCGGCGCGACCAGGACGACGGGAGGTCCATCACCGTCGCCCGCCCAGCCGGACACGTCGACGACCTCCACGCCGGCCGCGCTCAGGGCAGACGTGTAGGCGTCGGCGTCGGCGAACGGCACATCCTCGGCGATCTCGACCCGCACGCTCGGCGCCGGGGTCTGCTCCCGGAGCGCGCCGCGCAGCCGTTCCAGGAAGGCCGCCGCATCGGCCGCGGTGGCCCCGAACGCGAGGGCGGTCGCGGTGACGCCCGCCCGGGAGGTGCCGTTCACGAGCGCATCGATGACCCGCTCCTGCCACGGCTCGACGCCCTCGACGCGAAGCGCCGCATCCACGCCCAGTTGCAGCGTCGTCGGCGTCCGCCACAGCGGCGGGAAGGAGGGCGCGAGTCGGAGCATGCCCCCGATCTTGGCCGGTTGCCGCCGAGCCCGCCGAGATTGTCCACAGGTGCGCTCGGCACCCGGTCACACCGGGTGCGGGCCGGATGCGTCGTCGTCGCCGGTGGGCGGGTCGTCGGGCGGCCCGGATTCTCTCAGCAGCGCCGCCAGCGCGTCATCCATGGCATCGGGTGCCGGCTGTTCGCCGCGGGCTCGGGCCTCCAGCCGCGCGACGAGCGCGTTCGGGTCATCGATGTCGTCGGCGGTGGGCATGAGGTCGGGGTAGTCCCACAGCGAGTCCCGCACGCCGACGCCGACCGCGTCGGTGACCGCGCGCCACATCGCTGCCGCTTCGCGGAGCCGTCGTGGGCGCAGCTCCAGCCCCACCAGCGATGCCATCGCCTGCTCGCCGGGTCCGCCCACCGCGCGGCGGCGGCGCACCGCCTCGGCGACCCGGTCGGCGGCGGGCAGACGGGATGCCGCATCCGCGGTCACCACGTCCACCCAGCCCTCAATCGTGGCCAGCAGGTTCTCCAGGCGTGTCAGCGCGGCCGTCTGCGCCTCGGTGCGCTGGGGGAGCAGGGCGCCGCTTTCCAGGGCTTCCCGCAACTCGTGCGGAGACGACGGGTCGAACCGGGACGCGAGGTCTTCGAGCGCGTCGATGTCGACGTGGATGCCGCGGGCGAAGTCGGTGACCTGGGAGATGACGTGCAGGCGCAGCCAGCGGGCATGACGGAACAGGCGGGCGTGGGCGAGCTCGCGCGTCGCGAGGTAGAGCGCCAACTGGTCGGCCTCGATCTCGAGGTCGCGCCCGAAGTCCGCGAAGTTCTGCGGCAGGATCGACGCCTGGCCAGCCGGCATGAGCGGGATCCCCACGTCGCCGCCGGAGACGACCTCGCGGGAGAGCCGTCCGACGACGTTTCCCAGCTGGGCGGCGAACAGCGTGCCACCCACGGTGCGGATCATGCGGCCGGCTCCGGCGATCATGCCGCGCATCTCCTCGGGCGTCTGCGTCTGCAGGGCCTCGGTCAGCGCATCCGCGATGGAGTTCGCGACCGGTTCGGCCAGTTCTTGCCAGACGGGGAGGCTGGCCTCGACCCACTGGCCACGGGTGAGCACGGTGGGGGGAGTCGGAAGAGAGGACACCGTGGTCGCTTCGGTCAGCCACAGCGCCGCGAGCGTGAACGCCTGCTCCAGGTCGTGCTGCGACCCGCTCGTGATGCCGCGGCCGTCCTGGTTGGCCAGGTGCAGCGCCTGGGTCTTCGCCGAGGACCAGTCGATCTCGTCGCTGCCCGAGGCGAACGCGCCCTGCATGCGGCTCAGCATGCTCTGCAGCATCGCGGGGTCCATGCCCATCGCCGACAGGGCCTGCAACTGCTCCGGGTCGAGTCCGCCCTGCCCGCCGAGCAGCTGGCGGAGCATCTCCTGGAACTCTTCCTCGGGGGAACGGTCGTCATCCGTCATGGCGCCGCCTTTCCGCGTGTGCTCGGGTTTCGTCCTACGCTAGTGGCACGTCCGGTGCGGTCGGCGCGTTTCTTCGTGCCCGGCGCCGGTCCCCTGTACGCCGGTCGCGAACGCGACCAGGAAGGTCCCCCGTGGCACTGTTCGACGAGAACGTGACGATCGTCCCGCAACGGCGTCAACGCCCCCGGGCGACGGTCGTGGGGATCTGGGCCGTCACGGTCGCCCTGTTCGCGCTGCTGGCCCTGACGCTGCTGCCGACGCCCTTCGTCATCCAGCAACCCGGGCCGGTGTACGACACCCTCGGCACCGCGAGCGACCGCAACGGGGGGCAGACCCCGCTGATCACCGTGGCGGGCGCCCAGACCTACCCGACGGAGGGCGAACTGGATCTGCTCACGGTGCAGGTCGTCGGAAACCGCGAGCACACGCCGTCGTGGTTCGAGTTGGCCACCGCGTGGTTCGACCCGTCGCGCGCGGTCATCCCCGTCGAAGAGATCTACCCCGAGGGCGTCACGACCGAGCAGCGCGACGAGCAGAGCGCGGCGATGATGGTCGACTCCCAGCAGGAGGCGACCGCCGCCGCGTTGCTCGAACTCGGCTATGACGTGCCCTCGGTCGTCACCGTGGTCGAGGTGCTGGACGGCTCGGCCGCGCAGGGGGTGCTGCTCCCGGAAGACATCATCGTGGCCGCCGAGGGCACCGTGATCGATCAGACCTCACGGCTGCGCGACATCATCAACGCCGGCGACGGCGCACCCGTCGCGCTGACCGTGCTGCGCGGGGTTGACACCCTCGAGGTGGAGGTGACCCCGCGCGAAGGGACCGTGGACGGTCAGAGCGTATGGCTGATCGGGATCTCGACGCGCCAGGACTACGACTTCCCGGTGGACGTGACCCTGCGCATCGACGACGTGGGCGGGCCGTCGGCCGGCATGATGTTCGCTCTGGGCATCATCGACACCCTGACCGAGGAACAACTCACCGGCGGCGAGATCATCGCCGGCACCGGCACGATCGACGCCGCCGGCACCGTCGGCCCGATCGGCGGCATACGGCAGAAGCTCTACGGGGCCGACGGGGCCGGAGCCGACTACTTCCTGGCGCCGGAGAGCAACTGCGCCGAGGTCGTCGGGCACGTGCCCGACGGTGTGCGCGTGTTCGCGGTCGCCACCCTCGACGACGCCCTCGACGCGCTCGCCGCGGTGCGTGACGGCGCCGATCTCGACGCGCTGCCGACCTGTTCGTCGTGACGCGGACGGGCCGCCCGCTGCCGCGCCGCTTAGGATGGTGAGGTGACCTCGACCTCCGCGCCGACCCCGGCCACACCGAGCCCCGTCCGCCGTGCCGTCACGATCACGCTCGCCGCTTTGGCGGCGCTGGTCGTCGCCTTCTTCGCGTTCTCGAGCCTGTACGCCGATTGGCTCTGGTATCGCCAGGCCGGATTCGACGGCGTGCTGGTGACCCAGTGGGTCGCGCGGGTGATCATGTTCGTCGTGGGGTTCCTCGCGATGGGGGTCCCGGTCTTCGTCTCGATCCAGCTCGCCTACCGGCTGCGACCTGTCTACGCCAGGTTCAGCTCACAGCTGGACCACTACCAGGAGGTCGTCGAGCCGCTGCGGCGACTGGCGATGTGGGGCATCCCGATCTTCTTCGGCTTCTTCGCCGGGTTCGCGACCGCCGCGCAGTGGGAGACGGTGTGGTTGTGGATGAACGGTGTCGCCACGGGCGTCGCCGACCCCGAGTTCGGGCTCGACACCGGTTTCTATCTGTTCGACCTGCCGTTCTACTCGGCCGCGCTGGGCTTCGTGTCCGCGGTCCTGCTGGTGTGCCTGATCGTGACCGCGCTCGTGTCGTATCTGTACGGCGCCGTTCGCATCGGGCAACGTGAACTGCAGATCTCGAAGTCGGCCCGCATCCAGGTGGCCGTGATCGCGGGTCTGTACCTGCTGACTCAGGCGGCGAGCCTGTGGCTGGACCGGTACAAGACCCTGCTGACGGAGGGCGACCGCATCACCGGTGCCAGCTACGTCGACGTGCACGCCATCATCCCGGGGCAGACGATCCTGGCGGTGGCGGCCGCGATCGTCGCGGTGCTGTTCTTCGTCACCGCCGCGATCGGCCGGTGGCGGTTCCCGCTCATCGCCACCGGTCTGCTGATCGTCTCCTCGCTCGTGGTGGGGGTGGCCTACCCGTGGTTCGTCACGACGGTGCAGGTCATCCCGAACCAGCGCACCATCGAGGCCGAGTACTACCAGCGCAACCTCGACGCGACCAAGTTCGCGTACGGCATCGACGGGCTGGAGAAGAGCGACTTCCAGGCCGTCACCAATGCCGAACCCGGCCAGTTGCGGGCCGACGCCGACACCACGGCATCCATCCGCATCATGGACCCCGCCATCATCAGCCCCACCGTGCGGCAGCTCGAGCAGTACCGCTCGTACTACCAGTTCACCAACCCGCTGGACGTGGACCGCTACGAGATCGACGGTCAGTCGCAGGACACGGTCGTATCGGTGCGCGAGCTCAACCTCGCCCAGCTCGGTCAGGCGGCATCCTGGTACAACACGACACTCGTGTACACCCACGGATACGGCATCGTCGCCGCGAAGGGCAACGAGCGCACCAGCGACGGCAACCCGGTCTTCCTCGAGCGCGGCATCCCCGCGTCGGGCCAGCTGACCACCAGCGGCGACGGGTTCGAGCCGCGCGTGTACTTCGGTGAGAACTCGCCGCCATACTCGATCGTGGGCGCTCCCGAGGGGTCCGACGATGTGGAACTGGACTACCCGCGCGGCGAGGACGGTGCCAACGAGACCCGCACGACGTTCACCGGCGACGGCGGCCCCGACGTGGGCAACGTGTTCAATCGGCTGATCTACGCGCTGAAGTTCCAGTCCACCGACATCCTCTTCTCGGATGCGATCAACGACCAGTCGCAGATCCTTTACGACCGCGACCCGCGCGCGCGGGTGCAGAAAGCGGCTCCGTACCTGGAGCTGGACAACGACCCGTACCCCTCGGTCGTGGACGGACGCATCGTGTGGATCGTCGACGGTTACACGATGAGCGCCGACTATCCCTACTCGCAGGTGGTGAGTCTGCGCGACGCGATCTCGGACACCACCAACGAGTCGCCGCGGGTCGTGCTCGACGACGTCAACTACATGCGCAACTCGGTGAAGGCCACCGTCGACGCGTACGACGGCACCGTGACCCTGTACGCGTGGGACGAGGAGGATCCGCTGCTGCAGGCGTGGCAGAACGTGTATCCCACGACGATCAGGCCGGTGTCGGACATGTCGGCCGAGCTGATGAGCCATGTGCGGTACCCGACCGACCTGTTCAAGGTGCAGCGCATGATGCTCGGCACCTACCACGTCGACGACGCGGATTCGTTCTACCAGCGTGACAACGCCTGGAAGACACCCGAGGACCCGGTGGCCACCAACAACGTGCTGCAGCCGCCGTACTACCTCACGATGCAGATGCCGGGGCAGGACGTCCCGACGTACTCGATGTTCACCTCGTTCATCCCGTCGTCGGAGGGCGACGGCAGCCGGAACGTGCTGATGGGGTACCTCGCAGTCGACTCCAACGCGGGCAGTGAAGCGGGGAAGGTCGCCGACGACTACGGCACGCTGCGGATGCTGGAGATCAACGCGGAGACGACCGTGCCGGGCCCCGGTCAGGTGCAG
This sequence comes from Microbacterium sp., assembly GCF_047972865.1. GTDB lineage: Bacteria > Actinomycetota > Actinomycetes > Actinomycetales > Microbacteriaceae > Microbacterium. Next base: position 39,447 of record NZ_JBKEAY010000110.1, read on the forward strand.
AACACGTTCAACTCGAACGACACCATCTCGCAGCAGTTGAACCTGCTGAAGCAGGGCCAGTCGGAGGTGCTCAACGGCAACCTGCTGACCCTTCCAGTCGGTGGCGGACTGCTGTACGTGCAGCCGGTGTTCGTGCAGGCCTCCACCGGCACGCAGTTGCCGACGCTGCGGAAGGTGCTGGTCGCCTTCGGTGACGAGGTGGCCTTCGAGGACACGCTGCAGGAGGCGCTCGACCATTTGTTCGGCGGGGACTCCGGAGCCACGACCGGTGACGGCGAGGTCACGCCGACCCCGTCGCCGAGCCCGACCGACCCAGGGACGCCGACCGAGCCCACCGAGCCGCCGGCGGGGGAGTACGAGCAGGCGCTGGCGGACGCGCGTGAAGCCATGGCCGATCGCGACGCCGCTCTACAGGCCGGTGACCTGACCGCGTTCGCGGAGGCCGATGAGCGGCTGACGGCGGCGGTTCAGAAGCTGCTGGAACTGGCCGACGAGGCCGGGTGACACGCGGGAGCCGGGCGGCGCGGTGCCGCCCGGCTCCCGCGTGTCGGGGTCGAGGAAGCTCTGATCCGGGGCCTACGGGGTCTCGGAGGGGTTCGGGACGGGCGTCGTCGCGTCGTCGTCGGTATCGCCCATGCCGGTGTCGCCCCTGTCGCCGTCGCCGTCGCGATGACCGTCGCGTGACCGGTCGCCGCGGTCACCGTACTCGCCGCGGTCACCGTACCCGCCGCGGTCGCCGCGCCCACCGCCAGGGAAGCCATGGTCGCCGTCCCCGCCCGAGACGAAGCCGCTGCGAACGCCGTCCGACAGCCGGGAGGTGGTCCACCCGATGCCGGCGCCGGTGCCGAAGATCAGCACGGCGGCGACGACCGGGACGGTGATGAGGACCCAGGGGCGCCGCCAGAACGGCTTCGCGGCCGGCGCAGAGTCGGTCGTGGCCGTCGGGGTCGCGGGGGCCAGCGGCGTCGTGGCCGCTGCCGGGTCGGTTGGAGGGACGAAGGGTGTGGCCTGTTCCGGGGGTGGCAGCGGTTGACCGGAGGGCTCGCTGTCGCTGTGATTGCTCATGCCGTCACGGTTGCAGGCCGGTGCCAAGGCGGCGCCAAGAGTCGCCTGTTCTCAGCCGATTCATCGGGGATGCACAGTTCGCCGACGCGACCGGCCGTCACCTCGTCAGCATCCACCACCAGATGAGGAGCAGTGTGACGATGAACCCGGCGAGCTGGTTCCACCACAGGAATCGGCGCCACCCGGCCGTCGCGCGCGCGCTGTCGGCGTCGGCGAGGCTGCGATATGGCCACACGGTCACCAGGTAGGACACGGCGACGATCGCGGCGAGCGGGCCGGGCCAGGCTGTGCCGAGCATGAGCACGCCCGACGCGGCGTAGCACGCGAGTGAGAACCGCACCGTCCGGGCGGCTCCCCGGGCGGTGGCGATCGAGTGGATGCCGGCTGCTCGGTCGGCCGTGACGTCCTGCACCGCCCCGAACGCGTGCGAGGCGATGCCCCACAGGGCGAACGCCACGACGATGAGCACGAGCTGCCATGTCCACGTCGCCCCGGCGAGCACGAGCGCGTAGACGGCGGGGGAGAAGAAGTGGATGCTGCTGGTGAGCGAGTCGAGGTAGGGGCGCTCCTTGAACCGGAGCGGCGGTGCGCTGTACGCGACGACGAAGAAGAGGCTCAGGGCGAGGACCAGCCAGGACATCGGCGACCCGAGCACGACGAGGGCGACGACGAACGGCAGGCAGCTCAGCGCGGCCGTCCACAGCGTGGCTCGGTGCAGGTGCGGCGACAGCACGGCACCGTGTGCGCCGCCTTTGCGTGGATTACGCAGGTCGGACTCGTAGTCGAAGACGTCGTTGATGCCGTACATCGCGAGGTTGTAGGGGATGAGGAAGAAGACGGTGCCCACCACGAACGCGAGATCGATCTGCCGCGTCGTCAGGAGGTAGGCCGCGGCGAACGGGTAGGCGGTGTTGATCCAGCTGACCGGTCGCGACGCGATCAGAAGCTGACGCAGCGCCGTCATCGGCCGCGAGCTTTGACGGGAAGGAGCGCGAAGACGCCCGGGGCGAGGAAGGCGATGCACACCGGGTAGGCGAAGTCCTCGATCGGGGCGAGTCCGATCCGGATGCCGGACAGATGCTCGGGCGGGTAGGTGAACAGATCGGCGGCGATCATGAGGTTGTCGAAGATCGCGGTGAGGACGACGAGGACCGCGGCGGTCAGTGCCGAGGCGCGCAGGCGCGCGCCGAATCCGGGGCGGGTCGCGCTCAGCACCGTGACCGCCGCCGCCACGATGGTGAACGGCACGATGAGGATCAGGTAGGTCACGCGCGCTCCCGACCGCGCGACCAGCCCGCGTGGACGACGAGGGCGAGGTAGGTGAGGAACGCGAGGAACACCGGTTCCTCCAGCGGGAGGTGTGGGGCCAGGTCGATGCCGATCAGCAGGGGGCTGCCGCCTTTCACGAAGACGCCCGCGGCGATGCCGACGGCATCCCACACCAGCAGGAAGGCGGTGCCGATCGCGACGGTTACCGCGGTCCGGGCCGGTGCGCGCCGAAACGCCAGCCGGAAGCGGATGTCGACAGCGGCGACCCCGGCAGCGGAGACGACCAGAGCGAGCAGGTACAGGCCCGGCACGTCAGCGCACCGCCGGTTCGGGCAGGCGCCCGGGGGCGCGGTCGCCGCGCACCAGCTTGGTGACCAGTTCCGCCGAGATGAGGCACATCGGCAGGCCGACGCCGGGAAGGACGGTCGCGCCCGCGTAGAACAGTCCGTCGACGCGGGCGGAGGTGTTGTGCGGGCGGAACAGTGCGCTCTGGCGCAGGGTGTGGGCGAGGCCGAGGGCGTTGCCGCACCACGCGCCGAACTCCGCCGCGAAGTCGCCCGGGGAGATGGTGCGGCGCACTCGGATGCGTTCGCGCAGGTTCTCGATGCCCGCCCAGGTCGCGAGCTGGTCGATCGCCCGGTCGGCGGCCGCTTCCACCGCCGGGTCGCCGTCGCCGTTCACACCCCCGCGGCCGAGGGCCGGATCGGCAGGGATCGGCACCAGCAGGAAGAGGTTCGTGTCACTGGGCGGGGCGACGGTGTCGTCGGTCACGCTGGGCGCGCACACATACATCGAGGCGGGGTCGGGGATGCGGGGACGGTCACCGAAGATCGCGTCGAACCCGCCGCGCCAGTCCTGAGCGAACAGCAGAGTGTGGTGGGCGAGCTCGGGGACCTGCCCGTCGACGCCCAACAGCACCAGCAGGGCGCCGGGACTGGAGGTTCGGGACCGCCACCAGCGCGGCGACCGGCTGCGCCGCCGGGGCGGGAGCAGCGCGGTCTCGGTGTGGTGCAGGTCGGCGGTCGACACGACGCGGTCGGCGACGATCAGCTCGCCGTCGGCGAGGCGCAGGCCGGTGACGCGGCGGCCAGCGGTGGTGATCTCGCTGACGCGCGCGCCGGTGCGCACTCGTGCCCCGGCACCGAGCGCGCAGCGGTGCACCGCGTCGATCACGGTCCCGAAGCCGCCGCGCGGGTAGCGCACCCCGTCGGTGAGGTCGAGGTGGCTCATCAGGTGGTAGAGGGCAGGAACGGCGTAGGGGGAGCCGCCGAGGAAGACGGCCGGGTACCCCAGGATCTGGCGCAACACGGGGTCGGTGAAGCGCTTCTCGATGTGGCGGGCCAACGAGGTGGTCAACAGCGGGGAGAGGGTGGGCAGTTCTTTCAGAAGCTGCGGGTCCCAGAGGCCCGCAGTGGTGCTGTAGGAGTCGTAGAGGAACCGGTCGACGGCGAGCCGGTACGCGTGGGAGGCGGAGGTGAGGTAGGCATCGAGGGCGGCGCCGGCCCCGGGTTCACGGGACTCGAACAGTGCGGTCGCGGCATCCCGTCCGCTGTGGACATCGACGGGGCCCGGCAAGGCGCCCGGTTCGGAGTAGACGCGGAAGGCGGGGGCCAGCGGGACGAGGTCGAGTTCGGCGGCGGCGCTCGTACCGAACAGGCGGAAGAAGTGCTCGAACACCTCCGGCATGAGGTACCAGCTGGGTCCGCGGTCGAACCGGAATCCCTCGGTGGTCCAGGTGCCGGCCCGGCCCCCCACGTCGTCCCGCGCTTCGTACACGGTGACGTCGTGGCCGTCGCGTGCCAGGAGGGCGGCGGAGGCGAGCCCGGAGATGCCCGCACCGATGACGGCGACCCTCATGCGACCCGCCGCCGTGGGGCCAGGCCTGCGGCGGCGCGCAGCGCGAGTGCGGCTTTGACGGAGCCGGGCACGCTGACGCGGCCCCCGCTGCCGTCGTCGCGTCGCAGACGCCGGGCGAGTTCGGCGAACAGCGCGTGGGCGGCGGCGACCGCGCGGCGGCAGTCGTCGGGGAGGTCGTCGATCGCGGCGCGGGCGATGTCCAGGTCGGCGTCGATGCGGTCGAGGATGTCGCTGCGCGAGCCGAGTCCGGTGAGGTAGTCACGGCCCAGCCGGTCGGTGTCGTCGGGAAGGTCGCGGAGGAAGTTCACGTTCTGGAATGCCGCGCCGAGCCGTCGCGCAGCATCTTCGAGGGCGGGCGTGGCACGGGTACCGGTGGGGGTGTCGGCGCCGGCGAACACCTGCAGGCACATGAGGCCGACGACTTCGGCGGATCCGTACACGTACGCCTCGTGGGAGGCCGCGTCGTGCCGACGGACGGTGAGGTCGGTGCGCATGGAGGCGAAGAACGGCCGCACCAGGTCGCCGCCGATGCCGCAGACGCGCGCCGTGTTGGCGAAGGCGTGCACGATCAGGTTGGCCGAGAACCCGGTGTCCATGGCGCGGAGCGTCTCGTTCTCGAGGGCATCCAGCGCGACGCCGGGGTCGGTGTCGGATTCGGCACCGGGGCCGTCGACGATCTCGTCGGCGACGCGCACGAGCGCATAGACGTTGCGTACGTGGCGTCGTACGCGCGGCCCGAGGAGTCGGCAGGCAAGACTGAACGAAGTGGAGTAGGACGCGATGACGGTGGCGGCGGCGCGATCGGCCGTGCGGGTGTACTGGGCCAGGCCGGTCACGGGATCCGCTCCGTCACGCGGGCGGCGATGCCGCGGATGAGGGCGCTCACCGGGGCCGGGATCGCCGGGTCGGCGGCCAGGTCGTGGGCATGGGCGAGCAGGTCGTCGACGAGACCCGCGATGCGTTCCCGGGCGCCGCTGGCATCCAGTGCCCGCTGGGCGCGAAGGACAGCGACGGGACCGGTCGCCGCGACACCGAGGGCGGAGTCGACGTGCGGCCACGAGGCGCTCTGCTGCGCGAACGCGATGAGCGGTGTGCGTTTGCGTTCGCGCAGGTCGGCTCCCGGTTCGCGGCCGGCTTGCGTGGCGGTGCCGAAGGCGCCGATGAGGTCGTCCACGAGCTGGAACGCGAGCCCGACCGGGGAGATGGCGCGTTCGGCGGCGGCACGCGCGGCGGGATCGGCTGCGGCCAGCGCGGCTCCGGCGGCCAGCGGCGCCCGGAACGAGTAGACGGCGGTCTTGTCGTGCGCGGCGGCCAGGAGCGCGTCCGGTTCGGGGTCCTCGGCGGCGACGGCGTGCGCGACGTCGGCGAGTTCACCGGCCGCGGACCATCCCACGGCATCCTCGAGGACGCTGAACAGGTCGTCGCGGGTGAGCGTATCGACGGGCGCGGTGGCGATGAGGCGCGAGGCTTCGAACAGCAGTAGATCGCCGGCGAGGACCGCCGCAGCGTCCCCGAAGAGGATCGCCTGCTCGGGGGCGGCGCCGAGGTCGAGCCCTCGTTTGCGGTACTCGCCCGACACGTTTGGGACACCGCGGCGCTGGGTGTCCCGGTCGATGAGGTCATCGTGCACGACGAAGGCGGTGTGCAGCAGTTCGAACGCCGCGGCGACCTGCCACAGGGCAGGAGTCTGCTCGATGGCATCCGGTGCGAATGCCTCGAACGAAGCGACGACGAGTGCGGGCCGCAGTCGCTTGCCGTCGCGGGCGGCGCGCGCGGCTGCGGCGGCCAGGTCACCACCGATCGCCGAACGGCGTGTCGCGCGGTCGCGGAGCCGGTCGAGCGCGTCGTCGACTGCAGCATCGATGCGCGCCGCGCGGTGTGGCGGCAGGGTGATCACGATGCGCGCTCGAGCTCGGTGATCGGGAAGAGGTCGAGCTGGCGGGCGTGGAGGGTGAGCCACGGGCTGAAGATGAACGGCGTCGCGGCCAGCGCGGCGGCGAGGCTCTGCGGGGTGACCCAGTGCGCTTCCAGCACCTCGTTCGGGTTGAGCGTGGGCTCGTCGTCGGTCACAGCGGTGTAGACGGGGCAGATCTCGTGCTCCACGATGCCGTTGGCGTCGGTGGCCCGGTAGCGGAACAGGGGGAGGGCGAGCTCGACATCGCGCAGGCGGATGCCCAGTTCGTGGTCTGCGTGGCGGTGGACGGCGGTGAGCACGGGCTCGGCGGGCCGCGGGTGGCCGCAGAACGAGTTCGTCCACACCCCGGGCCAGGTGCGCTTATCGAGCGCGCGACGGGTGACGAGTACGTCGCCGTCGCTGTTGCGGACATGGCAGGAGAACGCGAGGTGGAGCGCCGTGTCGCTCCCGTGGACGCTGGCCTTCGGCGCCGTACCGATCTCGTTGCCGGCATCGTCGAGCAGGACGACCAGGTTGACGTCTGTCATTCCATCCTCCATTTCGCTAGTTTAGCTAGCAATATTGGGAATGCTACAGAATAGGGTGCGGAGGTGTCCATCACGATGCAGGAGAGATGGGTGCCGCGCACCGATCGCGACCGTCTGGTCATGGACTCGATGCTCGCGTTCCGCGCGTTCAGTGATGCGATGGATCGCATGCACGGCGCGATGCGCGGCGATATGGAGATGAACGCGACCGATCTGGCGGCGTTGCGGATGCTCGTCATCCGCGAGCAGCGCGGCGAGACGGTCAAGCCGCACGACATCGCCGAGCACCTCGGGATCTCGACCGCCTCGACGACGAAGCTGCTCGATCGGCTCAGCGGGAGCGGACACATTTCGCGGCTGCCGCATCCGAACGATCGGCGCTCCCGGGTGGTGACGCTGACCGAGGGTGCGCGCTCCGAGTTCTACCGGCACTTCGGTGAGCGGCTGGCGCGCATGCGCGCGGGCATGGTCGCCTTCGACGACGACGAGTTGCGCGTCGTGATCCGCTTCTTGCGGGACATGACCGTGGCTCTGGAACCGGGCGCCGCGCAGGATGCGTGACGCCGCGTTCGTGGCGCCCTCGAGCCAGCATGCAGATTGTCGCCCCAGAACGCGAACGTGAATCTCATCGAGCCAACCCCCATCACGCGTCCCGTTTCCGCGATGGAGGATGTCCCGGGTTTCGTGGAACTTCGGTGGCGGTCCGGTGAGCATCAGGCTGCGCTCACGTCTTGAGTGTTGCTGTCGCCTCCGACACTTTCAACAGCGACGTGCCGTTCGAGCGCGGCTCGGAGGGCGGGCAGGTGCAGGTGTCCGTTCACACGGCGGAACTGCTTGGATGCCTCGACCATCCCGGCAGCGCACCAGCGCAGCGCCATCTGACCGTCGCGCCACCGTTTGACGTTTCGGGCATGGTCGCGACTGATCGAGATCATCGACTCCACGGCGTTCGTGGACCGCAGGGTCCTGGCCAGGGTGGGCGGGACATCGAGGCGCAGCACGGTCAGCGTCTCGTGCAGGCCCTCGCGCAACGAGCCGGCGGCGCCGGGGTGGGTCTTGTCGAGCTCTGTGGTCAGCGCGGTCAGCTGGGCTTCGGCCTCCAGGGCGGAGCCGGCGTGGTATGCCTTCCTCATCCGCTTGGTCACCGGGCCCCGCATGTGCTCGGGCAGATGGTCGGCCACGTTCCTGAGCTTGTGGATCTGGCACCTGGCGATGACCGGGTGGTCGAACACCTCGGTGACTCCGGCCGCGAGGGCCTTGGCGCCGTCCAGGACCGCCAGGATGGGCTTGGTGGTGTCCAGGCCTCGCTCGCGTAGCCCGGTCAGCAGTGCCTTGACCACGGTGGTGTTCTCGGTCGATCCCTCCACCAACCCCAACGGGTGCTTGGTCCCGTCGATGCCGATGCCCAACGCGACGACGCACAGGTGCTCGGCGAAGTACACCCCGTCGATCATCAACGCCACCAGGTCCAGCCCTGTCAGGTTAGCGGCGAGCAGGTCGGTCAAGGCGGTCTCAGTCAACTGCACGAACCGCCGCGACACTGCCGACCTCGAGGTCGACTTCGCCTCTTCGGTGACCGCTTCGCCGACCGGCTCCAAGCCGACCCGGTACCGCCTGGTCGACAGGCCTGCGAGCATCTTCTCCATCGCCATCTTCCCGAGCAGCTCGGTGGAGTTGAACAACTCATACGCGGGCACCGGCACCTCCCCGGACCCGTCAGCGGTGCGGACCCTCGGCCGGGTCACCGGGACCCGCCGGCCACCGAGGGTGACCGACCCGGCCTCGGTGCCGTGCCGGGTCGCCCTCCGGTCCGGGTCGTGCCTGCCCCGCGGGCCACACCGCGGTCACGTCCGCCTCCATCAACTGCTGCATGACTTGCAACCCCGCACCGACCGCAAGGGCCAACAGACCCTCACGCATGTCGGCGGCGATCTCATCCATCACCACACTCACCCGCTCGGGTACGGCCAGCATGCTCGTGTCGATCTCGTTCGTCTGATACTTCTTGTTCACGGTGGTCCCCTGTCTTCGGGTCGTCTTGGTCGACGCCCAACACCTACCGCAAGGCAGGCGTCAGGCGGGGGACCACCACCTCAAATTCCACGAGAGTCGGGACAACCTCCCGCGATGGAGAGCTCCTCCCACACCACCAGGCGAATGAGTTCCTGGTCGGATTCGCGTGGAAAGGCCACCTCGCCCTCGCCGCCGGAATCTGGCGCAACTGGCGTCATTGACGCCGTTGATTCTGCTGACTCGATGCAACGGGCCGCAGAGAGAGTGTTGACAAGTAGTCGCAACATCTCTGAGACTCTTCTTAATCGTCCCCCAAGGGCGATGAACGAAAACGAAATGAGCAGGGGGTTCAAAACGGTCAGGGGATTGACTCGGAGGCGCAAGATATCGGCGTTGGTGGCAACCACAGTGACTCTGTGGGGGATGGCCATCTCTCCATCGTACGCGGAAGGCAGGTGGACCTCAGAGCTGTCGAACGTTGGTACTGGATTCTCGTCGAGATGGTGGACCGATAACAACCGTGACAATGCGAGCACGCGAGTTCGATTCAATTCTTGTCGTCAGGTCCTCAAGTGACGTACGCAATCAAGCGCGTTCGCGTGCACTTGTGGCGAGACAATGGGATTTTCCCAGATCACAATCAGAGCACCGCCACCAGTAGATGCAACAACACCTACGCAAGCTGGGGGCGAATGACCTCCGTTGGCAGCTACAAATGGAAAATCGGGCGGATGTACGCGGATTATGATGGGGCTGGCCGTGAGAGGTGGATCCCTGGAGGACGGTTGACGGTGACCAGCCTTCGCACGGAGTACTAACGCTCGAGCGCTACGAGCCTGCCAGGTACCTGGCCGCTATCCCGTGGACCGGTCTCGCCAGGACTCAATCCTGGCGACACCATGGCCCTCTCATCTGAACCCTTTCGTCCAAGTGAAGTGAGATCCTGTTGTGTTGAGAGCTGTCGTGGAGAGATTCTCCTACCGGCGTCGTCGGGATCTCCTGCGTGATGTTCACGTGGAACTGGGGAAGGGCCGGACCGCTCTGCTGGGCCCCAACGGGGCGGGCAAGACGACACTCCTGAAGGCGATTGCGGGCGTCGTGGGATATCAGGGCGAACTTGTGGTCGGCGGCGAAGCCGTCACGACCTCCGCTCGTCGTCCTGCGTCCTTCCGTCGCGCCGTCGGTTGGCTTCCCCAAAATGTTGTGCCGTTTCCGAACCTCACCGTTCGAGAGCACGTCGCCTACGTCGGCTGGCTGAAGGGGATGCCGATGAAGCGTGCATGGCGTCGGGCGGATCAAGCGCTCGACGCCGTGGGTCTTGGGTCACATCGGAAGGATGACGCTTCACGTCTGTCCGGCGGTCAGACGCGCAGGCTCGGTATCGCGGGGGTCCTCGTGCATGACGCGCAGTATTTGCTGCTCGACGAGCCCACCGCAGGCCTCGACCCGCGCGAACGCGAGCGCCTCCTCGAGATCCTGCGACCGATCGAAGCGGAACGCGCGGTCTTGGTGTCGACCCATGACACCGATTCCCTCATTGACGCCGGCACCCGGGTGCATGTGATGTCGTCGGGTGAGACGCGGTTCACGGGGCCGTATGCTGCGTTCGTCGAAGGGTACGAGAGTCTGACGCACGCGGATCGCGTGCGTCGGGCCTATGCCGCGATGGTCCCTGAGGAGTGAGGGTGCGGTCGCCTCTTCCGCTGCGCCGACGGGCAGTGCTTTGGCTGCTGCTTCCCGCCCTGCCTCTCCTCGCGATCGTGGCCCAGTTCTCGTCGCCGGCGATCACCTTCCCGGGATCATGGACGTGGACGATCGGTCACTCCGTTTTGCTCGTTCTCGTCTCCCTCACCGCGTGGGGCGGGGGGAGCGCATTTCCCTGGGGCATGGTCGGTGCGATCGCGGCGATGCTGTTCTTCCACACGAGTCTGGGATTCGCGCTGGGCAGCGTGGTACACCCCGTCTTCGGCATCCCGCTGGCGCTCGCCTCGAGCTACATCTGGCTCGGATTCACCGGAACGGTGTCGACGTTCGAGCTCCGGCACCTTGCGGGGCTCGTCCTCGAGACATGCTGTTCCTACGATCGGCAACCGGACGCGAGGTCGGTGCTGGCAGCAACCATGTTCTCGCTTCTGGCTGGACTGGGGCTTCTGTTCCTCGCCGCGGCAGCACTACGTATCGTCGCGGCTCGGACCTGGCTCGCCACGCTCGTCGGCGGCGCCCTGGTGGTCGCTGGTGTGTGGTCGGGGTTCGCTGCGGCGCGAGGGCTCGGCCCGAGTGCGGCCGAACCCCGGGACAGCGCCGACCTGGTGTGCGCAGGCGGGCGGGTGCGCGTCTGCCTCTTTCCTGAGCAGGTCGACTCAGCCGTCTTCCAGAGCATTCAGACGATGGTGCACAACGTTCGTCATGAAGGTGTCAGTGTGGCGGATTCGGTCGTCGCGTCCTCGGCGGTCGTCTACGACGAGGACACCATTCGACTGGGCTACATGCCGGGGATGACCGAGGAGCAGATTGCACAGTCGCTCGCGAGCGACCTCCCCGAACCGGTGTGCTCTGGAGACCGCGTCGACGTCGCGATCGCCCGCGACACGTTCCGGTCGACGGCCGTGGCGTGGATTGCGATCACCATGCTCGGCGGGGATCGGGAACGTCTCGACAGCGGCGACCTCGACACCGAAGTGGGTTCGTCCCTCGACGCCCTTCTCGTGCTGCCGCGCGCGGCTCAAGCGGCATGGGTGAACGAAGCGATCTCAGCAGTTCGCGATTGCGCCGTCTCCCCGCCGGAAGGCCCACGATAATTGCCATCAAGACCCATCGGGTCATCGTCATCGCGCTCGTGCAAACCGTCCTCGCGGCGACCGGGTGTGCTCTGGGATCGGTCTTCCTTGAGCTTCCGGGGCTCGGGGGCCGGACTCCGCTTGCACTTCTCCTTGCACTTCTGGGCGTTCTTGCTGTTGCCCCGACCCTGGTTCACGCCTGGCCCTCGGAACGAACGAATCCGTCTCGTCGCGCGGGGGTGATCGCGGGACTGGTCGTTCTGGTGCAGATCACGCCAGTTCTCCTCATCGCCGGCGTCTGTGGTGTGCTCGGTTCCCCCGAAGGACCGGTGTACGCAGGCATGTTTCTCTGGCTTCTCGCCCTTCAACTCGCGGTGGGCATCGTGCTGAGTTCGCGTTATCAAGGCGTGGCGCCCGCCGTGTATGTGCTGCTGTGCGCGCTGGTGGGACGGATCGATTCAGCTGTCCAGCCGTGGGCGTGGCCGCTCGCCGAGGTGGGGCCGCAGCTCGCGATCCTCCTCGGTGGCGGCGCGTTCCTCGTCGCTGTCTGTCTGCTCGGCGCTCTCGGACTTCACGATTGAGAGGCGACAGCTGCGGTGGGGTGGAAGACCATGCCGGCCATGCCGCGGCGGGCTGCCGTAACGCAAGAACCCCCGCCCGAAGGCGAGGGTTCTTGGTGTCATCCCCGGCAACACTCGAAAGTCGAGTGCGTATCCCGGACGACCTTGGTTGACGCGGTGTCGTCCCTCGCAAACAACTACGCACCTGCGCTGCAACCGGGGGTCGTCGATCGGCTGGTCGCGCGGTTCGACGAAGTGGGGGTGGACGATCATGACGTCGTGGCGCCTCGCGTGATTCACAACGTGCGCAGGCGATTGGGAGAGTCCAAGGTGAACGAGGTCGTCGCCCGGTACGCCGCGGGTGAGACTTCGTCCGCACTTGCTTCGGAGTTCGGCGTCGCGGAGTCCACGATGCGCAAGCTGCTGCGCGAGCGAGGTGCGCCGATCCGCCGCCAGCCGATCACTCCCGACATCGCCGCGACCGCACGTCGCCGCTACGAGGCTGGGGATTCTCTGACAACACTCACGAACGCCCTCGGCGTCCCACGCGAGTCGATCCGGCGGAGTCTTGTTTCGAGTGGTGTTGCGATGCGTTCCAGAGGTTTTCCTGGTCCAGGACCACCTTACCCGGATCATGCACCGCGAGGGGTTTCCGCCACGGGCCAAGCGCCGACGACATGACCCGATCCAGACCGGCCGCGCGGGCCGTTCCCGTCAGCAGCACCCCGCCGGCCTGCCCGACCGCGGACACGTCCGCAGTGTCAACATGAAGCCGCGGATACACGCCGGTAGTCTTCACCTTGAAGGTGCTCCTTGCTCTTGGTGAACTGGTCTCTAAAGCAATTCCAATTCTCCCAGACCAGGAGCACTTTCCAGGCTCTTCGCAGTTGAGCTGTCGGGTGGGGTGACCCGCGTCGTGGGGGTCGAGAGTAGAGGGTGGTCGCCTCTTGTCCGCTCGCCTGTGCGGGCGGATGCTGGGTGTCTGGCCGTGGTT
>NZ_JBKEAY010000118.1:0-1761 GCF_047972865.1 Microbacterium sp.
GGGTGCCGATCTGAAAATGGATATGCCGATGCGGATCAGCCGCACGCGACGTGCGGTGCGACACCGCCACCGTCTGCAACTGCGAGACGGGAACAACCTCCTGCTTCCCGCGCGGTCCCACACGGGTCACGGAGTTGCTGGGAGAGCCACCGCTGAATCTCACTCACGGCGTCCTGCTGCGCCCGGTCAAGAGCGTCGGAGACCTCCGGGTGAAGCGCGGCGGCGATCGACAGCGACTTCGGGGCGTTCACGACCATCTCCGCAAACCTGGGCGATCCCTGCCGCGCCTCACCCGGCAGACGTGGCCTGCCCATCGACTCCTCGGTGAGCGGGTCGAGCCAGTCCACCCAGCCCGCATACCTCTCCGGGTCGAGCCCCAGCGCGGCGGTCACGTTCCCGTCGCTGTCGAGTGCGGTGAACTGCGCCACGGACGTGTCAGCGCCGAGGTAGTAATCATCCGCGCGAGAGCGGTCGGCCTCGACATAGCGGCGCGCATCAGCCCCGGTTCCCCGGAACAGGATCACACCGCCATGCATGACACTCACCACCTATGATTTCATCTGCGCTCAAGCACCGATTCTTCGGTAGAACGTGATGGGCAGTCCCCGCGAGACTACATGCGCGCTATCGAGGCCGCGCGCAGACCGTGCGGTCTCGATGCCGCGGCTGTAGTCTCGCGGGGCGGGGCGGGTAGGGGCGGGGGAGGGTTACAGCCAGCCGCGGCCCTTGAAGATGCCGTAGAGCGTGCCGGCGAAACCCAGCATGAGGGCGAGTGCGAGCGGGTACCCCCAGGGCCATTCCAATTCGGGCATGTGTCGGAAGTTCATGCCGTAGACCCCCGCGACCAGGCTCGGAGCGAAGATGATCGCCGCCCAGCTGGAGATCTTCTTGGCCTGCTCGCTCTGCGACACGGCGGCTTCGCTGAGGGTCCGCATGTCGTCGTTCTGCCGCTGTGCGACCAGCGCCGAGTGCACCTGCAGCGCGTTCTGCAGCAACTGGCGGAAGCCCTCACCGCGCTCGACGACGCGGATGACGTGGTCCTTCACGTCGCGCAGATACCGCTGCAGTTCCACGTCGACGTGGTACGTGCCGAATCCGCGTTCGAGTGCCTCGAACATTCCCACCAGGGGCCTGGTTGCGCGCTGGATCTCCATCACCTCGCTCGCGAGGTCGTAGATGCGGCGCGTGACGACGGGATCGCCCGAGAACAGCTGCTCCTCGATCTCGTCGATGTCGTTCTCGAGTCCGGCATCCACCGGCTGGTATTCGTCGACGACCTGATCGAGCACGGCGTACAGCACCGCTTCGGGCCCCTTCGCGAGCAGGTCCGGGGTGGCTTCGAGCCGGTGCCGCACGTGGGCGAGGTCGGGGGATTCGGAATTGCGGATCGTGATGGCGAAGTCGGGGCCGACGAACACGTGAAGTTCGCCGAACTCGACCTCTTCGACGGCATCCAGATAGCGTGCCGGGCGCAGCACGACGAACAGGGTGTCGCCGTAGCGCTCGAGTTTCGCGCGCTGATGACCCTTCTTGGTGTCTTCGACGGCGAGCGGATGCAGGTCGAACTCCGCCGCGAGCGCATCGATCTCGGCCTCGGTGGGGCGGTACAGCCCGATCCACGCGAATCCGCCGTGGGCGGCGCGCGAGGCGAACGTCTCTGCCAGCGTGGCGGGCGTGGCGACCCGGCGACCGTCGCGGTAGATCGCGTTGTCGATGACAGACATCGGGTTCAGTGTCGCGCCGCCGCCGCCCCGCCGTGCC
>NZ_JBKEAY010000149.1:0-27021 GCF_047972865.1 Microbacterium sp.
GTACCCCGGTCGACGTCGTGCTGAACCCGCTCGGCATCCCCGGCCGGATGAACTTCGGTCAGGTGCTCGAGACGCACCTCGGCTGGATCGCCAAGCAGGGCTGGAAGGTCGAGGGCAACCCGGAGTGGGCGGCGCAACTGCCCGAGTCGGCCCGCGACGCCGCTCCCGGCACCAAGGTGGCCACCCCGGTGTTCGACGGTGCCCGCGAGGAGGAGATCGTCGGTCTGCTGGAGTCCACCCTCCCGGGTCGCGACGACCAGCGCCTGATCGACGGCACAGGCAAGACGACACTGTTCGACGGTCGCACCGGCGAGCCGTTCCCCGCCCCCATCTCGGTCGGCTACATGTACATCCTGAAGCTGCACCACCTCGTGGACGACAAGATCCACGCGCGTTCCACCGGCCCGTACTCGATGATCACCCAGCAGCCGCTGGGCGGTAAGGCGCAGTTCGGCGGTCAGCGCTTCGGTGAGATGGAGGTGTGGGCACTCGAGGCCTACGGCGCCGCGTACGCCCTGCAGGAACTGCTGACGATCAAGTCCGACGACATCGTGGGCCGCGTGAAGGTCTACGAGGCGATCGTGAAGGGCGACAACATCTCCGAGCCCGGCATCCCCGAGTCCTTCAAGGTGCTCATGAAGGAGATGCAGTCCCTCTGCCTGAACGTCGAGGTGCTCTCGGCCGACGGCACCGCGGTGAACCTCCGCGACACGGATGACGAGGCCTTCCGCGCGGCGGAGGAACTCGGCATCAACATCTCCACCCGGTTCGAGTCGTCGTCGATCGACGAAATCTGATCCGCTTCGACTCACCACAGAATTCCGACACAGGAGAACCAGTGCTCGACGCAACAACTTTCGATGAGCTTCGCATCGGCCTCGCCACCGCCGACGACATCCGTCGGTGGTCCTTCGGCGAAGTCAAGAAGCCCGAGACCATCAACTACCGCACGCTGAAGCCGGAGAAGGACGGCCTGTTCGGCGAGCAGATCTTCGGCCCCTCCCGCGACTGGGAGTGCGCCTGCGGCAAGTACAAGCGGGTCCGCTTCAAGGGCATCGTGTGTGAGCGCTGCGGCGTCGAGGTCACCAAGAGCTCGGTGCGCCGTGAGCGCATGGGGCACATCGAGCTCGCCGCACCCGTCACTCACATCTGGTATTTCAAGGGCGTGCCCTCGCGCCTCGGCTACCTGCTCGACATGGCGCCGAAGGACCTCGAGAAGGTCATCTACTTCGCCGCCTACATGGTGATCTCGGTGGACGAGGATGCTCGTCACCGCGACATGCCGACGCACGAGAACAACCTGCGTCTGGAGATCAAGAACCTCGCCGACCGCCGTGACGCCCGCGTGGCTGAGCGCCTGGCCAAGCTGGAGGAGGAGCTCGCCGCCCTGGAGGCGGAGGGTGCCAAGGCCGACCAGAAGAAGAAGGCCAAGGACTCCGCCGAGAAGGAGATGGCGCAGGTCCGCAAGGGTGCTGACGACCAGATCGCGCGCCTGGAGCGCATGTGGGATGAGTTCCGCACGCTCGAGGTCGGCCAGCTCAAGCAGGAGGACGACGTCTTCCAGGAGCTGCAGGACCGCTTCGGCCAGTACTTCGAGGCGTACATGGGTGCCGACGGCATCAAGCGCCGCCTGGAGGCGTTCGACCTGCAGGCCGAGGCCGACTCGCTGCACCTGCAGATCGCCGAGGGCAAGGGCCAGCGCAAGATCCGTGCGATCAAGCGGCTGAAGGTCGTCAACTCGTTCCTGGCCACCGGGATGACCCCGGCCGCCATGGTGCTCGATGTGGTCCCCGTGATCCCGCCGGAGCTGCGCCCGATGGTGCAGCTCGACGGTGGCCGCTTCGCCACCAGCGACCTCAACGACCTGTACCGTCGCGTCATCAACCGCAACAACCGTCTGCGCCGGCTGATCGACCTCGGCGCCCCCGAGATCATCGTCAACAACGAGAAGCGGATGCTGCAGGAGGCCGTCGACGCGCTGTTCGACAACGGCCGCCGCGGACGCCCCGTCACCGGCACCGGAAACCGTGCCCTCAAGTCGCTGAGCGACATGCTCAAGGGCAAGCAGGGCCGGTTCCGTCAGAACCTGCTCGGCAAGCGCGTGGACTACTCGGGCCGTTCGGTCATCATCGTCGGCCCGCAGCTGAAGCTGCACCAGTGCGGTCTGCCCAAGCAGATGGCGCTGGAGCTGTTCAAGCCGTTCGTCATCAAGCGCCTCATCGACCTGGGCCACTCGCAGAACATCAAGGCCGCCAAGCGTGCCGTCGAGCGCACCCGCCCCGAGGTGTGGGACGTGCTCGAGGAGATCATCCGTGAGCGTCCGGTGCTGCTGAACCGTGCCCCCACGCTGCATCGCCTCGGCATCCAGGCGTTCGAGCCGCAGCTGGTGGAGGGCAAGGCCATTCAGCTGCACCCGCTGGTGTGCGCCGCCTTCAACGCCGACTTCGACGGCGACCAGATGGCCGTGCACCTGCCGCTGTCGGTGGAGGCGCAGGCCGAGGCCCGCATCCTGATGCTGGCGTCGAACAACATCCTCAAGCCCTCCGACGGCCGCCCGGTGACCCTGCCCAGCCAGGACATGATCATCGGTCTGCACCACCTGACCACGGTCAAGGAGGGTGCGCTCGGCGAGGGCCGCGTGTTCGGCTCGGTCGGCGAGGCGATCCTCGCCAAGGACGAGGGCACCCTCGACCTGCAGGCGAAGGTCCGCATCCGCGTGCGCGGGCTCAGCTTCCTCGAGGGCGAAGCCCCCGAGGGCTACGAGCAGCACGGCCTCGTCGACGCCTCGCTCGGTCAGGCGATCTTCAACGACACGCTGCCCAAGGGCTATCCGTTCGTGCGGGGCCAGGCCGACAAGGGCAAGCTGTCGCAGATCGTGAACAAGCTGGCCGAGGAGTACCCGAAGACCGAGGTCGCCGCCTCGCTCGACCGCATCAAGGATGCCGGGTTCTACTGGGCCACCCGTTCGGGTGTGACCGTCGCGCTGTCCGACGTGCTCACGCCGCCGACGAAGAAGGACATCGTCGCGGTGCACGAGAAGCAGGCCGCGAAGGTGCAGGCGCAGTTCGAGAAGGGTCTGACCACCGACGCCGAGCGTCGTCAGGAGCTCATCAAGATCTGGACCGAGGCGACCGACGAGATCCAGAAGGCGATGCGGGACAACTTCCCCGAGGACAACACCATCAACCGCATGGTGAGTTCGGGCGCCCGCGGTAACTGGCTGCAGATCCGTAACATCGCCGGTATGCGGGGTCTGGTGAACAACCCCAAGGGTGAGATCATCCCGCGTCCGATCATCTCGTCGTACCGCGAGGGTCTGAGCGTGGCGGAGTACTTCATCGCGACCCACGGCGCCCGAAAGGGTCTGGCTGACACCGCGCTGCGTACCGCCGACTCCGGGTACCTCACCCGGCGTCTCGTGGACGTGTCGCAGGACGTCATCATCCGCGAAGAGGACTGCGGCACCGTCAAGGGACTCGAGTTCGTCATCGCGGCGCCGGATGCCTCCGGCACGCTGGTGCGCGACCCGAACGTCGAGAACTCGGTGTTCGCCCGCACGCTCGCCGCCGACGTGGTCGCCGCCGACGGTGAGGTTCTCGCCGCGGCCGGTGACGACGTGGGCGACGTGCTCATCGACAAGCTCGTGAGCGGCGGCGTCGAGACCATCAAGGTGCGCTCGGTGCTGACGTGCGACTCGGCCGTCGGGGTGTGCGCGAAGTGCTACGGCCGTTCGCTGGCCACCGGCAAGCTCGTCGACATCGGCGAGGCCGTGGGCATCATCGCGGCGCAGTCGATCGGTGAGCCCGGAACGCAGCTGACCATGCGCACCTTCCACACCGGTGGAACCGCCGGTGCGGACGACATCACGCAGGGTCTGCCCCGTGTGCAGGAGCTGTTCGAAGCGCGTACCCCCAAGGGTGCGTCGCCGATCGCCGAGGCCGACGGTGTCATCAAGATCGACGAGACCGACAAGAGCAAGAAGATCATCCTGACGCCGGACAACGGCGACGAGCCGCACGTGTACCCGGTGCTCAAGCGCGCGACGCTGCTGGTCGAGGACGGCCAGCGGGTCGTGGTCGGTCAGGCGCTGCAGGTGGGAACGCTCGACCCCAAGGAGGTCATGCGCGTGCAGGGTGCCCGCGAGGTGCAGAAGTACCTCGTCGGCGGCGTGCAGGGTGTGTACCGCTCGCAGGGTGTGCCGATCCACGACAAGCACATCGAGGTCATCGTCCGGCAGATGCTCCGCAAGGTCACGGTGGTCGACCATGGCGACACCGCGCTGCTGCCCGGTGAGCTGGTGGACTTCAAGCGCTACCAGGACCTCAACCGCAAGGCGGTCGCCGAGGGCAAGCGCCCCGCGTCGGGTCGTCCCGAGCTGCTGGGGCTCACCAAGGCGTCGCTGGCGACCGAGTCGTGGCTGTCGGCGGCATCCTTCCAGGAGACCACCCGCGTGCTGACGCAGGCGGCCATGGAGGGCAAGCGCGACCCGCTGGTGGGCCTGAAGGAGAACGTGATCATCGGGAAGCTGATCCCGGCGGGTACCGGTCTGAACAAGTACCGGAACGTGTCGGTGGAGGCTACCGACGAGGCCAAGAGCGAGCGGTACCCCAACCGCATCTTCGCCTCCGACGGTGCCTACAGCGACGAGGACCTGAGCTACGTCGACTTCGACAGTTTCACCACGGACGGGGACTTCACCCCGGGCACGTACAACTGAGTCCGGCCTGAGCCGAAGACCCCCGGCATCCCCTCCCCGTGAGGCGGATGCCGGGGGTCTTCGCATGTGTCGGCGGTGCGGCGGACGTCACCGCGCCGGGTCGAACCACCGCAGGTTCGGGAAGCGAGCGAACCCGCGGTCGCGGGTCGCCAGGGTTGCTCCGTTGGTGAGGCAGAGCGCAGCGAGGTGGGCATCGGGAACGAGGTTCCCTCGGATACCGGGATCGGCGACGGCGAGTTCCCCGAACCGCCCCCACGCGACCGCGCCTTGGCTCAGCCAGCGGGTGCGCGGCGCTGCCAGTACCCGGGCGGCGAACTCAGTCGCGGCGGTCACCGGGGCGGGTGCCGTAGTGATGTGCGGATGCGTGACGATGCGGACGAATCCGCTCAGGGTCGCATCGCACACGCCAATGTCCTCGGTCGCGAGCGCTGTCCGCAACCAGGTCGTGTACACGTCGTGCTCGGGGGCCTCTGCGCGGAACGCGTACACCAGGATGTTGACGTCGGGGACGATCATTCGACGCCGGTGCGTCGAGCCTCGAGCGCGTCCCACAGCGCGTCGCGGTCGTCGATGTCCACGAGGAAACGCGACGTACTCGGGTCGCCGAACGTGGGGAGCGGCTCGATGGGCGTCGTCGCGTCGATCCGGGCGATGCGGTCCCGCAGTGCTTCCTCGATGAAGCTCGTGAGCGTCCGTCCCTCCCGCGCCGCATGCGCGCGGGCTTCAGACGCCAGGGCATCTGAGATGTTCAGGGTCGTCCTCATGCAGCTGAGCATACTGTACAACGCAGACATCTGCGCACGCGGACTGGCGAGGGGAATTGTGCGCCCGGTCGGCGGGGCCCTCGAAGCCGCGTAGCCTGGAACGCAGGCACGGGTCGGTGGACGCAACGCGGTGGCGGCGCGGATCATCGGGGTGCTGTGAACCGCGATCGTGATCGTGATCGGGACTGACGGTGCTGGCAGTCGCAACGCAGCGGTGAGCGGGTCTCGCGAACGCGTGCGTCCCGGTCCGGTGATGCGGCAGACCCGTAGTGTGTTGGTATGACTGACCATCCTGATGTGCCGCCGGGTCCGCCGACACCTCCCGCCCCCGCGTCTCCTGTGCCGCCGCCGGGTGTGATGGCCGAGGGGCGCGCGCCCGACCCTGGTGCGCCCTACGCTGGTGCGCCCTACGCTGGTGCGCCCTACCCTGGCGCGTACGCGTCGACGCCCAAGACCGGGGCCGTCGCGTGGGGCATGGGCTTCTTGGCCTTCATCCCCGTCCCCTTTGTGAACTTTCTGGTAGCCGCCATCACTGTTGTCATCGTGGGGTTGGGCCAGCGCAAGTACGGCGGTGTCGCCGCCGGCAACGGGGTCCAGGCTGCGAACTGGGCGCTGACCTTCTTCCCGCTTGTGGTCGTCGGTGCGGTACTGAACCTCACCGCGGTGATCAACGCTGCACCCGGTGAGACGGGCATGTCGCCGCCGGGAGTGCTGGGAACGTTGCTGCTGGCAGGGGCAGGAATCGCCAACCTGGTCTTCCTCATCGTCGGTCTGGTGAAGGCGAACCGTGGTGAGATCTTCCGCGCACCGGGGATTCCGTTCTTTCGCGTGTCGTGAAGGCATGACGACGCCGTCGGCCACGTATGGCCGCATTCGTCGTACACGGCGTTTCGGGGCAGCTCCCGCCTGGCGTATCGGTGTCGCATGGCGCACGCCGATGTCCTCGGTGTGGACCGTGCGCGTGGTCAGCGGGGACCTCGAAGCCGCGTAGCCTGGAACGATGGCACGAGTCGGTGGGCGCAACGCGGTGGCGGCGTGGATCATCGGCGTGCTGTGCGCCGCGATCGTGATCGGGCTCGCGGTCCTGGCGGTGCCGCTGCTCCCCGGCGGCAGCACCTGGTTCGGTGCGGCACCGGAGGAGGAGGCCCCGGCCCCGGAGCGCGCTCCGGTGCCCGGCGAAGCACGCGAGTGCCGCGACCTGTACGGCGACGCGCTGTGGGCGTCGCTGCGGTGGGAACCGGGAGCCGAGATCTCGGTCAGTCGCGATTCCCCCAACCTCACGGCGACCGAGGTGGTCGACGCGCTTGCGCCCGCGGTGCGGTTCACCTGCGCATGGACGTCGGAGGACGGCGAGATCACGACGACCTACGCCGACGTCGCGGCGGATGCCCCGACGGTGGTCAAGGCGACCCTTCCCGACGCGGGTTTCGGATGCCGGAACGTCCGCGACCGGGTGCGGTGCACCCGCACCGACGAAGACGTGATCGAGACCGTCGAGGTCGGCGACGGCCGGTGGCTGTCGAGCGTGCAGGTGGCGTGGACACCGACCCAGTACGCGGAGCGGGTCGCCGACCGTGCCTGGTCGGTCTCGCTGTCAGGGTGAGGGCAGCGGCGTCGCCGGCCACACCGTCGCGACGATCGACGACGTGAAACCGACCGGACCGATGCCGGAGTACTGCGTGTCGATGATCACACCGTCACGGTAGAACAGCGTGCGTCCGGCTGGGAGCGGGAGGTCGTCCTGCTGCCAGGACCTCTCGCAGCGGATGCCGTCGGAGACGTTGTAGCAGTTGTAGCCCTCTTCGGTGCGCAACCGGTACAGCTCGTCGTCGGCCGCGCGCTGCGGAGCGTAGCCGATCACGACGACCAGGCGGGTGCGGGGAGCGCCGGGCGAGCCCCACACGCACACGCGGGAGCTGTCCGCGCGGATGCCGCCGCCCATCCCGTCCGCGTTGAGCGGAATGCCGTCGAACTCGGTGAGCATCGCGGGCGGCATCAGCGCTTCGCACTCGGTCGGCAGCGGTGTCGTCGACACCGACGGCCCGGTCGGGAACGGTTCCAGGTCGGTCGGGGTCACGGTGTCCACCTCCGGCGTCGGCGCGACGGTGACCTCGGGGGTGGGTGAGGGCGTCACGGTCGGCGTCGGGTCGGCCGAGCCGGGCGCGCAGGCACCGAGCAGCATCGCGCCCGCCGCAACGGCGAGGGCGAGGTGCGCACGGCGCAAAAGGACCATGTTTTCACCCTATGCGGCCCACACCGGTGATCACCCAACGACACGTCGGCACGCCTCGCGGATGTCGCTGTCGGAGGCGGGTAATCTCAGCATTGCGGTGGCGCGCGCCCCGCGTGAGGAGCACCATCGCATGAGCGATCCGAAGCACGTCGACCCCGAGGCCCCAACCTCGGCATCCGACGGTGTCGCTGAGGTTGTCGAGTCGGCGAACGAAGCCCTCGCCGAGGCCGAAGCGGCCTCGCGCGATGCCGTTCCCGCACCGACGGCCGCAGAGGCCTGGGACGCGGAGTTCGCCGCCGGCGGCACCGTGTCGACCCATCCCGAACCGGCCGACGACGACCCCGTGACCGGGGACGCGGAAGACACCGGGCTCGCCGGCGAGGCCGTCGCGCAGCCGGTCTCCGCCGCCGGCGTGACCGCCGCCGCCGACGTACCGACCGTCGAGGTGACGGCCGCCGACGTGCCGGCCGTCGACGCGGCCGCCGACCCCGATCCGGCCGCGACCGTCGTCGCACCGGTCGCACTGACGCCGCCCGCCGCGTCGCTGGACGATGCGGCCACCCTCGCCTACCCGGCACCCGCCGTGGACAGCGGCCCGCCCGAGACGGCGCTGATGGATGCCCCGTCGCCGCAGCCGATCTTCGTGCAGGCCCCGGAGGCGCCGCGCCCGCGCGGCAACCGCGGCGCAGCCGGCGCGATCGGCCTGCTCGCGGCCGTCTCGTTCGCCGTGCTGTACCTCGGCGCCGCGCTCGGGTTCGGCGCGATCGCCGGGGAGGTCACCGTCGACACGATCGGGACCTTCGCGGTCTCTGCGCTGACGTCGTGGTGGCTGTGGGTTCCGGTGGCGGTGTTCTTCCTGGCTTTCTGGTTGCTGGGCGCGATCATCAACCGCGGGCGCTGGGGTCACTGGGTGATCTTCGGCCTGCTCGTAGGCGCCGCCTCGTACGGCGGGCACCTGCTCGGGCAGATGTTCCAGGCGCCGTTCTGGTCGCTGACGGCGGCGCAGGGCGCCGTACTCGTCGAGGGCCAGTTGCTGGCACCGCTCGCTGTGGCGGCGCTCGTCATCGGACGTGAGCTGACCATCTGGTTCGGTGCGTGGGTGGCCGCCCGCGGCACGCGCGTGACCGAGCTCAACACCGAGGCCCAGCGCGAGTACGAGCGCACGCTCGAGGCGGGACCGCAGCTCCACCGTTCCTGATGGCCGACGACGCCGGGTCCGTGTCGCCGCCGACGGCGGCGGCGCTGGCCACCACCGGCTTCGCGGCGCTGGCGATCGCGGCGTTCGGGGTGACGAGCACCCTGTTCGACGTCGAGGTCATTGCGACCCCGGGACTCGGAAACCTGCCGGGGGCCGCGGGCATGGCGCTGTCGGTGCTCGCGGTGGGTGTGACGGCGTGGGCGGGGTTGCGCCGCCCACAGCCCTCGTACGCGGTGGCGGTCGCCGCGGCGGTGGCGGCGGTGCTGGCCTACCTCGTCGGGGTGCTGATCGGCGCCGTCGTGGCGGGGGTCGACCCGGTGCGCGCGGTCGCCGCGGTCGGCGGATTCGTGACGTCGTGGTTCGCGGTGCTGCTGGCGGCGATCGCCGCGATCGCCGGCTGGGTGGGCGTGGCGCTCGTGCGCACCCGCGCGCACCGCCCGCGGTGGCCGTGGGAGCGCGACGACCCGGACGCCGACGAGTGACCGGCGGCGACGCGCACGGCACGCGTACGGGGGCGAATGCGCCCGCATCGCCGCCCGACGGGGGACAATGGTGACCGTGGAGCGGTCGATCGAGACCCAGGTGAGCCAGGCGGTGGACGCGTGGCTGCGTTGGCTGCCACGGTGGCAGCCGGCCACCCACAAAGGCAGGGTCGCACCGTGTCGGCGCTGTTTCGGTTCGCCGGTGCTGTCGGCGGCCGGCATCGGATCCGACGTGCCCCACGGCGTGCAGCACGGGTTGTCCACGCGGGTCAAGACGATCGTCGATCACGCCGTCGCCGAGTACACCTCCCGCAACCTGCCCATGTTGCAGACCGAGTTGGACCAGCAGGCCTCCCGCAACCGGGCCCGCAGCTACCGGCCGGCGGAGGGGCTGGAGCCCGAGTTCGAGGGGCTTCCGCTGGACCCCGACCCGGTCCCCGGTGCGCCGTTCCTGTTCACGATCTCCGGGCTCGCCGACGAGGCGGATGCCGATGTTCCGGCGCTGCCTCCCCTGAACGACGAGGCCAAGGCGGCGTTGCGCCAGGAGGTGTCGCTGGCCGACGACTACGCCAACATGGTCGGTCGCGAGGTGTGCGCGATCCTGCTGCACCACCGGTTGCGCATCCAGGCCGCGATCGGCCAGTACGTGGAGCCGCAGATCACGGCGATGCTCGAGGAGCTGACCCGGTCGTTGGACGCGCCGTTCGACCCGAACGCCGAGCCGGGGTAGACACCGCGGTGAGCGCTCCCGCTTGTTAGCATGAGGGGGAGGGGCGACGTGGGGAGCCCAGATGGAACACGCTGGGCAAGGGATGTGCCCGCGAACGGCGGTGAGGGGCACGGATGGCGCGCAGGCTACCCTCGGCGCCGCCCATTCTCGCCGGCTTGGACTACGTGCGCCCGCTGGGCTCGGGCGGCTTCGCCGACGTCTTCCTCTACCAGCAGGACATGCCGCGCCGGCAGGTCGCTGTCAAGGTGCTCCCGGCGCAGGAACAGTCGCCCGACCTGATCCGCATGTTCAATGCCGAGGCGGACGTGCTCGCGCAGCTGTCGGCGCATCCGGCCATCGTCACCGTCTACCAGGCGGGGATCTCCGCCGACGGACGCCCGCACATCGTCATGGAGTACTGCCCGGACTCGTTCGCGCAGCGCTACCGCTGGGAGCGCATCGATGTCGATGAGGTGATGACCACGGCGGTGCGGTTGGCGGGCGCGCTCGAGTCGGCGCACCGGGCGGGGCTGATCCATCGTGACGTCAAGCCGAGCAACATCCTGGTGACGACCTTCGGTTCCTCGGTGCTGGCCGACTTCGGCATCTCGGCGTCGCTGTCGCGGCGCTCGACCGACGACCTCCTCGCGATGTCGGTGCCGTGGAGCGCGCCCGAGGTCGTCGGTGAGCACACGTCGGGCACGGTGGCCAGCGAGGTGTGGAGTCTCGGCGCGACGATCTACTCGCTGCTGGCCGGCCGCAGCCCCTTCGAGCGCCGGGAGAAGGGGCAGAACAGTCGCGAGCAGTTGCGGCGCCGCATCACCCGGGCCACGTTCGTCCCCGTGCCGCGTGACGACGTCCCCGACGACCTGCAGCAGGTGCTGGCCACCGCGATGGCCCGTGAACCCGAACGCCGTTTTGCCACGGCGCAGGAGTTCGGCGCGGCGATGCAGGAGGTGCAGCGCTCGCGGGGGGTGTCGCCGACACCGCTCGACGTGCCGGCGGCGGAGTGGATGCCCGAACCGCTCGAACTGGGAGACGCGACCGCGCGGGGGCCGGCGCGCAGCCGGGTCGTGGTCGAGGGCCGGCGCACGCCGCCTCCGCTGGTCGCGACGTACGCGGTGCGCGAGGAGGACTCCGAGATCTCCGGCACGCCGACGCGGCGGGCGGTGTGGCCGTGGCTCGTCGCCGTGGGCGTCGTCGCCGTGGTCGGCGTCGGCGTCGGGGTCGCGGTCGCGCTCGCGATGGGGGCGGGGTGATGCGACCGCGCACGAAGGCGGGGCTGATCGCCGCGGCGGCGGCGGTGGCGCTGGTGACCGGGGTCAGCGTGGTCTGGCCGGGACTCGATGCGCAGGACACGCCGCCGACCGATCCCTCGGTGTGGGTGCTGCAATCGGACGGGCAGCGCTACGCCCGCGTCAACACCGTCGTCGGCGAGCTCGACACGGTGCGCAGCGTCGCCAACCCGACGCGCATCGTGTCGTCCGCGAACGGTGTCTACATGTTCACCGACAGCGACAGCAAGCTGGTCCGCATCGAGGAGGCCGCGCCGGTCGATCTGGATGCCGCCGGTTTGGAAGCGGCGGTGTCGGCGCCCAGCGGTGTGCGCGAGACGGTGACGGCGGGCGACTTCGTGGCGTATCGCACCGACGACGGGGCCGTTCACGTGGGCCGGTTGTCGTCGGGCACCACCTCCCGGCTCGACCCCGACGGGCCCCGCGAGAACCAGGATGCCGCGCAGTACGCCGCCGAGGCCATCGCGCTCGACGAGCGGGGCGTTCTGCTGAGCTACTCCGCGGCCGACGGCGCCGTGCTGCGCTACGACATCGCGGCGTCGGAGCTGCGCGGACGCGACCCGCTCGTGGCCGAGCTCACCGCACCGCAACTCTCGTCTGCGGACGGTGAGTGGGTTCTGTTCGATTCCGCGAACGGCATGTATTGGACCGCCGACGCCGAGGACGAGCAGTCCAGCGGCACCGGAGGGGGCGCCCTCATGTCGCGGCCAGCATCCGATGGTGACGCCGTGTACGTCGCCGATGAGACGGGGATGGTGCGCATTCCGGTCGACGGTTCGGATGCGACGTCGATCTTCGGTGACGGGGCGACGGTGCAAGGTGCGCCCGCGCGGCCGGTGTGGGTGGGTGGGGTCGTGTACGGCGCCTGGCTGGCCGAGGGCGCGGGCCCGGGTGCGCTGTGGCGCTCCGACACCGGACGAGCCGACCTCGACTACGGCGGGCTCAGCCTGCCTTCGCAGCGCCGCCCGGTGTTCGCCGCGTCGGGCGAGACCGTCGTCCTCAACGACGCGCGTTCCGGCTGGGTGTGGCGCGCCGCCGACGGCGCGCTGCTGCCGTCGAGTCAGGACTGGACGCTGGACCAGCGGCGCGAGCTGGAGGCGGAGCCGACCGAGGACGAGCAGCGCGTCGTGATCGACCCCCGCCCGCCGGTCGCCGTCGATGACGCCTTCGGGGTGCGGCCGGGGGCGTTGGTGGCGTTGCCGAACCTGCTCAACGACCACGACCCCAACGAGGACGTGCTCACGATCGACCCGGAGTCGGTGACCGGGCTCGATCCGGGTTTCGGTGAGCTGAGCATCACCGACAACCGGCAGCGCCTCGTGGTGCGGGTGAGCGCCGATGCCTCGGGGACGGCGTCGTTCCGCTACCGGGTGACCGACGGGACCTCGGAGGACGGACTGTTCTCCGAGGAGGCCGTCGTGACGCTGCGCGTGGCCGCCGACGACGTGAACACGGCGCCGCAGTGGTGCGTCTCCGACTGCCGGCAGGAGTGGCCGTCGCCGACGGTCGCCCGCGGCGGCACCGTCACCGTGCCCGTGCTGTCGGACTGGGTCGATCCCGAGGGCGACCCGGTTCTGCTGCTGTCGGCCGAGGGGAGCGGCCACGGGAGCGTCGTGGTGACCCCGGCGGGCGACGTGGTGTTCCAGCACGCCGACGACGGCAACGCGTCGGACGAGACTGTCGCCGTGCAGGTCAGCGTCGCTGACGCGCGCGGGGCGATCTCGACCCGGGCGCTGGAGATCCGGGTGGTCGGCGAACCGCAGCCGGTGCTGCAGTCGTTCGCGGTCGTCGACACCGTCGGCTCCCGGCTGACCGTCGATGTCGCCGCGCACGTGACCGGAACGGCCGGCGAGACCACCGTCACCGGTGCCCGGGTGCTCGACGACGCGGCGGCGACGGCGACCGTGGTCGGCGGGACGACCCAGTTCGACTTCTCGGCGGCCGGTCCCGGGGTGTACCGGGTGGCGGTGACCGTCGCCGTCGCCGGCCGGGAGGCGACCGGCATCGCACGGATCACCCTGTTGCCCGAGGATGCTCCGGCGCAGTTGTCGACGGCACCGGTCGTGGCCTTCGTGCGGCCGCAGGTGGATGCGACGGTCGACGTGTTCGCGGCGGTCTCCAACCCGACGCACCGTGTGCTGCTGATCAGCGACGTCATCCCCTCGTCGTCGGCGGGGGCGACGCTCTCGGTGGACACGGTGGGCCAGAGCCAGCTGCGGGTCTCCGGCAGTAC
Source organism: Microbacterium sp. (assembly GCF_047972865.1). GTDB lineage: Bacteria > Actinomycetota > Actinomycetes > Actinomycetales > Microbacteriaceae > Microbacterium. Next base: position 13,632 of record NZ_JBKEAY010000149.1, read on the forward strand.
GTCCGATGGCGAACCGGGGATGCTGGGCACGGTCGGCTACCGCGTCAGCGACGGGACGAACGACACCGGTGCGGCTGTGGACGGGCAGGCCACGGTGTACTTGCTGCCGCCGGCGCCGGACGCGCCGCCGATCGCGGTCGACGACACCGTCGTGGTGCGCGCGGGCACCCAGACCGACATCCCGGTGTTGCGCAACGACATCTCCGCGGCCGGCTCGCGGCCGCGGATCGCGCCCGACAGCGTCGTTTCGTCGACCGACCGTGCGCTCGCGTTCGCGTCGGCCGATGTGCTGCGCTACCTCGCCCCCGCCGAACCCGGCGAGTACACCGTGGAGTACGCCGCCTACACGCCCGGATCACCCTCCGACACCGACACCGCGGTGGTCCGCATCCGGGTGCTCTCGGACGAGGCGAACCGGGCGCCGCTGCCGGTGGCACTGTCCGGTCGGGTGCTCAGCGGGCTATCCACGTCGATCGCGTTCGACGGCTTCGGAGTGGACCCCGACGGTGACGCGGTGCGGCTGGATGCCATCGTCAGTCAACCCGAGAGCGGGTCGGCATCGATCTCGGCCGACGGCACCGCGATCGTCTACACGAGCGTTCCGGGGGCACGCGGGCAGTACGAGTTCCACTACCGGGTCGTCGACGCCGCCGGCGCCGAGGGCGAGGGTCGGGTGCGGGTGGGCGTGCTCGACACCGATGCCAACCCGAGCCCGGTGACCTACACCGACTACGTCCACGTGCAGGCTGGCGCGGGGAACACGATCCGCATCAGCCCGCTGGCCAACGACGTGGACCCGACGCAGGGCAGGCTCCACCTCACCGACGTCGTCCCCGACGTGCCCGAGAAGACGCTCGACGGCGCCGACAGCGCCGAGTACGCGCAGCTGGCGGAGCGGATCGTGTCGATCGACGACGGGACGGTGATGATCGCCGCGAGCGAGCAACCGGGGACGATGGCGTTCCTCTACGACGTGGCGTCGTCGTCGAAGAACACCGCCCGGGGGCTGATCGTGGTGCGGGTGATCCCGGAGCGGGTGCCGGAGCACCCGGTCGTGGTCGACACCGTGCTCACGGTGGAGGACCGCGACGAGTTCGGCGCTGGGGTGCCGGTCCTGGACGGCACCGTCACCTGGGGCGGCGGCGACGTCGACGACCTCGAACTGGGTCTGTGGGGCAGCCCCGTCGACGTCGAGGTGTCCGGCGATCGGCTGCGCGGCGCACTCACCGACGCCGCGCGCCTGATCCCCTTCTCGGTGACCGGGCTCGACGGCGAGGACCCGGTCACGACCTACGCGTTCCTGCGGGTCCCGGCCGCCGCCGAGTCCCCCCTCGCGTTGCGCCCCGGACTGGCGCCGATCGTCGTCGCGGAGGGCGACGAACGGGTCATCGACGTGGCGCCGCTCGTGGTGCGGCCGCCGGGTGCGCCGGTGCAGGTGGGCGACGCCGTGACGGCGTCGGGTTCGCGGGCGGCAGCCCGCTGCGAGCAGAGCTCCGCGACCTCGGTCCGGTACGTCGCCGGCACCGGCGCCCCGTGGACGGATGCCTGCCTGGTGCCGGTGCGCGCCGATGACGCCGCCGAGTGGACGATGCTGTCGATCCCGATCGCGGTGACCGCGCGCGACCCGCAGCCCGAACTCAGTCCGGCGGCGCTGACGGTCGCCCCCGGTCAGTCCGAGAGCTACGACCTCGCCGACATGACCCGGTGGCGCGGCACGCCCGCCCCCGAGTCGTTGCGCTACGAGATCGCGCCGCCGTCCCGCGCGTTCACGGCGACGCTCGAGGGGTCGGTCGTCACGATCACGGCGGACGGGGCGGCTGTTCCCGGCACCGAGGAGGCGGTGATCGTCGAGATCGCCAGCCACCCCGGTGTGGCTCCGGCCCGCATCAACCTGCGAGTCGGCGCGGTGCCGTCCACGCTCCCGCAGGGAGGGACCGTCACCGCCACGTGCAGCCAGGCCGATGGGTCGTCGTGCGTGATCGAGGTGATCGGCGCGACGGGAGAGGTCAACCCGCTGCCGTCGACCCCGCTCACCGTGGCGGCGGTACGGGCCGGCGCCGGCTGCAGCGGGGTCTCGTTCGAGGTGGTCGAGCCCGACAGCATCCGCGCGTCGTGGACCGACGACGCACCGGGCACGACCTGCAAGGCGTCGGTGACGGTGCGGGATGCGCAGGGGCGCGACAGCGGTGCCGACCGCGACGCCACGGTGACCCTGCGGCTGCAGGGATACCCGCCCGCGCCGGGCGGGCTCGCGGTGGCGGCATACGGCGACGAGACGGTCACCCTGCGGGTCGAGCCGGGCGCGGCGGGCCAGGCGGCGCCGGCGGTGACCGGCTTCGACCTGCGGTGGCAGGGGATGAGCGTGGGGCAGTGCTCGGCGGAGGGAGTGTGCCCCGAGCTCACCGCCCCCAACGGGGACAAACGCGAGTACGAGGCGTTCTCCCTCAACGACGTCGGTGCGTCGCGGTCGTCGGCGAGCGTCACCGCGTGGGCGTATGCCGCCCCGGCGGCGCCGGAGCGGGTCACCGCGGCCCCCGTGGTCACGACCGGCGACGGCGGCGTCGTCTCGCTCGAGATCGCCGGAGTCGACGCTGCCGCGACCTCGTCGCTCGAGATCAGCAGCCCGACCGGCGAAGACGTGGTCGTGCCGGTCGCGGTGGGGCAGACGCGGGTGTCGGTGCCGTCGTATCGGGTCGGTGCGAACACGGCGACCGTGGTCACCGTCACACCGCAGTCCCGGTTCTCGCCGCCGCCCAGCGACGGCGAAGCGCCCGAGCCGCCGTCGGCGACCGTCTCGGCGCACGGGATCGGCCGTCCGACCGATGTGGCGCTGACACTCACGGCGACCAACACCGGCAACGGCCGCGTCGCGGTGACCGCGACCGCGACGGCGGTGCCCGGCGGCGACGGGGCGCAGTTGCGTTACGGGTTCGTCCCTGACGGCCATACCTGCACGGTGTCGGGGACGCAAGCCACAGCGACCTTCCGCGGGCTCGACGACGGGCGGGCCTACCGGTTCGTGGTCTGCGTCGAGTCGTTCTCCGGCGGCACCAGCTACGGCAGGGCGGCCGCGCGGGGGGAGGTGCGCGCGGTCCAATCCACGGCGGCGCCGACGGGGTACGAGTTCACCGTCGGCCCGACGCCCCACATCGACGGGCAGCGGGCGAATTGGACGATCGACCAGGAGCCCACGTCGTCCGAGCAGCCGCCGTTCGGCAACGACGTCGTCTTCCGTGGCCACCCGTCGGACGTCTTCGACACCGACCCCGGCATCCAGGTGCGCTACGAGCACTCCGCGGGATGGTGGGTGTCGGAGTGGGGCGCGGCGACGCCTGCGCGGGGGAGCGCTCCGTACCAGGTGCAGGCGCGGTGGTGGATCGATCCATGCGTGGGAGGGACGGTTATCGCAGGCCGGTCGAGTTCGACCGGCGACCGCGCCCGCGTCGTGTACTCGTCGGCCAATGTGGTGTACCTCGATGCCGACGGGGACGAACTCGACCCCGGTGCCGACCCGTGGCGGGTCCCGGAAGCCGCCGTACGGGTCACCGGGATCGGGGTGACGGTCGACTGGCGTGGCCAGGGATGGAACCTGCGTCCGGCCACCGCCGAGTTCTCGGCCGTGTGCACCCCGGCGGCACCATGACCCGCATCGGCCGATCAGCGAGGATGACAGGATGACGATCACGCAGGAACAGGCGACCTGGTTCGCGCAGACGTTCGGTCAGCTCGCCGACAACATCGAGCGTTCCGTGCTCGGCAAGCGGCACGTGGTCGAGCTGGTACTGACCGCGCTGCTGAGCGAGGGGCACGTTCTGCTCGAAGACGTTCCCGGCACCGGCAAGACGTCACTGGCGCGCGCGGTGGCGCAGTCGGTGCAGGGCACGACCTCGCGCATCCAGTTCACGCCGGACCTGCTTCCCGGTGACATCACCGGCATCACCGTCTACGACCAGAAGACCGGCCGATTCGACTTTCACGCGGGGCCCGTCTTCGCGACCGTCGTGCTCGCCGACGAGATCAACCGCGCCAGCCCCAAGACGCAGTCCGCGCTCCTGGAGGTCATGGAGGAACGCCAGGTGACCGTCGACGGCACGGCGCACGACGTGGGCCGGCCGTTCCTCGTGCTCGCGACGCAGAACCCGGTCGAGCAGGCCGGTACGTACCGGCTCCCCGAGGCGCAGCTGGACCGGTTCTTGTTGCGCACGTCGCTCGGCTACCCCGATCAGGCCGCGACGGTGCAGATCCTCGACGGCGCGGCCGTGGCCACCGCCGACCTGCCGGTGGTGGTGACGCCGGCGGCGTTGACGGGCATGGCCGATCTGGCCGCGGACGTGTACGTCGACGCGCGGGTTCTCGACTACATCGCGCGGGTCGTGGACGCGACCCGGTCCGCCGACGAGGTGCGCCTGGGGGTCAGTATCCGCGGGGCACTCGCGCTGACGCGGGCATCCCGGGCGGCGGCGGCCTCGCAGGGGCGGACCTATGTCACGCCCGACGACGTGAAGCGCCTCGCCGTGGCGGTGCTCGCGCACCGGCTGCTGCTGCATCCCGAAGCGGAGTTCGACGGCGTCACCGCCGAGTCGGTCGTCGGTCAGGTGCTGCTCGACGTTCCTCCCCCGACCCGGCATCATTCATCGTGAGCAGCGGCGACACCCGCCTGACCCGCGCCGCGGGGACCACGTCGGATGACCGCACCGAGGTCACCACGGCGCGGTCGCGGACGCTGGTGGGGGCCGCGATCGGTCTCACGCGAGTGTGGCGGGCCACGCGCGACACGGCACAGGCCGCCGCGCGCGCGGTGGTACGCACCGTGCGTCCCGCCGGGGTGTTCGTGCTGGCGGCGGCGACGTTCGGCCTGATCGGCGGCATCGCGTTCGGCTGGGTGGAGTGGATCGTGGCGGCCGCCGCCGCGCTGGCCCTGTTGGTGCTGAGCGTGCCGTTCCTGGCCGGCTCCCGCTCGTACGGCGTCGACCTGACGCTCTCGCACGAGCGGATCGTGGCCGGCAGCGAGGTCGACGGGGCGGTCGTGGTGCGCAACATCGGGCGGCGGTCGGCGCTGCCCGGGCGCATCGACGTGCCGGTCGGCGCCGGCATCGTAGAGTTCCCGATCCCGCTCCTGCGTCCCGGTCAGGACGTCGCCCGCACCGTCGAGATCCCGCCGCAGCCGCGCGGTGTGCTCCGGGTGGGGCCGGCGATCACCGTGCGCAGCGACCCGCTGGGGCTGCTGTCCCGCGAGCACGCCTTCGAGGACGTGCACGACCTCTACGTGCACCCGCGCACGGTCGCGTTGCCCTCGACCAGTTCGGGTCTCGTGCACGATCTGGACGGCAATCCCACGCGGCGTCTCGTCGACGCGGACATGTCGTTCCACGCCATCCGCGAATACGTTCCGGGTGACGCGAGACGCCAGATCCACTGGAAGTCCACGGCCAAGACCGGCCGGCCGATGGTGCGCCAGTACGAGGAGTCGCGGCGGTCGCGCATGGCGATCGTGTTTCCGCTCCGCGAGGGCGACTTCGCGTCGCCCGACGAGTTCGAGCTCGCCGTCAGTTGTGCCGCGTCGCTGTCGCTGCGGGCGCTGCGCGACGCGCGCGACCTCGACATCGTCGTCGGCGCCGAGATCCCGCGGGTCGTGCGCGGCCGGCTGCGGGCGATCCGCCGCCTCTCGTCCCGCGGGCCGCGGCAGCTGCTGGACGGGTTCAGCGGTGTGCAACGGCTGACGAACACGATGTCCATCGCCGACGTGTGCCGGTTGACCGCCGAAGCCGGTGAGCGGCTGTCGATCGCCGTCGTCGTGGCGGGTTCGCGAGTGGGCCTGGCGGCACTTCGCCATGCGGCGCTGGCCTTCTCGGTGGGCACCTCGGTGCTCGCGGTGGTGTGCGACGAGCGGGCGCACCCGCGTTCGCAGCAGCTCGGGAACCTCACCGTCGTGACCGTCGGCGTGCTCGACGACCTCGCCGGCCTCTTGGCGCGGGGGGCGACGGGGTGAGCGCCGCGACCGCGCGGGTGGTGGCCGGGTCGCTGTACGTCGGGGTATGCACGGCGCTCGCCGCCGTCGCGGCCTGGCCGATTTACCGGTCGGGTGCGTTCCTGGTGCTGGTCGCCGTCGCGGTGGCCGTCGCCGCCGGGATCGCGGCGATCGCCACGGCGCGGCGCTGGGGCGGGTGGGCGGTGTCGGGCATGCTGGCCGCGGCGGTGCTGCTGCTGGGGGTGCCGCTCGCCGTTCCCGCGCGTGTGGGGGGACCGCTGGAGCTGTTGCGCGGTGAACTGGAGCTCGCCGGCGGACTGGTCTTCGGGTGGAAGGATCTGCTCACCGTCGAGCTACCGGTGGGGTCGTATCGCAACCTGCTGGTGCCGGCGCTGGTGGTTTTTCTCGTCGGCACCTGCGCCGCAGCGATGCTCGCGTGGCGCAGGGGCCGGGTTGCCGTCGGTGCCGTGCCGGTCACGGTGACGATGGCCTGCTTCGGCCTGCTGTTCGGGCGCACGAGCGTGAGCGACACCCTCGTGTGGGGCCCGGTTCGCATTGACGCGCCGGTGGAGACGGTCGTGGGCCTGGGCACGCTGTTGGCCGGGGTGCTGTGGTTGTCGTGGCGAGCGAGAGAGCGGCGGCGCGGCGTGCTGCGCGCATCTGCCCGGGCGAGCGGGGTGCGCTTGCGGCGTGCGCCGGGTGGGGTGTGGTCGCGGCGAGGCCTGTACGGGCTGGGGATGGTGCTGGTCGCGGTACTGGCGGCGGCGGCGGTGGTGCCGGCCGCCGCGGGATCCGAGCGCACCGTGCTTCGCGGAACGACCGGCCCCGATGTGGAGGTGACCCGCGCGGTCAGCCCGCTCAGCGGGTACCGCGTGCTGTTCGCGGACGACTTCGTCGACGAGGTCTGGTTCACGGTCGACGGCGCCGATCTCCCCGATCGCGTGCGCTTGGCTGTCCTGGACGAGTACGACGGGGTGTCATATCGCACCGGATCGGGTGACCGGTTCGACCGGGTGCCCTCGTCGGTGCCGGCCCGGGACGGTGCAGAGGTCGAGGCGACGGTGGTGGTGGGACGGATGACCGGGATCTGGATGCCGATCATCGGATCCCTGCAGAGCGCGACCTTCGACGGTTCCCGCGCCGCGACGCTGTCGGATCGGTTCTACTTCAGCCGGGGGCTCGACGCGGCGGTGCAGATCGCGCCGTGGGCGGAGGGGGACCGCTACGTGGTGCGCGCCACCGTGCCGGCCGTGCCGAAGCTGTCGGAGATCGTCGCCCCCGGCGTGGTGCCCGATGTCGAGATCCCGCAGGGGCTGTCGAACTGGGTGGACGAGCACCGCGAGGGTGACGGCGGTGAGGCCTTGGCCCGTCTGGTCGAGTTGCTCCGCGAGCGCGGGTATCTCAGCCATGGGCTCGACGAGACATCTCAGCTGTGGCAGCGTGACCTCGACGGCGCGCCGTTCGTCCCGAGCACGGCCGGTCACTCGGTCGGGCGCGTCGACGCCATGTTCGAGGCGCTCCTCACCCGCGAAGCCGACCCGCGTGCGGCGGAGTCAGGCAATTACGTCGCCGCCGTGGGTGACGACGAGCAGTTCGCCGTCGCGGCCAGCCTCATCGCGCAGCAGCTGGGGTTTCCCGCCAGGATCGTCGTGGGCGCCCGGTTGAGTTCCGGCGAGGGGCTGCCGGTGTGCGAGGACGGACGCTGCCGGGCCGGCGACCTCGCGGCCTGGCTCGAGGTGCGGGCGGCGTCGGGGGAATGGGTCGCCGTCGACGTGTCGCCGCAGCACGAGGTCGTGCCGAGTCTCGAGGTGACGCAGCGTCGCGAGCCGCGGGTGCCGACGGAGGTCGATCCCGACACGATCGAGGAGGTCACCCCGCCCCGTCCCTCGCAGAACGACACCGTGCGCGAGCCGACGCCGGATGCCGCCGCGGATCTGGCGTGGCTGTGGCCGGCGGTGCGGGTGGCCGGAATCGTGGGTGGTGTGCTGCTGCTGGTGGCCGGTCCGTTCCTGGCCGTCGTCGCCCTCAAAGCGCTGCGACGGCGGCGACGACGGCGGGCTCCGGGTGCGGGGGATGCGATCACGGGGGGCTGGCGGGAGTACGTCGACGCCGCCGTCGACGCGGGCCGGGGCGCCCCCGGGCGCCGAACGCGGGCCGAGACGGCAGAGCTCTACGCCAGCGCGCGGGCGTTCTCGCTGGCCGCGGAGGCCGATCGGGCGGACTATTCGGGGCATCCGTCGACCGCATCCCAGGCCGCGGAATACTGGCGCGTGGTCGACAGCGAACGGCGACGATTCACCCCCGGATTCTGGACTCGCGTACGTTCCGCCGTATCGTTGAGGTCGTTCGCACGTTTGGGGGCCTTGACTCGAGTGCCCCATCGGACCTCTGGAGGGGGGGAGCCGCTGATCCGCGGATCAAGGCGCATGACATGAACCCGACTGCTGATGCGACGTCGCTCACGGTTCTCGTATCGCTGTCCTCGGTGATCGTCGTGGCGCTGTACGTGTGGCTGGCGCTTGCGCTGTCGGCGATGTTCCGCAAGATGGGCGAAGCCGCGTGGAAGGGTTGGGTGCCGTTCCTGAACCTCGCCGTGTTGTTGCGCTGGGGCGGGTTCAACCCGTGGCTCGTGCTGCTGCTGATCATCCCCGGACTGGGAATGCTCATCGTCTACGCGCTCGTGGTCGTGGCGGCTCATCGTCTCGGGCCGGGGTTCGGATACGGTTCGCCCATGACGGTCGTGGCGGCGCTGCTGTTCCCGGTGTGGGTCGGCATTCTCGGGTTCGGTCCGGCGCGGTGGTTGGGAGCGCGCCCACCGTCGGCGGCGAACGCGGCGTCGCCGGACACCGACGACGGCGCCGATTTCGCCGCGCCGCCGCTGCCACCCCCGCCGCCGCTGCCCCCGATGCCGCCGCTGCCGACGGTGGATGCCGCGGTCGCGGCCGACGTCGAGGCGGAGTCGTTCGCGCCCCCTCCGGTCTCGCCGGAGTCGGCCTCGCCGTTCGCGGATGCGCCCGGCGAGGTCACGCTGAACCCGTTCGCGCCGACCATCCCGCCGCCGGGCGCGGCGGCGTCGCCCGCGGTTGCGCCCCCGCCCGTCCGGGCGGCGGCCCCGTCGGATGAGCGCCGGCCCGGCGCCGAGGGTCCGCCGACCGAACCGCTGTCGATGATCGACGGGGTGTTCGACGACGGTGCGTGGCCCGATGAGGTCTCGGCTGATGCACCCGCACCGTTCCCGCCGAACACGGCCACGCCGGCCGACGTCGAGGAGGCGCCGATCTCCTCGGTTCCGGGGTATCAGGCATCCGCGCCGGTGGATCAGGTGCCGCCGGCGTTGACGCGGGCCCGGCTGCGGGAGCAGAAGGCGCGCGAGGCGGCGGCGATGGCTACGAGCGAGGATTTCCCGGAGGTGTCCGGGGAGACCTCGGCGGTGATCGGCTCGCCGGTGGCGGGTGCCCCGCAGCCGGCCGACACCGCTGTGATCGCCCAGCAGCGCGAACAGGATTCCGCACTCGAGGACGATATGGAGCGCACCGTCATCTCCAGTCGCCACCGGCCGCGGTGGCAGCTCGTGCTGCCCGACGGCGCGTCGATCGCGCTGACCGCGGACGCGGCGGTGCTGGGGCGTCGGCCCACCTCGGTCGAGGAGCATCCCGATGCCCAGCTGATCTCGCTGATCGATCCCACCCGCACCGTCTCGAAGCGGCACGCGCTGATCGAACTGCGCGACGAGGTGTGGCACGTGACGGATCTGCATTCCACGAACGGTGTCCTGGTGGTCCTGGAGCCGGGCACGGAGGTCGAGCTCGAGCCCGGGGAGGCCGTCGCGGTGGGAGAGTCGTTCCTGCTCGGCGACGCCGAGTTCCGGGTGCTGCGCACCGAGGGGTGACGGCCCCGCCCGGCCCGCCGGCGCAACGGGGTCGTTTTGACCGGTCGCGCGGTCGGGCGTATCATTGAGCGGGTGTGCGATCAGGCGCGCCCTACGTCGTGCCACGGCATCGGCGGGGGAGTGCCGGGACACACGAACGGGATCGATCTGCGAACAGGTCACCCCCACGGCATATCCACTCACGGAGCGTCGGGCTCTCGCCCGGCGCGAGCGGATCTGTGGTGAAACCACGAAGCTGTCACCGTGCAGCACCTGTGCGGAGCCGATGGGCGCCGCGCAGCACAACAAGGAGAGAACGTGCCAACCATTCAGCAGTTGGTTCGCAAGGGCCGGTCGCCCAAGGTCAGCAAGACCAAGGCGCCCGCACTGAAGGCGAACCCGCAGCAGGCCGGCGTGTGCACCCGTGTGTACACGACCACCCCCAAGAAGCCGAACTCGGCGATGCGCAAGGTCGCCCGTGTCAAGCTGCGCAACGGCACCGAGGTCACCGCCTACATCCCCGGTGAGGGGCACAACCTGCAGGAGCACTCGCTCGTGCTGGTGCGTGGCGGTCGTGTGAAGGACCTGCCCGGTGTGCGTTACAAGATCGTCCGCGGCGCCCTGGACACCCAGGCCGTCAAGAACCGCAAGCAGGCCCGTAGTCGCTACGGCGCCAAGAAGGGCTGACCCCGATGCCTCGCAAGGGACCCGCGCCTCGTCGCGTCGTCGTCAACGACCCGGTGTACGGTGCGCCGATCGTCACCCAGCTGGTCAACAAGATCCTCGTCGACGGCAAGAAGTCGCTCGCCGAGTCGATCGTCTACGGCGCCCTCCAGGGCGTCGAGGCCAAGAACGGGCAAGACGCCGTCGCGACGCTCAAGAAGGCGCTCGACAACGTGCGCCCGACCCTCGAGGTCAAGAGCCGCCGCGTCGGTGGCTCGACCGATCAGGTGCCCGTCGAGGTCAAGCCGCACCGCGCGAACACCCTCGCGCTGCGCTGGCTCGTCAGCTACGCCAAGGGGCGTCGTGAGAAGACGATGACCGAGCGCCTGCAGAACGAGATCCTCGACGCGTCGAACGGTCTGGGTGCCGCGGTCAAGCGCCGTGAAGACACCCACAAGATGGCCGAGTCGAACCGGGCTTTCGCGCACTACCGCTGGTAGTCACCGCAGGGCACCGGTGCCCGGGGCCGGACCGGTCCCCGGGCCCCCGTCGGGCCGCACCGGGTCGCAACCACAGACAAACGTCTCCACAGCTAGCAGATAGGACACCCCGTGGCACAAGAAGTGCTCACCGACCTTCACAAGGTCCGCAACATCGGCATCATGGCGCACATCGATGCCGGAAAGACGACGACGACCGAGCGCATCCTGTTCTACACCGGTGTGAACCACAAGATCGGTGAGACGCACGACGGTGCGGCGACGACGGACTGGATGGAGCAGGAGCAGGAACGCGGCATCACGATCACGTCGGCTGCCGTCACCTGCTTCTGGGAGAACAACCAGGTCAACATCATCGACACGCCCGGCCACGTCGACTTCACCGTCGAGGTGGAGCGTTCGCTGCGCGTTCTCGACGGTGCCGTTGCGGTCTTCGACGGCAAGGAGGGCGTGGAGCCCCAGTCCGAGACGGTGTGGCGACAGGCCGACAAGTACAACGTGCCGCGCATCTGCTTCGTCAACAAGATGGACAAGCTCGGTGCCGACTTCTACTTCACGGTCGACACGATCGTGAACCGCCTGAAGGCGAAGCCGCTCGTGCTGCAGCTGCCGATCGGTGTCGAGAACGACTTCGTCGGTGTCATCGACCTCATCTACCGCCGCGCGCTGGTGTGGCCCGGCGACGCCAAGGGCGACGTGACGATGGGCGCCAAGTACGAGATCCAGGAGATCCCGGCCGACATGGCCGACAAGGTCGCCGAGTACCGCGAGAAGCTGCTCGAAGCGGTCGCCGAGACCGACGACGCGCTGCTGGAGAAGTACTTCGGCGGCGAGGAGCTCACGCCCGAGGAGATCAAGGGCGCGATCCGCAAGCTGACGATCGCCGGCGAGGCATACCCGGTGCTGTGTGGTTCGGCGTTCAAGAACCGCGGTGTGCAGCCGATGCTGGATGCCGTCGTCGACTACCTGCCGTCGCCGCTGGACGTGCCCGCCATCGAGGCGCACGACCCGAAGGACGAGGAGATCGTCATCGAGCGTCACGCCGACGCGTCGGAGCCGTTCGCGGCGCTGGCGTTCAAGATCGTGACGCATCCGTTCTTCGGTCGGTTGACCTACATCCGCGTGTACTCCGGTCACCTCGACTCGGGTGCTCAGGTGGTCAACGCGACCAAGCAGAAGAAGGAGCGCATCGGGAAGATCTTCCAGATGCACGCCAACAAGGAGAACCCGGTCGACTCGGTCACCGCCGGTCACATCTACGCCGTGATCGGCCTGAAGGACACCACGACCGGTGACACCCTGGCCGACCCGTCGCACCCGGTGGTGCTGGAGTCGATGACCTTCCCGGAGCCGGTCATCGAGGTGGCCATCGAGCCGAAGACGAAGGCAGACCAGGAGAAGCTGTCGCTGGCGATCCAGAAGCTCGCCGAAGAGGACCCGACGTTCCGCGTGGAGCAGAACGCCGAGACCGGTCAGACCGTCATCAAGGGCATGGGCGAACTGCACCTGGACATCCTCGTGGACCGCATGAAGCGCGAGTTCAAGGTCGAGGCCAACGTCGGCAAGCCGCAGGTGGCGTACCGCGAGACGATCCGCAAGACCGTCGAGCGTCACGACTACACCCACAAGAAGCAGACCGGTGGGTCGGGTCAGTTCGCGAAGATCCAGTTCCGCCTGGAGCCGATGGCCGTCGAGGGCGACAAGATCTACGAGTTCGGCAACGAGGTCACCGGTGGCCGTGTGCCGCGCGAGTACATCCCGTCGGTGGATGCCGGTTTCCAGGATGCGATGAATGTCGGCATCCTCGCCGGGTACCCGATGGTCGGCATCAAGGCGACGCTGACCGACGGTCAGTCGCACGATGTGGACTCGTCGGAGATGGCGTTCAAGATCGCCGGGTCGATGGGCTTCAAGGAGGCCGCGCGCAAGGCCAGCCCCGTGCTGCTCGAGCCGCTGATGGCCGTCGAGGTGCGTACGCCGGAGGAGTACATGGGCGACGTCATCGGCGACCTGAACTCCCGTCGCGGCCAGATCCAGTCGATGGAGGACGCCGCCGGCGTCAAGGTGGTGCGCGCGCTGGTGCCGCTGTCCGAGATGTTCGGCTACATCGGCGATCTGCGGTCGAAGACCTCGGGCCGGGCGGTGTACTCGATGGAGTTCGACTCGTACGCCGAGGTGCCCAAGGCCGTCGCCGAGGAGATCATCCAGAAGACCAAGGGTGAGTGACCCTCACTCTCCTCTTTCCCACAACTTCATACACCTACACTAGAAACATCCCCGTAGACGCCCGGTCGCAATCCAGTGCCCGGAATCTCTACACGACCGTCCTGAGGAGGACCCAGTGGCCAAGGCCAAGTTCGAGCGGACCAAGCCGCACGTGAACATCGGAAC
>NZ_JBKEAY010000241.1:0-4351 GCF_047972865.1 Microbacterium sp.
CTCCCGCACGATGGGTGACAGGCGCTGCAGCGGCGGCCGATCGCGGTCATGGAGGACTGACGTGGAAGATTTCGAGGACAGGGTCGCTTTCATCACCGGCGGTGCCTCGGGTGCCGGGTTCGGCCAGGCGCGGGTGTTCGGTGCCGCCGGGTGTCGCATCGCGATCGCCGACGTGCGACAGGATGCCCTCGACGACGCCGTCGCGACCCTCGCCACCCAGGGCATCGACGCCTTCCCGGTCACGCTCGACATCCGCGACCGCGACGCATACGCCCGCGCCGCCGACGCCGTCGAGGACCACTTCGACGCCCCCGTGACGCTGCTGTTCAACACGGCCGGCGTCAACGGTTTCGGCGCGCTCGAGGAGGCGACCTATGCCGACTTCGACTGGATCCTGGGCGTGAACTTCGGCGGCGTCGTCAACGGGATGCAGACCTTCGTTCCCCGCATGATCGCCGCGGGGCGGGGCGGGCACATCGTGTCGGTCGCGTCGATGGCCGGCTTCGAGGGAAACCCCACCGCCGGCATCTACGCAGCATCCAAAGCCGCCGTCATGAACCTGATGGAAAGCTACGCGATCGCGCTGGCCCCGCACGGCATCGGGGTCTCGACGCTGTGCCCCGCCAGCGTCCGATCCGACATCGCGAACGCACTCGACCGGCGGCCCGACGAACTGGCATCCGGGTCCAGCTTCCGCGACGACCCCCGGTTCATCGACGCGCAGCGCCGCCTCTACGCGGGCGGCATGGACCCGATCGAACTTGCCGGGCACGTGCGCACCGCGATCGAGGAGAACCTGCTGTACGTGCTGCCGTTCACCGAGACCCGAGAGGGCGTCCGCGCCCATTTCGACCGTGTGCTCTCGTTCTACGACGCGTACGACACCGACCCCGCGGCCGCCGACGGACGTGCCCGCGCCTTCCTGCGGTATCGCGAGGAGGCGCAGGCACTGCGCGAAAGCCCCTGACCGACCGATAGAAAGCCGACCCCATGCCCGTCGTACCCCTGAAAGAGATCGTCGACCGCTCCTTCGCGGAGCGCTACGGCGTACCCGCCATCAACGTCTTCAACGACCTGACCCTCGAAGCGGTGCTCGCAGGGGCCGTCGAAGCCACGTCACCGGTGATCGTGCAAACGTCCGTGAAGACCGTGAAGAGCATGGGCGCGGGGCTGATCGCGGCGATGTGGCAGGAACTCACCCGCGACATCCCGGTGCCGGTCTCGCTCCACCTGGACCACTGCCCCGACCGCGCCGTGATCACCGAGTGCCTCGAGCACGGCTGGAACTCGGTCCTGTTCGACGCCTCCGAGATGCCCGTCGCCGAGAACCAGCGGCAGACGATCGAGGTCGTCGCCGAGGCACGCCGGTACGGCGCCCATGTCGAAGGCGAGATCGAGTCGATCACGGGTGTCGAGGACGGCATCGGCTCCGACGAGGAGTCGACGCGGCAGAGCCTGGCCGTGCAGCTGGAGTTCCTCCGGGCCACCGGGGTCGACGTGTTCGCCCCGGCGATCGGCAACGCCCACGGCAGCTACAAGACCGCCCCGGTGCTCGACGGCGAGCGCATCACCCAGATCGTCGATACGCACCCGGTGCCGATCGCGCTGCACGGCGGCAGCGGCCTGAGCGACGCCCAGTTCCACGATCTGATCGCCCGCGGATGCGCGAAAGTGAACATCTCCACGGCGCTGAAAGAGGCGTTCATGCAGAGCGAGCTCGCCTTCCTGGAGCACGCGCGCGACACCGGGAAGTGGGACCCGCCGTCGCTGTTCCGCGCGACCCGCGCCGACGTGATCGACCTCGTCACCGGGTTCGCGACGGTGTTCGGCAGCGCCGGGAAGGCCGCGTGATGCCTGCCCTCATCTTCGACTGCGACGGCGTCCTCGCCGACACCGAGCGGTACGGCCACCTCCCCGCGTTCAACCGGGCGTTCCGCGAGGCGGGCGTTCCGGTGCAGTGGAGCGAACAGGAGTACGGCCGCAAGGTGCTGATCGGCGGCGGCAAAGAGCGCATGCGTAGCGAGTTCACCGCGCAGCTGGCCGCCCGGTGGCCGGGCTGCCCCACCGACCCCGCGGCGCAGGATGAGCTGATCGCCGAGCTGCACCGCCGCAAGACCGCGCTGTACACCGAACGGATCGCCGCCGGGGACATCGCCCCGCGGCCCGGCATCGCGCGCATCTCAGCCGAAGCGGATGCCGCGGGCTGGCAGCTCGCGGTGGCCTCCACCTCGGCGGAGCCCTCGGTGCGGGCAGTGCTGCGCCGCGCCGTCGGCGACGAGCTGGCGGGCAGGTTCGCCGTGTTCGCCGGCGACATCGTGCCGCACAAGAAGCCCGCGCCCGACATCTACCGGCACGCGCTGGACACTCTCGGTGTCGCGGCGGCCGATGCCGTCGTCGTCGAGGACAGCGGTATCGGCCTGGACGCCGCGCGCGGCGCAGGACTGGCAACGATCGTCACCGTGAGCTCGTACACCGCCGACGAGGACTTCACCGGCGCCGCGCTCGTGCTGTCCGACCTCGGCGACATCGACGCGGGCGCCCCGATGCGGGTGCTGGCAGACCCGGCATCCCTCGCCCCGAGCGGGCAGATCGACCTGACCGATATCGAGGCGGTCCGCCGGGCCGCGCACGTGGAGGAGAAATGACCAGCACCGACGTGGCGACGACGAGGTTCGTCGTGCGCTCCATCGCCCAGACCGCGGTGGACAACGAGAAGGAGTTCGGCGACCTCGATGCCGTCGTCGGTGACGGCGACTTCGGCTTCTCGCTCGCGCGCGGGTTCGAGAAGGTGCTCGAGGAGGTCGACGGGTACCCGGGCGACTCCCCCGCCGCGCTGCTGCAGGCGGCGGCGATGACCATCTCGAGCCGGGTCGGCGGCACGTCCGGCCCCATCTGGGGCACCGGGTTCCTGCGTGCCGCGATGACGGCCAGGACGTCCGACGCGTTGTCCGCCGAGACGGTCGTGGCGATGCTCCGGGCATCCGCGGAGGGCATCATGGCCCGCGGCAAGGCCCAACTCGGCGAGAAAACGTTGCTCGACGCGCTTATCCCGGCGACCGACGAGCTGGAGCGCGCCGCCGCCGACGGAGCCGACGCGGATGCCGCGCTGCAACGGTTCATGACCGCGATGCGTACCGCCGCCGACGCCACCAGCGAGCTGCAGGCCATGCGCGGACGGGCCAGCTACAGCGGCGCGCGCAGCGTCGGTTCCCCGGATGCCGGTGCCGTCGCCCTCGCGGTGATCGCCGAGCGCCTCCTCGACCAGTGGGCCGACCGGCCCCGCCCCTGACCACCCCGGCCGAATCGGAAAGGACCGCCATGAAGAAGTTCGTCGACGACCCCAAGGATTTCGTGCCGCAAATGCTGGAGGGGCTGGCGCTGGCCAACCCCGACACCCTGCGGTACGTCCCCGAGTACAACCTCGTTCACCGGGTCGACACCCCCAGCGACGATCGGGTCACGATCATCCAGGGGTCCGGTTCGGGTCACGAGCCGGCGCACGTGATGACCGTCGGGCCGGGGATGCTGGGGGCCGCGTGCCCGGGCGACGTGTTCGCCGCGCCGCCGGTGGAGTATGTGTTCGAGACCGCCAAACGACTCGCGTCGCCGCGGGGCGTCCTGTTCATCGTCAACAACTACACCGGCGACCGGATGGCGTTCGAGATGGCGCAGGAGCTCGCCGAGACCGAGGGCCTCGACGTGCGCACGATCTTCGTCGACGACGACGTCGCCGTGCAGGATTCGCTGTACACCGTGGGCCGTCGCGGTGTCGCGGGGAACTTCTTCGTGATGAAGGCCGTGGGCGCCGCCGCCGAGGACGGCGCGAGCCTCGATGAGCTGGTGCGGATCGGTGAGGAGGTCAACGCGGTATCCCGCACGATGGGGCTCGCGCTGACGGCGTGCACGCCGCCCGCGAAGGGGGAGCCGCTGTTCGAGCTCGGTGAGAACGAGGTCGAGCTCGGCGTCGGCATCCACGGCGAGCCGGGGCGCGAGCGCATCGCGCTGGGCTCGGCGACCGAAATGGTGGCGGCCCTCGTCGATCCGGTCGCCGACGACCTCGGGCTGGCCGCGGACGACCGCGTCGCGCTGATGGTGAACGGGCTCGGCGGCACGCCGATCAGCGAGCTGTACCTCGCCTACGGCATCGCGCACAAGCTGGTCACCGGCCGCGGCGCCACGGTGGCCCGCAGCTACGTCGGCGAGTACTGCACGTCGCTGGACATGGCCGGCCTCTCGGTGACACTCGTGCGCCTGACCGACGAGATCGAGCGTCTGCTGGCAGCCCCCGCCGACATCGCGATCCGCGTCTTCTAACCCCCGTCCCCGTCCCCACCCAAGCCGCGAGACTACA
>NZ_JBKEAY010000031.1:0-2800 GCF_047972865.1 Microbacterium sp.
GGCGACACCCAACGCGCCACCACCGACATCAGAAGAGCAGACCAAGCCGAGCAGTACCAACTAGCCAGAACCGAAGTACCAGGTCGCTGGACTAGCCGTACCAGAAACCGCTACGCGCCACTTGACGTGCCGGCCGCTTTCCTGTGGCCGGATGGCGACATCGCGTATCGGGAGAAGGAGCTGCAGCGCTGGCGAGAGATCTTCCCGGAGGCCCACGTGACCGAACTCAGAAACTGTGGCCACGACATCTGGGAGGACGCCCCCGAGGAGACCATCGCTGCGCTGCGGGCGTTCCTCGACACCGCACCTCTGCGTGGGCCGGTTCCCCCGCGTGACCCCCGCCTCACCGATGCGCAGAGCCGCATCGCGTTTGTCAGCCGCGTCTACTCTTGCGCGATCACCGCTCGCCGCGCAGGTCAGAACGGGTGGGAATTCCGGAGTCGATCATCACGTCTCCCCTCGGATGGGGTCGAGCGTGAACAGGGTGCCGAGATCAGCATGCAGTGCACGATCGGTCTCGTCCGGCTGAAGAAGTCCCCGCTCCGCCAGAACGCGCAGGGCCTCGTCGCGGTCGGCCTGGATACGGCGGAGCTCACGCTTAGACAGCTTGAGCACCGCCATCCGGGCCTGCTCCCGCGGGGGCAGCGTGCGGTGCTGCGGAAGGGGGTCGAGCACGGGCACGACCGGTTTCGAGCGGAATCTCACCAGGACAGCGAGCGCAAGGCTCCCGCCAATCACGACCGTGAGCCATGCGAGCCAGGACCAGGGACCCAGGTCGTATCCGTCGCGGTCCGCCGTGCGTGCGACGCCTATCACGGCAAACCCCGCGAGCACCGCCGATACCGCTGCGCCACCGAGTACCATCGGAGATCGTCGGGCGCCCCCGAGTGTCCAGACAACCCACAGCGCCACCTGCGTGATGGCGGAGACCATGAAGCAGACGCCGGCAACAGGAACGGCAATCTCCGCAGGAACGGGGCGAGAGGCGGGGAGAAGGTAGTTCGGCCACCCGCCGTAGACCGCCACACCGACAACCGGCGCGAGAGCAGCGATCAACACGATGACCACACTCACCCCGTGCGATACCGGGGGAAAACGACTCGCCCGGCGTTCACGCAAGATGTCCGCCAACGCGGCGCCGTCGCTGCCGAACGTCGTGACGACCACCGGATGTGGTTGGAAAGCGACGCTTTCCAACCACCCGAGGCGCGGCTCGCCCGCCAGCGAATGATCCTCAGCCCAGGCGCGCGCAGTGGGATACCTGAGGCTCATGGGGCCCTCAGGCTATCACCCCAGCTATGCACGGGGTCTGCCTCGAGAAGCGCCGTCGGTTGGGCGCGAAATTGCTCACGGCTCGCAGCCGACCTCGATGGGGCGTTCGACAAGCGCAACGCGGGCCAGGACCAGGGACTTGCTTCATGGCGACGATGACCCCGACATCAGCGGAAAGCGTGCCACGGTCCCCGAGCGCTCGCACCCAAAACGGCTGTTCGGCGTACACTTGAATGCATGGCACCGGACCCTGCGACCTTGATCCGAGACGCTCTCGCGCTCGACGCCGATCAGCGCGCCGTTGTTGCCAATGCGCTGCTCGAAAGCCTCCACGACACAGATGACACGGGCGCGGTCGACGCGGCTTGGCGTGCCGAGGCGACCCGGCGACTCGCCGAGGTGCGTGCCGGTGCCGTCGAGTTGGTGGATGCTGACGAGCACTATGCCCGCTTGCGCGCCTCGCTCACCGCATGACCCTGGCTCAGCGGAAGCATCCCGAAGCCGTCGCGGAGTTCGACACCGCTGTTCGCTGGTACGAGGCGCAGGAACCAGGGATCGGTCTCGCGCTCATCGGTCGGGCGCAGCAAGCCCGGCAGGACATCGCCCACTAGCCGAACGCCGCCCCACCCTTCACGACCGCTGACGACGGCACCGTGATCCGCAGCAAGGCTGTTCGCGGATACCCGTATCGAGTCGTCTACACCGTCGAGCCGGAAACGATCCTGATCCTCGCCTACGCACACGAACGCCGCGAACCCGGCTACTGGCTCCACCGACTGGCCGACTGAGCCGAGCAGCACGATCACAGGTGAGTGCGTTTAGGGCACCTCGGCTACCAGAGTTCGACATGCTCGGCAACGCAGCACCATCGTTGCGTGATCGCAGGCGGCGGTGATGCGGTCGAGTGAGCCGGTGCCGGCGAGGGAGGCTTCATCGAGGATCACCACCTGATTCGGTTGGAACCTGGCGCCCTGGTGGAGGTGGAGCTGCCACCAACGGGCCCTGTTGACGGTCCCGATACCGAGCTCATTCTCTCGACCATCCCGAGGTTGACGATCGGACCAGTAGAACCGCCGTGCCCGTGGCAGTCCACGGCGAACACGTGATAGCGCTCCGACAGTTCGGGAAGCACACGCGCGTAGTTGCGCCAGTCGACACCCTGCGCGTGGATGAGCAGCAGGGGCGGACCGTTGTCGGGCCCCTCTACGTAGACGAGTCGGGGTCCGTTGATCTCGACGGCGTGCTCGACAAAACCCGCCCGCCACACACGGTGCAGGCGTCGCGTCTGCGCCGTCGAATTGCGGTCGGCGTAAGGTCGGCCTGATGTCGCGGTACATCTCCGACTACTTCGACATCTCGATGATCGACGCGGGTGATGTGCCCATCACGCTCGAAACGGTGGACGCAACGGCACTCATCGGCGAGGTGATCGTGGACTGCCTCAACGCGGGGCGTGACGACATTGACGTCGATGTCCGGGTCCCCGACGAGGCTGTACGCGTGCTGGCCGACGCGACGGCTTTGCGCC
>NZ_JBKEAY010000060.1:0-7317 GCF_047972865.1 Microbacterium sp.
CCAGACACCCCTGGATCAACTTCCTCCTCGGCATCGGCGGGACGCTGTAACGGCTATCCGGGGTGCCGTGTCGCGGTGATCGCGCCGTGCGGTCGTGCGCCGGGATCGGTGCGGGTCTGCGTGCTCGTGACCGCGAATCCGGCGTCCTCGACGAGGGTCGTCAGCGCATCGACCGGCCAGCGATAGGCGGTGATGACCGCGTGATCGAATCGCTCGGACGCCGGCCCTTCGAAGAACCCGAGCAGGAGCCCGCCGCCGGGACGCAGGACCCTGGCGAACTCGGCCAGAACCGCCGGCACCCGGTCCGAGGCGTGGCGGATCAGGGAGTACCACGCCAGCACCCCTCCCAACTCGCCGTCAGCGGCATAAAGTCGTTCGGCAGTGCCGGGGCGGAAGGTGACGGCGGGGTGGGCGTCGCGGGCGTGCGCGACGAACTCCGGCACCGGATCGACACCCGAGACGTCGACGCCGTGGTCGTGGAGATACGCCGTCCAGTGGCCCGGCCCGCAACCGACATCGACCACCGGCCCAGTCAGGCCCGTCGCCCAGCCGAGCACGAGGCGCCGGTCGGGTTCGGCGACCGCACCCATGTGGCCGAGCTGTTCAGCGTATTCGCCCGCACGCGCGGCATACGCGTTCTGCACGCGCCGCAGACTCATCCGTCCTGCCGGGTGTAGAACGCGGTGAGCCGGGCATTGAACTCGGCCGGGAGCTGCACATTCCACTCGTGCCCGGCACCGGGTACGAGTTGCAGTTCCGCACCCTCGATACGGTGCGCGAGCTCTCGCGCGGCCGACAGGTTCGCGCGATCCTTCGTCCCGCACAGCACCAGCGTCGGCACCGCGATCCGCGACAGCTCGGCACGGAAGTCCGTCGCCGCAACACTCCGCAGGACGGCGAGCATGTCGTGTTTCGTCATCCCCGGCGCGGCGACAAGCCGTTCGGGAAGCAGCCGCATGATCGTGTCCTGCACCCGCATGAGCGTCGGGCTCGGTCGCACCTGACTTCCCGAGAGCACGAGCGACGCGATCCGGTCCGGGTAGTCGAGGGCGAAACGGGTGGCGACCATGCCGCCCAGCGACAGCCCGCACAGATGCGCCCGCCGAACGCCCCGCTGATCGAAGTCATCCCGGATCGCCGCGGCCGCGTCCGCGAGGGTGAACGCTTCGCCGCCTGTAAGGCCGGCGAGTTGCGGGGCAATCCCGGTGTACCCGTCGGGGAGCGCGGTGAGTTGCGCGTCCCAGGAGTCGGGGCCGGCGCCGATGCCGTGCAGGAACACGACCGCCTGCGCCTGGGATGCCATCACCCCAGGGTATCGAGGGCGCCCGGGTGCACCTGGCTGGCAAGTCCGCCATCGGTTGGCGGTCGTGAGCAGAAGGAGCATCCTCAGTGATCGACATCGACCCCTCGGAGTGCTGCTCAACCCTGGTGACCCCGGTGTGCCGCTCGGCGCCGATGGCCTCAGCCCGGGGGTCTACTGGGTCACCGCGGGTGTCCTGATCCTCACGGTGGGTGCCGTGGGGTGGTGGGTGTGGCGGGCGCTCCGTGAGCACGGCCGCCAGACGAAAGCGGACCCGTACCGGATCGCGGGGATCGCCACCCGCAGCGACGTCACCAGCTCCGCCTCCGAGAAGGCGCTGGTGCGCCGGGCGGGACAGCTCCGCCCCTCCCTGACCACGCCGACGGCAGCCGAGGTTGGGTATCGGCTTGGGGCGTCGCGTGGTGTCGGGGTGTGGGCGAGCGTGGAGGACTCGATCCTCCTGATCGGGCCGCCCCGCTCCGGGAAAGGCCTGCACGTCGTCATCAATGCCATCCTCGACGCGCCCGGCGCGGTGGTGACGACCTCGACTCGCCCAGACAACCTCACCGCCACACTGACGGCACGCAGCAGCAATGATCGGCCGGTGGCGGTGTTCGATCCGCAGCTCCTCGCCGAAGGCATCCCCGCCGGGTTGCGGTGGTCACCGATCCGCGGCTGCGAGGACCCGTTGACGGCGATGATCCGCGCCACCGGCCTCGCCGCGGGCACCGGGCTGTCGGACGGCGGGGTCGAAGGCGGCGACTTCTGGGAAGGGAAAACCCGCACCGCCCTCCAAGCCCGCCTCCACGCCGCAGCCCTCGACCACCGGACACCAGCCGAACTGTTCCGATGGACGCTCGACCCCGCCGCCGCGTCCGGCGCCGTTGCGATCCTGACCGGCAACCCGCGGGCTGCGACCGGGTGGGCGGAGTCGTTGCAGGCGATGATCGACTCCGACCCGAGAACCCGTGACTCCATCTGGCAAGGCGTCTCGCTCTCGCTCGCCGCGCTCGCTGACCCGCGAGTGCTGGACGCGGTCAGCCCCGGCCCGGATGAACGGTTCGACCCGGAGGAGTTCCTGCGCAAGCAGGGCACGGTGTATCTGCTGGCCACCGGCGCCGGAGCCAACAACAGCGCCTCCCTGGTCGCCGCGTTCGTGGAAGACCTCGTCGAAGCCGCCCGCCGCATCGCCGCCCGCTCACCCGCCGCGCGCCTCGACCCGCCCCTGCTGCTCGCGCTCGATGAAGTCGGCAACCTCGCCCCGCTGCCATCGCTGCCGACGCTGATGGCCGAAGGCGGCGGCACCGGAATCACCACCATGCCCGTGCTCCAGTCGCTCGCGCAGGCGCGGGAGAAGTGGTCGGAGAACGCCGCCGGGGCGATCTGGGACGCCTCGATCGTGAAGATCATCCTCGGCGGCGCCTCCAACTCCCGCGACCTGCACGACCTGACCACCCTCATCGGGGAACGCGACGAGATCACCGACTCCACCACCGTCGGCGACCACGGCTCCCGCTCCGCGCAACGCTCCATCCGGCGGGTGCCGATCATGCCGCCCGACGTGATCCGCACCCTCCCGTTCGGCACCGGCCTCGTCCTCCTCCGCGCCGCCCCGCCCATCGTCACCCGCCTGCGCCCTTGGACCAGCCGTCCCGACGCGAAGACCCTGCGCGACCAGCGCACCGAGATCGAGACAGTGCTGCAACAACCTCGGCCGGGTGACGCAGGCGCACCTGAGTGACAGAGCAACCCCGCCACGGGGTGCCGTCACCACGAGGAGCGTCCAATGGCCATCCACACCCAAGAGTCCCTGTCGGGGTTCATCGCCTCCGACCCGCACCTGTCGTTCACCGAGAAAGGCGATGCGCGCCTGTTCGTGAAGATCGGGCAGGAACACTACCGCCGCGAAGACGACGGCTCGTTCACGCAGACCGAGACCACCTTCCACGATCTCGTCGCGTTCCGGAGAACCGCCGAACGCGCCCACCAGCGTCTCGCCAAAGGCGACAAGTTCGTCGCCGAGGGATACACCCACGGGTACGACCGCACCGACGAGAACGGGCAGACGGTGCAGGCCGAGGAGTTCGTCGCCAAGAAGATCGGCCACGACCTCGCCCGCACCCGCTACACCGTCAACCGCCAGGCCCGCACCGCCACCGCGGCGCCCGCCGACGGCCTCGAAGAGGAACCGCTGTCAACCAGCTCATACAGCACCGCCGGTGCGACCGCGATCGGAAGGTCACCCCGGCCATGAGCGACGACAACCCGGACGTGCCCGAGCCGGAGATCGAAGATGTCGAGGACGAGTTCGATGAGAGCTACGACCCCGACACCGGCGAGGTCACCGAGAACGACGAACCAGACGGGCCACCGCACCCGATCAACTGGAACCTCCTCACCGCCGACGCCGCCGAAGAGGAATGGCTCGCCCTGAACAAATGGGTCCACTGGCTGCGCCGCACCTACGGGCTCCCGGTCGCGGTCATCCCCCCGTTCTGGCACCGGCACCCCGAACTCCTGTGGGAACTCAGTGCCCTGCACCTGCACTGGCTGTGCGCGTACGACCCCGAAGCCAAAGGCACCGCACCCCTCGCCTGGCACCACGAGTTCACCGAAGCTCAAGAGCGTCTCCGGCACTGGACCGCCGCCTGCGGCACCCGGCTGAAGACCGACCGGCCCACCCGCCAGATCGCCTGGCCCGGCGAAGCAGACCCGGACCCGGTCGAGGACATCACCATCCCGAACCGGGAGAAGGACTTCGTGGACTACATGCACGCCGACGTCCAAGCCCGACGCGCCGTCGAGGATACGTTCTATGCTGGGCTCGTTTAGAGAAGGCGCCGTTCTCGGCCCTCGCGATGTCCGGCTTCCGCGGTTCGCGAATCCGCCTGGCCAACCCCGGCGTTGGCCTCTGTGGGTTCGTGGGGGCTAGAATGGTGTAGCGCACTGCAATAGCGGTGCGAAGTGAGCTCGGCAGCCTTCCGGACGGTCGGTGAGCCGAGCTTCGCGCTTTACGCCGCCAGTTTGGTGATCCCCGCGATCAGCGGATCGACGCGCTGCTTCCATTCTCCGCCCCTGGTGTAGCTCCACGCGATCGCGTCCGCTACCCAGAGGAGCGGTTCCTGGTGCGGAGCTTCGAGAGCGTAGCTGAGTACGTCCCCGAGACCGTGGCGTCTGACCTCGCGGAAGAGGATCTGACGGTCGGACTTCTGGATGGACTCGTCGCGTTCGATCACGATCTTCGTGTGCGCATGTTCTGCGGCGTGGGCGACGATTCCCGTAAGGCAGGCGTCACGACCGACGACCTGGTTCTTCGTCGCGCAGTGGAACACGTGTGCTTGGGTGCCGAATGCGGTGAGCCGCGAGAGGATCAGCCGCTTGCGTTCCGGCTGTTCCTTGGTGAAGTGGATGCGCCGCTGCCCTGGAAGCACCAGCGATCTCACGTCACGGCGCAGACTCGCCACGTCACCGGGGACGACGAGCGCGGCGACCATCGTGTAGCCCTTGGTCTTGGATTCGTCCACGAACAGGATGCTCATGATGCACCTGCTTCCGTGAATCGGACCTTCTTCCGGCTCGCTGCCTGGGCCTCCTCAACGGCCTTCTTCGAAAAGGGCCCTTGCAGGGTGTACCGGAACACCTCTGCCCAACCGCTCGGCGAACGCGGAGAAGGCACGAACGAACTGATCTTGCTCAGCAAGTCGCGTGATTCCAGTCCACGAAGCCCCCGACGCGCGGTGGACTCTGAAACCCCGTACCAGTTGGCTGCCTGGTTGAGAGGTAGAGGAAAGTCGTCCTGCTGATCAAGGGCGATCAGCAGCATCAGTTTCTCGGGGTGGCTGAGCGTCGCGTCGAAGTCATCCAGCCAGTACGAGTAGGGCAGGCGCAACCAGTGCCCGTCGCCCGCCTTCTTCGGGCGGGTGTACTCGTCGCCTGTGCCAGCCTCGTGGAGGAGGCGGTACTGCATCTCGTTGCCCTTGCGTTCCCGCTCAATGAGGTGGAGTGACACGAGCTTGGTGACGACCTTCGACCACCGGGACTTCCCGGCCTCGAACGTGGCGGCTTCATCCAGTCGAACCAGTTGAACCCAGGTCGCTGCAGGATAGGCCGCGATGTAGGGCTCGCTGCTGGAGGCGAGTGCGTGGATGAGGAGGTAGGCGTCGAGTGCGAAGCTGTCGCGCGCGAGAAGTGCGAGACTGGCTCCACGGCTTCCCTCGGTTCCGCGGGGCTTCTGGATGAAACCTCGACGGATCGGCGCGAACGCTCGCTTAGTGCCTTCGAGCATCGGGACCAGAAGGTCGCGTCGAGGCGGCCGGCCCGTCGGGGCGGCTTTCACCCCAACATCTGGGCGGGTCGCTGTGTTCATACGGTCGAGATTACCGCGGATTCGAACTTGGGTTACGATTCAGACCCGTCGCGGATTTCTGTTTCAGACACCCCATGAGACTCCATCACGATAGCTTCAAGGTCGATGCGAGTCCATGTGCGATGTCCAAGTTGGGCGGGTTTCCGCAGGGCGCCCTCGGCGGTGGCGGGTTGCCGGTGTGGACACCGACCCGAATCCCGAGCGCGACTTGCCGATTTGCGGCTTCCGCGGCCAGTGGAGTGAATGCCGAGGTCAGGACCGCACCGTTCTCGGTGCGGTCCTGACCTCGGCGCCATCGGCTATCCGGTCTGAGCGCGGGCCCCGCGGGTGTCAGAACAGTTCGGCGAACGCCTCGTCGATGATCTCTGCTGTCACCGGATCGACCAGTTCGGCGCTGACGACGTAGCTGGCGCGGGTGATCTGCTCGTTCGCATGTCCGAGAAGGCGGGACGCGAGAGTGATCCCGGCGACGGCCTCCACGAGGGTCGCGGTCGAGCGGCGGAAGATGTGCGTGCTGAACTGCTCCGTCTCGATCCCCGCCGACTGCAATGCCGCCTTGTTGTCGTCCACGAACGTGCGCAGGAGCCGTTCGTAGTTGCTGCCGCTGAGCGGCTTGCCGCTCTTCGTCGCGAACAGATACGCCTCCGCACCTTTCCCTGTCCGGGCGAGCTGGCTGCGCACCGCGGCCGCCGTGAAGCTCGGCAACGCGATCCGCCGCTTCTGCCGCGTCCGCTTCGGCGAGGGCTTGCGGTAGATGCCCTGCTTCTTGGTCTGCTTGATCGTCGCGTTCACCAGCGCGCTCGGCGGGCTCGACGCCACATCGACATCGCAGCGGCGCAGCGCGAGCACTTCCCCGACGCGGACGCTGGTGCCAACCATGATCCACATCGCGTTCTCCAACGTCTCCACGTTCGGACGTGGCCCGTACCCGGAGTCCTTGCGCCAGGTGCGGATGAGCCGCTGCACGAGCAGAAGCTGCTCCGGTGTCAGCACCGCGGTCTTCTTCTCCGGCAGCGGCAGGCGCCTGGCGTCCCGGACGGGGTTGAAGGCAAGGATGTCGTACTCGATCCCGGTCTGGCAGATCAACGACAGCACGCTCCGAGCCTTCCGTGCCGCCGCCAACGATCGCTGTTCCCGGATGTCGGCAAGGATGCGGTTGCACCGCCGGACGGTGAAGTCCCGCAACAGCAGGTCACCGCATGTCGGCGTGATGACGTTCCGCACGGATGCCTCGTAGGACTCCATCGTGGAGTCCTCCACAGTGCCTGAGCGTCCCTTGTCGTAGAGGAACACAGCGGCGACCTCGGTGATCATTGCATCCTTCGTCAGGGTGGGGCCGCCAGTGTCGTTCAGAATCGCATCGGCCTTCTCCCGCAGCGCCGTCTCGGCGAGAGCTTCGGTCGGGCCGCTGGCTTTGAGCTGGTGGAGCTTGCCCACCTCGTCGCACAGGCGGGCGCGGGCCTGGATGCGGCCGCTGGGAAGGGTGATGGTCTGGACGGTGCCGATTTGGCCGGCGCGGAGCTTCTGTCTAGGGCGTGTCAGATGGATTGTGTGTGAGGTTCCTCCGATAGATGAGGAGTATGAAGATGATCACTATGACGAAGCACGAGGATCAGAGCGGATCGTTCGGCCCGGGCTCGGCGGTGCCGAA
>NZ_JBKEAY010000132.1:0-1542 GCF_047972865.1 Microbacterium sp.
GATCGTCGTGCAGGTCCACGCGCCGGCGCCGTCGGCGGTCGCCGTGCACAGCGTGGTACCGACCGGCAGTGCGGCCGCGCCGACGCCCGCAGTCCGTCCGCTCCCGAAACCGGTCCACACCCCGGCGCCGGCCACCCCGCCGACGCTCACGACCACGTCGCTCCCCGGCTCCGCCGTGCCGGTGACCTCGATGCTCGGGGTAGCTGTGAACAGCGACCCCGCGGTGGGCGAGGTGATCATCGGCGGGACTGGAACGACGGTGTCGACGGTCACCGAGACCGGGTCCGACGCCGCACTCGTGTTGCCCGCCGCATCGGCCGCGGATGCCGTCAACTCGTGATCGCCGTCCGGGAGCGTGAACGCCAGGCACGCCCAGTCTCCGGCGTCGTCCGCGGTGACCGCGCACACGATGTCACCATCGCCGCGGACGGTGACGACGCTGGCGGGCTCAGCCGTGCCGCTCGAGGCGAGCGTGTCGGCGAACACGGCACCGGCCGTGGGTGAGGCGATCACCGGCGGCTCCGGCGCGACAGTGTCGACGGTGACCGATACCGGGGGCGACGCCGCGCTGAGATTGCCAGCCGCATCCATCGCGGATGCGATCAACTCGTGCATCCCGTCGGCGGCGAGGAACTGCGGGCACGTCCACGCACCTCCCACGCCCGCCGCCACCGTGCACACCGCGGCACCGCCTGCGCGGACCGTCACCACGGCGCCCGGTTCCGCCGCGCCGCTGACGACGACCGCCGGGTCACGCGTGAGGGCACCGTCGGCGGGTGAGGTGATCGCGGGGGCCTGCGGCGCGACGGTGTCCACGGTCACCGTCACCGGGGCCGAGGCCGCGCTGGCGTTGCCCGCGACATCCGCTGCGGTGGCCGTCAACCGATGCACCCCATCGGCGACCGTGAACGTCGGGCACGACCAGGCCCCGGCGCCGTCCGCCGGAGCCTGGCACACGACGTCGCCGTCACTGCGGACCGTCACGGTGCTGCCCGGGTCCGCGGTGCCGCTGGCGGCGAGGCCGGAGTTGTTGCTCAGGGTGCCGTCCGCAGGAGCGGTGATCACCGGAGCATCCGGCGCCCCGGTGTCCACCGTCACCGACACCGCAGCGCCCGCCGGGCTCGCGTAGCCCGCCGCATCCGTCGCCGTCGCCGTCAACGAATGGGCCCCGTCCGCCAGCACCACCGGCAGGCACGCCCAGTCGCCAGCACCATCCGCAGTCGCCGAACAGACGGCAACCGCGCCATCGACCACCGCGACCGTACTGTTCGGCTCCGCCGTGCCCGCGATCGACACGTCGGGGTCGTTCGTCACGGTGCCGTCCGACGGGGTCGTGATCACCGGAGCATCCGGCGCGGTCGTGTCCACCGTCACCGTGGTGACCGAGCTCGGGTCGCTGGCGTTTCCCACGCCGTCGCTCGCGGTCGCCGACAACGAGTGGGTGCCGTTGCCGAGCGCGACGATCGGGCACGCCCAGTTACCGGTACCGTCGGTCGTCGCGGGGCACAGTGGCGTCGTCCCGTCGCGCACGTCGATCGTGCT
>NZ_JBKEAY010000168.1:0-14370 GCF_047972865.1 Microbacterium sp.
GCGGGAACGGGAACATGCCTTCCAGATCGGCGACGGCCTGCACGATCCATTTGGACGCGTTGTTGCGGATCGAGGCGTTCTCGGTCCACCCGGTGACCAGATCCGTCATCGTCAACGACCGCGCGAACTCACCGGCGAACGTCGGCCCGCAGTGCGCGACGGTGTCCGCCTCGACAACCCCCGGCACCGTGGGCGGGGCATCGCCGGCCTTGCTCAATCCGATCGAGTTGCGCAGCAACGGCGACGGCTTCGTGGTCGCGATGCCCCGCAACTGCATCCCCCGGCGTGCCGGTGCCAGGTACCGGTCGATCGTGGCCGGGCTCATCGCCTCCAACTCGACGATCGTCCCGGGTGTCGCGGACGGGTGGTCGAGGTCTCCGGCATCGGCCAGCAGTGGCAGCCAGGATCGGGAGCATCACGGTGAAGTACTTCCCGCACGGGCAGCCCATCAGCACCCACACATGCTCCAGCAACAGCCGGGACTCATCGCTATACGACTTGGGTCGCAGCCGGCGCCGATCGACCTGCTCGGCAGGGTCTGGCAGCACCGGTCCGGTCAGCATCCGCCGCGCGCTCGAGCGGCCCATCCCGGTCGTTGCCATCACCTCATCGAGGATCCGCCCCCGGTCGGCCTTGGACGCCCTCGCGTACGCGGTACGGAGTTTGTTCGTGACATGCCTTCTCGCGGCCATCGGAATCTTGCCTTCCACTCGGCAACCTTCGCGCTCAAAGAAGCTGAGGCACCGAGCCACCCCACGCGCTCAAAGAAGCTGAGGCACGTCGACCTGTTGCCCGCCGGTGCCGATCCGCGATAACGTGCGCGGCAGAGGGCGGCGGCATGGCGATCCGTCACCATGCGACAGGCGCATTACGGGAACCGTTCGGGAGGATCCACCATGGGCAGCATCGAGGGCAAGACCGTCGTCATCACGGGCGCCGGAAGCGGCATCGGCCAGGCCATCGCACGGCGTTTCGCGGCCGACGGCGCGACCGTCGTCGCGACCGACGTCAACGACAAGGGGCTCGCCGAGCTCGACGGCGTCGACGGCATCCTCACCACCCACGCCGACGTCACCTCGTGGGACGAGGTCAAAGCCGCGGTCGACTTCGCCGTCGCCAAGACCGGCAAGATCGACGTCTACATCAACGACGCTGGCATCGCGATGGAGCAGACCATCGTCGACACCGACGTGGAGCGGTTCGACCTGCTGCACCGCATCCACGTCAACGGATGCCTCTACGGCATGAAAGCCGCGCTCGGGTACATGCGCGAACAGGGCTCGGGCCACATCCTCAATGTCATCTCGCGGGTCGCCGAGACAGCGACCACCGGGGTGTCGGCCTACGCCAGCGCGAAAGCGGCGATGTGGTCGCTGACCCGCATCGGCGCCGCCGAGAACGCCGACAAGGGCATCCTCGTCAATGCCCTGTTCCCCGGCATCTCGCGCACCGCGATGACCGAAGACGGCAGCATCGGCGACCCTTCCAAGCTCGGCGCGCCCGACCAAGAGTACGACACGTTCAAGATGCTGGCGACGCTGGATGCCGGCGGGCCCAGCGGTAAGGTGTGGTTCCACGGGCAGGAATACCCGATGTTCCAGGCCGAAAACGACCTCGGCGCGGTCACCGGCGGCCTCGGCGAGGGGCGCGCGAAGAAGGCGTGACGGCGCGCCGGTTCTGGTGCGGAGGTCGCGACGGCCGGTGTTCAGAATTCAGCCTCGGCGTTGCGCCTGACGGTCGTGAGAGGCGGGAGGTTTCCCCGCCCGTCCGGATCGATTCCGCCCTGCACGCCCCGGCCCGCGCCGGCAACCTGCGGCCGGTTCGCCGCGTGAGCACTCGGCGCACGGCGCGACGACCGCCCGGCCGTCGGGGTCAGGGCTGCAGCGCCGACATCTCCGCGCCCGGAGACCCCGCCGAGCGGGCCGGCGGCGCTCATCCCCCGACGGTAGATAGCACGTGTTTCCGGGGCGTGACAGACCGGAAACATGGGCGCCCTACCGTCGGGGGCATGTCCCTGCTGGTCACCCACGCCCACCTCATCACCGTCCCGGCCGGAACCGACGACCCCGGCTACCTCCCCGACGGGTGGATGCTCGTCGACGACGACGGCCGCATCGCCGCACTCGGCACCGGCACCCCCACCGTCACCGCCGACCACGCCCTCGACGCCACCGGCCGGTTCGTCGCACCCGGCTTCGTCTCCAGCCACTCCCACCTGTTCACCAGCGGCCTGCGCGGCCTCGGCGTCGCCGACACCCTCTACGGCTGGTGTGACGCCATGCTCGGCACCACCGCCCACATGGCACCCGACGACCTCTACTGGGCCAGCCTGCACGGCAGCCTCGACTTCCTCGCCAACGGCGTCACCACCGCCTACAACTTCACCGACCCGCTCCAGGCGTGGGAACCGATGATCGACGGCAAACGCACCGGAACCGCCGCCATGCGCGAACTGGAATATCACTTCCGACAGGCCGACGGATGCCGCGACGCCGGCATCCGCTTCGTCGACGCGATCGGCATGGACGCCACCGTCGGCACCGACGACGACGTCTTCGACCGGTTCGCGACCCAGGTCGACCACACCCGCGCGATGGACCCCGCCTTCGCGCTCGGCAGCTCCATCATGGGGCAGGTGCAATGGTCGCCGCGGCCCGAAGCCGCCGAGATCGAGGTCGCCGCGATGCGCCGCTTCGGCGTCACGAACCAAGCTCACTTCCTCGAATCGCCCGAAGCCGTCGAACACCAGCAGTCGAAGTTCGCGCTCTACCGCGACGCCGGCGCCCTCGAACTCGGGCTCGTGTTCGGGCACTTCATCCAGACCACCCCCGAGATCATCGCCGCCGCCGCGGCCGGCGGCGCCGCGATGTCATGGCAACCGGCATCCAACGGTCGGCTCGCGTCCGGCATCGCCCACGTCCCCGAGATGATCGCCGCCGGCATGAACGTCGGCATGGGCCTCGACGATCAGGCCTGCACCGATGTCTCCGACCCGTGGCAGAACATGCGCATCGGCATGTACGCGCAGCGCGCCCGCACCCAGGACCCGCTGTCGATGATGCCCGAACGGATGCTGCGACTGCACACCCTCGGCGGCGCCGAGATCATGGGCGTCGCCGACCGGGTCGGCAGCCTCGAAGTCGGCAAGTTCGCCGACTTCGTCGTCGTCGACCCGCGCACCCCCGACATCGGTCCGCTGTGGCACCCGGTGCGCAGCTACGTGCTGTCGATGACGCCCCGAAACCTCACCGAGGTCTACGTCGGCGGTGCGCTCGTCAACCGCTCCGGGGTCTCGACCAACCCGCTCGCCGCCGAAGCGACCGCCAAGGTGCACGAGGTGCCGGCCGCCGTCGCCCCGCTGCGCGGCCACCCGCACTGACGCTCAGCCCTGCGCGAGACGCCACACCCGCTCGCGGGTGAACGGCTGGGTGTACGGGCGGGTGCCCAGCGCGCGGGCGATCGCGTTGCCGATCGCGGGCGCCACCGGGTTGTACGGCGACTCGCTCATCGACTTCGCCCCGAACGGCCCCAGGCTGTCGTCGGTGTCGGCGAACAGCACCTCGGTGTCGGGGATGTCGCCGCTCTGCGGCACCCGGTACGTGCGGAACACGGGGTTGATCACCCGCCCGTCGTCACCGACCAGCACCTCCTCGTACAGCGCGCTGCCGATGCCCTGCGCCACCCCGCCCTCGATCTGCCCGCGGCACTGCGCCGGGTTCAACACGACACCGGCATCGGCGGCCTGCACCGACCGCAGAATGCGCATTGCGCCGGTCTGCGGATCGACCGCCACCCGCACCGCGTGCACGTTGAACGCGAGCGACCGCTGCCCCCCGAACTCCGCCCCCGTCGCCGTCAGCTCGCCACCGGATGCCGCCGCCACACGCGCATGATCGACGACACCCGCCGGGGTGCGCACCCCCGCCGCGGTGAGCACCGCGGCGGCGGGGTCGGTGCCGGTGACGGATGCCGCCGCCTCCCGCATCCGCCCCGCCAGAGCCAGGCACGCGGCGTGCAGCGCCTTTCCGGCCACGGTGATGCCGGCCGACGCGAACGCGCCGGTGTCGTGCGCGACGGCGTCGGTGTCGCCGTGCCACAGCTCGAGCCGGTGCAGCGGCACGGCCAGGTCGGTCGCGGCGATCTGCCGCAGCAC
The DNA here is from genome assembly GCF_047972865.1 of Microbacterium sp. Taxonomy (GTDB): domain Bacteria; phylum Actinomycetota; class Actinomycetes; order Actinomycetales; family Microbacteriaceae; genus Microbacterium. Next base: position 4,154 of record NZ_JBKEAY010000168.1, read on the forward strand.
GGTCGTGGTGCCGTTGCCGAACTCGGCGGTGCCGCACCGCAGCAGCACGGTGCCGTCGCCGCGCAGCGTCGCCGAGGTGTGCGCGACGTGCCCGAACGGGGCCATCGTCGCGATCATCGCCAGCGCCATCCCGTCGCCGACCAGCCACCCCTCGGGGGCGGGCGCGTGCCCGCGGCCCATCGCCTCCTCGGCGAGGTCGAGGCACTGGTCCACGCCGCAACTGCCCCACACCAGGTCGTCGTGCGAGAGGGCATCCTGCGGCGAGACCACGTTGCGTCGGCGCAGCTCGAACGGGTCGATGCCGAGGCGTTCGGACAGCAGATCCATCGCCGACTCGACCGCGAGCACCACCTGCCCCAGACCGTACCCGCGGAACGCGCCCGAGGGCACGTTGTTGGTGTACACGGACTCCGCGTCGATCCGCCGCACCGGGCACCGGTACACCGCCAGCGACTCCGACAGCGCGTGAAACAGCACCCCGCGGGAGTGGTTGCCGTACGCCCCGGTGTCGCTCACCGCCGCCAGCCGCATCGCGGTGAGCAGGCCGTCACCGTCGGCGCCGAGGGTCACCTCCACCCGCATCGGATGCCGCACCGACGCCCGCTGAAACTGGTCGGTGCGCGCGAACTCGTACGACACCGGGCGGCCGGTGCGCAGCACCGCGAGCGCCACGAGGTCCTCGGTGAACGTCTCCTGTTTGCCGCCGAACCCGCCGCCCACCCGCGCCGCGTGCACCCGCACCCGGTCGGGGCCGAGGTCGAACACCCGGGCCACCTCGTCGCGGGTCAGGAACGGCACCTGCGTCGACGACCGGATCACCAGCCGGCCGTCGTCGTCGAGCCACCCCACGGCGCCGTGCGTCTCCAACTGCGCGTGCGACACACGCGAGCTGTGCCACGTGCCGGTCACCGTGACGGCGCTGGCGGCCAGGGCCGCGTCGGTCGCGTCACCGTCGCCCTCGCCGACGGTCACGACGACGTTGCGCTCGGCCTCGTCGACCCGGTCGGCCCGGGTGCGGTCGGGGTGCAGCAGCGGAGCACCCGGCTCACGGGCGCGGTCGGGGTCGAACACCGCCGGCAGCACGTCGTAGTCCACCGCCACCAGGCGCCGGGCGGCGTCGGCCGCCTCCGCCGTCTCGGCGGCGACGGCCGCGACCCGCTGCCCGACGTGGCGCACCACGTCGTCGAGCACACGGGTGTCGTCAGGGTCGTCTTCGCGGTGCTCGTGCCGCGCCGTCGAGAAGCGGATCTGGGGGGCGTCGTGGTGGGTGAGCACGGCGACGACACCGGGCACGGCGAGCGCGGCGCGGGTGTCGATCGAGCGGATGCGGGCGTGCGCGTGCGGGCTGGCCACGACCCGCAGCGCGAGCGCCGAGACCGCCGGGTGGTCGGCGTCGAGGTCGAAGGTGAACGGCTCGCGCCCCTGCACGATCCGCCGCGCCGCCTCCGGCACGACCGACCGGCCCACGGCGGGCCCCGTCTCGGCCGGCCTTGACTCGGCGGTCCCCGTCTCGATCGACCCCGCATCGGCCGACCCTGACTCGACCGGCCCCGTCTCGACCGCCCCGGCATCGGCCGCCCTCGTCTCGACAGCCCCCGAGCCGGTGCGCCGCACCACCCCGGTCACCGACGCCCGCACCGCCTCCCGGATGGGCCGGTACCCGGTGCAGCGGCACAGGTTGCCCTTCAGCCGGCGGCCGAGGTCGTCGAGGTCGTCGGCACACAGCGACGCGGCGGTGACGCTCATGCCGGGCGTGCAGAAGCCGCACTGGAAGCCGAAGCCGGTCGCGAGCGCCTCCTGCGCCGGATGCAGGTCGTCGCCCGCCGCCAATCCCGCCGCCGTCGTGATCTCGGCGTCGTCGGCGCGCGCGGCCGGAACGATGCACGAGTGCACCGGCGCCCCGTCCAGCAGCACTCCGCACGCGCCGCAGTCGCCGGCATCGCACCCCTTCTTCACCTCGGTGTGCCCGGTCTCGCGCAGCAGCGTGCGCAGGCACTGCCCGGGGCGCGGCTCGGCGTCCTGCGCGGCGCCGTTGACGTGGAACCTCACCGGCGCGCCGCCGTGATCAAGTCGCGGCGGATCCGCTCGGCCAGCACGATCGACACTCCGCGGCGCCAGTCGGCGGCCCCGAGCGGGTCGGTGAAAAAGTGCGGAGCGGAGGCCACGGCGGCGCTCAGCTCCTCGGCATCCGGCAGCGCAGCGAACCGGAACACGGCGGGCACCTCGGTCGCGGCGGTCACGGTGAACACGGCGCCGCCGTCGGGGTCGATCCGGCCGGTGACGACCGCGCCGGAACGGCCGTGCTCGGCGAGGGCGATCTTGCGCAGCCGGGCCTGCGAGCGCAGCGCCGCCGCCGGCAGGAAGACGGCCCGCAGCGCCTCGCCGCGGGCGAGGACGGTCGAGCCGTTGCCGGTGACGAGGTCGGCCACCGGCACCCGCCGGTCAGCGCCGGCGGGCGTCCACACCTCGGCGACGCCGTCCAGGGCGGCGGCGAGGGAGACCATCGCCCCGGCCGAGAACGCGCGGCAGATGTTGCCGCCCACGGTGGCGGTGTTCCAGATCTTGAACGAGGCGAGCAGTGCGTTCGCGGCATCGGCCACCATCGGCAGCGCGGTCCAGTGCGGGTGGGTGTCGCGCAGCCGTTGTGCGCCGGCGACCAGACGCGCGATCGTGCAGGTCGCGCCAATCCGCAGGCCCTCGGCGGAGGCGTCGAGATCGTCCCAGCCGAGCGAGGTCAGGTCGACGAACCCGGTGACCTCCGGCTGCGGTTCACTCATCAGCCACGACCCGCCGGCGAGGAAGGTCTCGCCCGCCGCGAGGGTCAGGTCGGCGCGCGACCGTGCCGTGCGCCAGTGGCGCACCGTGGTGATGTCCATGTCGGGTCCTGCCTGTGCTGCGGGTGTGTCGAGTGAAACAGAGACCGGTTTCGGGGATGTTTCCGTCCCGTCCCGCGGTCGCAACGCTCCGGCAACACGCGGTTCGTACCGTGGGGGGACGGGAGGTGTGCGATGCGCGAGGTGTTGCCGATCGCCGAGAACTGGGCCCGCGAGGGGACCCCGTTCGCGATGGCCACGGTGTGCGGCACGGCCGGAAGTGCGCCGCGGGAGCTGGGTGCGAGCCTGATCGTCGATGCGGCCGGGCGCGTGTTCGGCACCGTGTCGGGCGGCTGCGTCGAGACCGAGGTCGCCGAGGCGGGCGCCGAGGTGCTCGCGGGCGGTCACGCGCACGTGCTGTCGTTCGGCATCCCCGATGACCCCGTCTTCGACATCGGCCTCACCTGCGGCGGGCGCATCGATGTGCTGGTGCGCGCCGTGCGCCCGGGGTCGCCGGCCGCGAGCGACCTCGTGCTGCTGGCCGAACGCGAGCGGATGGGCCTGCCGGCGACGGCGCTGCTCGTGCTCGACGGCGCACCGGGAACCGGGGCGGGCGCGGTGGTCGCCGACGGTGCCGCGCCCGCCGTTCCGGGAGCGGCGGATGCCGCCGGGCTCACCGCGCCGACCGTGCTCGGCTACGACCGCGCCGGCTGTCGTGTCGACGCCGACCCGGTCACGCGGGTGCTCGCGGTGCCGGTCGGCGCCCCGCCCCGGCTGATCGTCGTGGGGGCGGTGACGTTCGCGGCGGCGCTGGCCCGCCTCGGCGCGGCGATGGGACTGGCGGTGACCGTCGTCGACGCGCGCTCCGCCTTCGCGACGCCGGAGCGCATCCCGGAGGCCACCGTCGTCCACGCCGCCCCCGAACGGTACCTCGCAGCGACTCCCATCGACGCCCGCACCGCGGTGTGCGTGCTCAGCCACGACCCCCGGTTCGACGTACCGGCGTTACGGGTCGCGCTGGCCTCACCGGCCGGCTACGTCGGCGCGATGGGATCGCGCACGACGCACGACGACCGGATGATGCGTCTTCGCGACGCGGGCCTCGGCGAGACGGCGCTGCGCCGGTTGCGCTCGCCGATCGGACTGCACCTGGGGGGACGCAGCCCGGAGGAGACGGCGCTGTCGATCCTGGCCGAGATCGTCGCGGTGCGGCACGGCGCGTCGGGCGTGCCGCTGTCGCAGGCATCCGGCCCGCTGCACACCCCGCAGCCGTCGACGGTGGGTGTCACATGACCGCGGCGGTGTGCGGCATCGTGCTGGCCGCCGGGGCGGGATCGAGGTTCGGCGGTCCGAAAGCGCTCGCGCGGGACCAGAACGGGACGGCGTGGGTGGCCCGCGCGGTCACGACGCTGACCGAAGCGGGGTGTGCCGACGTGCTGGTCGCCCTCGGCGCCGACCGTGAGCGTGCCACGCACCTGGTACCGCCCACCGCACGCATCGTGGCGGTCACCGGGTGGCGGGAGGGTCTGGCGGCCTCGGTGCGCGCCGGGTTGGGTGCGGCCGAGCCCGACATCGACGCGGCGCTCCTGGTCACCGTCGACACGCCCGATATGCCGGCGGCGGCATGCGCGCGGCTCGCCGAGCGGGCGTCGTACCGGGCACTGGCCCGTGCCGTGTACGGCGGCGTGCCGGGGCACCCCGTGCTCATCGGGCGCCACTGGTGGACAGCGGTGGCCGCCTCGCTCCGCGGGGACCGCGGTGCCGGGTCGTTCCTGCAGACCCACGCGGCCACCGCCGTGGAGTGCGGCGACCTGTGGCACGGGGCAGACGTCGACACCGCGCCGGCGTGACCGGGGCCCTCAGGTGCGCACGACGACGTTCTCGGGGTCGGTGTCGGCGAGCATCCGGTCGATCTGGCGGCGCACGAGCGCGCTGATCCGCGGTTCCATCGCCGTCGACGCCCCGCCCACGTGCGGCACGATCAGGACCCCGTCGAGCGCCCACAGCGGGTGATCGGCCGGCAGCGGCTCGGGGTCGGTCACATCGAGCGCCGCCCGGATGCGGCCCCGTTCGGCGTGGGCGAGAAGGGCGTCGGTGTCGATGAGCGGGCCGCGGCCGACGTTGACGACGAGCGCCCCGTCGGGAAGCAGCGCCAGCGCCGCATCGTCGATGACGTGTCGGGTGGCGTCACCGCCCGGGAGGGTGAGGATCACGATGTCGGCGTGCGGCAGCAGGTCCGGCAGCTCGTCGACCCCGTGCACGCGGATGCCGTCCTCGTCGCGCGCCCGCGACGCGACCGGGGTCACGGTGACCTCGAACGGGGCCAACCGGGCCGCGACGGCCTTGCCCACCCCGCCGTAGCCGAGCAGAAGCACCCGCCGGTCGGCCAGGCTCTGCCGGTAATCAGGTTCCCACTGTCGACGCTCCTGAGCCTGCACGAACCCGGGAATCCCGCGCTGCGCGGCGAGAGCGAGGCCCACCGCGAGCTCGGCCGTCGAGGCCTCGTGGACGGTGGCGGCGTTGGCGAACACGATTCCCGTCGGCAGCGTCGCGGTGACTCCTTCGTACCCGATCGACTGGCTCTGCACGAGCCTCGGCTGCACCGCCCCCACCGGTGACAGATCGATGCCCGGCGCCATGTACGGCAGTACCACGAGGTCGATGCGCGGTGTCGGCGGCGGGGAGAGGAGGTCCCACGTCACCAGCTCCACCCCGTCCGGGAGCGGGCGCAGGTCGGCGGCGAGTCCGTTCGACGGCACAGAGACGATCAGTCGGGTCATCCCGCCCACGCTACCGGTGCGGACCGCGACGGGAGGGGCTTGCTCACAGCGTGCGCCGCCTCGACGACGGCGATCGAGCCGAAGGTGAGCGGCTCAACGCTCTGCAGCGCCAGCGGGGCGGGCCCGCCCGGCGCCCCCCACCGCCCGGCGCCCTCCGGCCGCGGTACTCTGGCGGCAGCGCACGCCGTCCGGCAGCGCGAACGGAGGCGATGGTGGTTCCCGAGATCAACTACTGGGCCGTGGTGCTGGCGATGCTCTCGAGCATGCTCGTCGGGTCGATCTGGTACACCCCGAAGGTGTTCGGCACGCGGTGGGCGCGCCTGGCGGGCGTCGACATGAACCGCCCCGCCTCGACGGCGACCGTCGCGATCGTCGTGACGGTGCTGGTGAGCTTCGTCACCGCGTGGGTGCTCGCCGGGGCGACCACGATCGCGTGGCACTTCTACGGCGGCGGTTACCTCGTCGCGGCGCTGCTGACCGGTGTCATCCTGTGGGCGGGGTTCACGGCGGCCCGGTTCATCACTCACGACGCGTTCGAGGGCCGGCCCACCAACCTCACCGTGCTCAACATCGCCCACGAACTCGTGACGATCCTGGTCATGGCCGTGATCATCGGGGTGTGGCCGCCGGCCGGCACGGTCTGAGGGGACCCGCGCCGGCTCAGGCCGCGGATGCCGTCAGCGCCGCGATCGCGGAGGTGAAGAAGGTCAGCCCGTCCACCCCGGAGCGCATCGCGGCGCGGGTGTCGGGCCCGAACCCGGGTTCCACGGCGTGCTCGGGATGCGGCATCAGGCCCACCACGTTGCCGCGCTCGTTGGTGAGACCGGCGATGTCATCGAGCGACCCGTTCGGGTTGACCCCCCGGTAGCGGAACGCCACCAGACCCTCGCCCTCGACCCGCCGCAGCGTCTCGGCGGAGCAGATGTAGCCGCCGTCGGCGTTCTTCAGTGGGATCGTGATCTCCTGCCCCGCCTCGAACCCGGAGGTCCACGCCGTGCCCGCGTTCTCGACGCGCAACCGCTGATCGCGGCGGATGAACTGCTGATGGGCGTTGCGGATGAGCCCGCCCGGCAGCAGGTGCGCCTCGAGGAGCATCTGGAAGCCGTTGCAGATGCCGAGGATCGGCATGCCTTTCGCGGCGGCATCCTTCACGTCGGCCATGATCGGCGCGACGGCGGCGATGGCGCCCGCCCGCAGGTAGTCGCCGTAGCTGAAACCGCCGGGGAGCACGAGCGCGTCGACGCCGGCGAGGTCGTGCGAGCCGTGCCACAGCGCGACCGGTTCGGCTCCGGCGAGGCGGATGGCGCGCTGCGCGTCGCCGTCGTCGAGCGATCCGGGAAAAGTGATGACCCCGATACGCGCGGTCACTCCACGACCTCGATGCCCACGACATCCTCGATCACGGCGTTGGAGAGAATCTCGGCGGCGACGGTCTCGACGGCGGCGAGGGTCGCCGCGTCGGCGGTCTCGACGGTCAGCTCGAACCGCTTGCCGATGCGGACGCCCCCGATGCCCTCGTGGCCGAGCCGCGCCAGCGCCCCGGCGACCGCCTTCCCCTGCGGGTCGAGCAGCTCGGCCTTGGGCATGACGTCGACGACGATGGTGGGCATGTTCGGCTCCGGAAAAGTCGGGAGAGGGGTCGCTGACAGTCTAGGCGCGCCGACCGCGGCGAACGGCACCGCAAACGCGGCTAGAGTGCGCTGGGGTCGTGTTGTACGACCCCCACGCGAGAGGATCCCCCGTGACACAGACCGGATCGCGCCCGCTCCCGGCGCACTTCCTGTTCGGGGCGGCCGCCGCCGCGTATCAGATCGAGGGCGCCGCCTTCGACGACGGGCGCACCGCCTCGATCTGGGACGCGTTCAGCAGGGTTCCGGATGCCGTCGTCGGCGGCGACACCGGCGACGTCGCCTGCGACCACTACCACCGCTATCGCGACGACGTGGCGCTCATGGCGCGGCTGGGGCTGCAGTCGTACCGCTTCTCGGTGTCGTGGGCGCGCGTGCGGCCCGACGGCGGCCCGGTCAACCAGCGGGGGCTCGACTTCTACCGTCGTCTCGTCGACGAACTGCGCGACGCCGGCATCGAACCCTGGCTCACGCTGTACCACTGGGACCTCCCGCAGGCGTTGGAGGATCGTGGCGGCTGGACCTCCCGCGACACCAGCGACCGGTTCACCGAGTACGCCCTCGACGTGCACGACGCCCTGGGGGATCGCGTCGGTGTCTGGACCACGCTCAACGAGCCGTGGTGCTCGTCGTTTCTCAGCTACACCGCCGGCATCCACGCGCCCGGGCGGCGGAGCGTCACCGACGGGATGCTCGCCGCGCACCACCTGCTGCTCGGACACGGGCAGACCGTGCGGGCCCTGCGGGAGCGCGACGCCGCGCTGACACTGGGCCTCACCCTCAACCTCACCGTCGCCGACCCCGTCGACGGCGACGACCCCGCCGACCGCGACGCGGCCCGCCGGATCGACGGACAGTTCAACCGCTGGTTCCTCGACCCGGTGCTGCGCGGGTGCTACCCGGTCGACGTCGTCAACGACATCCGCGCCGTCGACCCCGCCGCCGTGGCCGCGTTCGACGAGGCCGTGCGGGCGGACGACCTGGCCGTGATCTCGACTCCGGTCGACACGCTCGGGGTGAACTACTACCGCGGCGACTACGTGTCGGGGCGCCCGCCGGCGCGGACACCGCCATCCACCGATGCGCCCACCGCACGCGCGATCCGGTCGCCGTTCCCGTCGAACGACGGCATCCACTGGCACGATCGCGGTCTGCCGCGCACCAGCATGCACTGGGACGTGCAGCCGGCCGAGCTCACCCGGCTGCTGCGGCGGGTGCACACCGAGTACACCGGAGCGGCCGGCGTGGCACTGTACGTCACCGAGAACGGGGCCGCATATGACGACTCGGTCAGCGTCGCGGGCGGCGCGTCGCGGGTGCACGACGTCGCGCGGACCGCGTTCCTGCGGGCCCACGTGGCGGCGGTGGCCGACGCGATCGCGGCCGGTGTGGATGTGCGCGGCTACTTCGTCTGGTCGCTGCTGGACAACTTCGAGTGGGCCTGGGGGTACCGCAAGCGGTTCGGGATCGTTCGGGTCGATTTCGACACCCAAGAGCGTATCGTCAAGGACTCCGGCCGCGAGTACGCTCGAATCATCGCAGAACGTGCGGTCGACGTTTCCGTTGGGGTGGAGTCGGCGCACGGGTAGAGGGGTGCGTATGAGCAACGATGCCAGCGTCCACCATCCGACGAACGAGGAGGTCGCGGCGGCGGCCGGGGTGTCCCGATCGACGGTGTCCCGCGTCATCAACGGGTCGCCGTCGGTGAGTACCGTTGCACGCGACGCCGTGAAACGCGCGATCGCCGAGCTGCACTACGTGCCCAACCGGGCGGCACGGTCGCTGGCCAGTCGTGCCACGATGGCCATCGCGCTGGTCGTCCCCGAGAACACGCACCGCGTGTTCGGCGACCCGTTCTTCTCCGAGGTGATGTCGGGTCTCACCTCGCGATTGGACAGCACCGACTACGTGCTGAACCTGATCATCGCCAGCGACGACCCTCCCGAGAAGACCGCCGCGTACATCACCAGCGGTGCCGTCGACGGGGCGTTCATCATCTCGCACGACACCAGTGACCGGTTCATCTCACGGATCGTCAGCGCCGTCCCGGTCGTCTTCGGCGGGCGGCCGTCGGCGACCGGCACAGACACACACTACGTCGATGTCGACAACGTCGCGGGGGCCCGCATCGCCACCGAGCACCTGATCGCGCGCGGACGCCGGCACATCGCCACCGTCACCGGGCCGCTGACGATGGCCGTCGCCGCCGATCGGCTCGCCGGATATCGGTCCGCCCTGGCGGCCGCGGGCCTGGATGCCGGTCCGATCGCCGACGGCGGATTCGCATTGCTGCAGGGCGCCGAGGCGATGCAGCACATCCTCGACACGGAGGAGCCGGTGGACGCCGTCTTCGTGGCGAGCGACCTCATGGCCCGCGGTGCGGTGAGCACGCTCGCCCGCGCCGGGGTGGCCGTGCCCGCCGAGGTCGCCGTGGTCGGGTTCGACGATTCGCCGGCAGCCACCGACCTGTCGCCGCTGCTGACCACGGTGCGCCAGCCGACGACGACGCTGGGTCACCAGATGGCGGAGGTGATGCTCGCGGTCCTGGCCGGAGAGCAGCCACCGACGGCGACGATCCTCGACACCGAGCTCGTCGTGCGCGAGACCAGCTGAGTCCGGTTGCATTACGGTTACGAATCGTTCACCGGCGATCCCCGAGCGGGCGTGCGGGAGGCAAGATGAGCGGAGGCCGTCGTCTTGCCGCGGCCTCCGACGACAGCAGGGGTGGTCAGCATGTCTGGACGGCACAACACCGCGGGGGGTCGCATCGGCGTCGCCCTCGCCACGCTCGGCGCTTTCGCGCTGGTCCTGACCGGATGCACGTCCGGTGGGGGCAACGGGGACGGCGGTGGTGGCAGTGGCGGCTCGGACGAGCCGATCATCGTGGGAACGACCGACAAGGTCACCACGCTCGACCCGGCCGGTTCGTACGACAACGGGTCGCTCGCGGTGCAGACGCAGGTGTTCCCGTATCTCGTGAACACCGACTACAACAG
>NZ_JBKEAY010000171.1:0-2476 GCF_047972865.1 Microbacterium sp.
TGACTGCCGTCGAGGTCTTCCGTCGCCTTCGTCGCGTACTTGGCGATGTAGGCCGCGACGGCACGATCCGACAGCTCACCGCCGAGACCTTCGCGCTTGACGATCGGTTGCACGTCGAGCTGCGCGCCCCATCGCAGGATGCGAGTGGTTTGCTCGCCGGGAACGCGTGGTGCTTCGTACGACACTCGACGAACGGCGGCCCGGACTGCGGCGACAAGGTGCGCCTCGGTGACGCCAACCGGCGCAGGAGGGAACTCGGCGACCGGACTCATGCCGTCGAGCCGAACGATCGCGTGGAAGTGCACGACTCCGCGCCGTTGAAACTCCGCAACCTTTGCGAACTGCACGCGCATGATCTCCGCGGCGGCACGCTGTGTCAGCCCGAGCTCCTTCGCGAGCGTCCGTCGCAGCTGGATCGTGAATCGTCGCCACAGCTCCGGCGCGAAGAACTGCCAGACCACGTGCCCGGCGTAGTCGTAGCAATCGGCGCACACCGGATCGCCAAGCACCGGAGCATCCGCTGCGTGATCACCGCTGCATCCTCGCGGGCGACCGTGAGCGCAGTCGCCTCGATGGTGTGCGCGTGCCGTCGAGTGGACCGCGCCGAACGAGGGAGCGGTCAGCGTGACGAACACCATCGGATGCTCGGCGATCGACTCCGGCACACCCTTCATCCCGCCCGCGGCTCCGGCCATGATCATGTGCCAGGTGTCGCCCTTGTATTCGTGGCTGCACGACTCACAGCGTCGCGCGCGGCGGTTGCCACAGCGGGTGTAGCTCACACCGTCGGGTTGTGCCGACGACGCATAGTCGCCGATGACCTCACCTGAGTGTGGGTTCGTCGTCACAGCCGATCCGACCAGCCGCACAGGGTTCGCGCAGTAGCCCGTGCGCGCTGCGCCGTTCATCCACTGGTCGAAGTCCGGGCTCCGCAAGCGGGCGGCGACGGACTCAGCGAGACTCACGGTCCACCACCAGGCTCGGGACGGCGCAGCCGACGACCTCGGCCATGGCATCCGCGTCGAATCGCAACACAGGGCGGCACACCTGATCATCGAGACCATCGACTCGGCGCGCTTCCTGCCACCGCAGGATCACGTCGTCGCTGCACGACAGGTTTGCGATGCGTCCGTAGTTCGGCGTGTACGAGATCAGCGCGGAGTCCTCGTACACCGCGAGCGACCGCTGGGTGACGCGATCCCAGACCAGCCGCAGGTTGCACGGCACACCCGGATCCCGGTCTTCCGTTGCCGCTTGTTGCTCAGCTGCCGCGTAACCAGCGACGGCTCCGACCGTTGCGAAGAGTGCGGCACCGAGCACGATAGCGCCGCCGATTGCGAGCTTCTTCCTGTTCATGATTCCTCCGTGGGTGTCTCTGTCGTTGAGGCGCGACGGGTCTGCCGTCGGCGCGGGGGTCGCGGTGCGGGCTCGGGTGGTGGCGGCACGAGCACTTCCACCGGGTGTGGCGCAAAGTAGGTCGCCGCCGCGTCGCGAATCTGCTCATCGGGCGCGAAGGCAGCGCGAACGCGCACCGGGGTGCCGCCGTTCTCCGAGAGCACGAAGGCGACGCCCGGTGTGGATGCCGAAATCTCGTGACACAGCCCGCCCGCAGCCACAGCACCATCCCCGAGCACCATCGCGGTCTCTGTGCGATCCCGGAGGCGAAGCCCCACCGTCTGTGTGAAGAGACCGCGAGCCGGAAGGGTCTCTTTCCGAGGGTCCTGCAAGCAGGCGAACAGGATGAAGCCGACTGCGCGGCCCTGTGACGCGAGGGTGGCGATCGCGGCGTTGGCTCGGCGCAGCATTTCGCGATCGGTCTCGTATGAGGTGAGCGCGGCGAGTTCGTCGATGAGCACGATCACGGTCGGACTCTCAGCGGTCGGCGTGTGCTGCCGGGTGATTCCCGCCAGGGCACGGGCGCGTGCCTGCATCGCCGCGACGGCATCCTCGAGAAGGGCGACCGAGGTGGCCGCATCGTCTGCGAAGCGCGTCAGCAGCGCGCGGCCCATGGCGAGTTCCATGCCGCCCTTTCGGTCGATGCCCCACACCTCGATGTGTCCTGCGTGGATGGGCTGCGCCAGGCCGAGCAGAAGCCCCCACACGAGCGACGCTTTGCCACTTCCCGAGCAGCCGGCCACGAGCGTGTGTGGTCCGAGCGGAAGCCGCCACTGCTGCCCGTCCTCAGTGATGCCGGTGAGCACGGCCCGACCGTCGTAGTCGCCCCCGAGCGGCAGCGTGAACGATTGCGCGAGCGCGTCGGCGTAGTCGACTCGAAGCGCGAGCGCAGTGAGGTGCTCCCCGACGACCGACACCCGCACGGCGTTGAACGCCTGCTGAATCCGACCGGTCGCGGCCACGAGGTCCTCGCGCGCCAGACCCGGAGGCATCGAGACAGGTAGGTAGCAGGTCCAGCCATGCCAACTCGGGCGCCCCGCCCCGGTGACCACAGGAACGCCCGCGAGATTGCGAACCTCAA
>NZ_JBKEAY010000228.1:0-3558 GCF_047972865.1 Microbacterium sp.
GGGCAGAGGGTGTGTACGAGGCCGAGGTCGTCATCGTGCCCGGCGTACCGCTGGTGCGCGACGAGGGCATCCGCGATGACACGTCGGTCGACAAGCTCGCCGGGCTGCGCGCGCTGTTCGCGGCGGACGGCACGGTCACCGCAGGAAACTCGTCGCCGATCAACGACGGCGCCTCGGCGGTTCTGCTCGGCGCCGAAGGCGCGCTGGATGCCGAGCCGCTTGCGCGCATCGCGGGGCGCGCCGCGCACGGCGTCGACCCCGACGACTTCCCGATTGCGCCCATCGAGGCGGCGAACACGGCGCTCGCTCGAGCGGGCCGCACCTGGGCGGATGTCGACATCGTCGAACTGAACGAGGCGTTCGCCTCGCAGTCGCTGGCGTGTCTGGCCGGATGGCCCGAGTTCGATCCTGCACGGCTCAACGTCCACGGTGGTGCGCTTGCGATCGGTCACCCGCTCGGCGCGTCGGGCGGTCGCATCATCGGTCACGCGGCCCATCAGCTCGCGCGCCGCGGCGGCGGCGTCGCGGTCGCCGCGATCTGTATCGGCGTGGGTCAGGGGCTGGCCGTCGTCCTCGAACGCTGAGGCGGACCCGCTCGCGCCCGCCTTCTGCTCAGCGTCCGTCACCGGTGGTCGACGTGCGTTCTGTGCGCGTGGGTCGCGGGCGCTGAGGTTCGGTTCGCTCGGCGTGGGTGCACGGCATCCGGACAGATCGACCGGAGGCCGCGTAGGCTGTCGTTGTCTGAAGCTGAGAGAGGACACGACGTGGCGGAACGTCGCGAACAAGACGGCGATCGCACAGACCGTCTGGACGGGCGCGAGAGCTCTCCGACCGTGCGGGACATCCTCGCCTTGGACGCGCTCGTGGCAGGACATCCGCAGCTGTTAGCCGGGGTGGACGCCCTCGATGCGCCGGTGCGATGGGTGCACGCATCGGACAGTCCCGGGGTGGCCCGACTGCTCGACGGCGGCGAGCTGCTGCTGTCGACGGGTGCGGGGTGGCCCGATCCGCCCGACGAGTTGCGGGCGTTCATCGCAGGCCTCGTGGATGCCGGGCTGGCCTGCGTCGTCCTGGAACTGGGCGCGCACTACCGGTACGTCCCGGATGCGGTGGTCGAAGCGGCACGGGCCGGTGGGCTGCCGTTGGTCGCGCTGCACCGTGAGGTGAAGTTCGTCGCGGTCACCGAGGCCGTCCATCGCCGGATCATCGCCGAACAGACGGCGGCGCTGCGCGCCCGCGACGAGGTCCATGCTCGGTTCACGGCGCTCGCGCTGCGTGGCTCTCCCGCCGATTTCGTCGTGCGCCAGCTGGCGCAGACGCTCGCGGCGCCGGTGGTTCTGGAGAACCTGGCACACGAAGTGGTCACTGCCGAGGTGCCACCGGCTGCCGAAGAACGGCTGCTGGGCGGATGGGAGGCCCGGTCTCGGTTGGCGCATCGCGGCGCGGGGACGGAAGACTGGCTCATCGTTCCGGTGGAGGCACGCGGTGTGCGTTGGGGGTACCTCGTGGCGCTCCCCGGCCCACCCCATCCGGCGGGTCGGGCCAGCGTCGTCGGGCAGGGTGCGATCGCGCTGGCGCTGGGGCGGTTGAGCGACGGTGAGGTCGATGACTGGGCGGCGATCGGTCGACGCCGCATGCTCGACGGTCTGTTGGCCGGCCGCTATGCGTCCCGCAGCGGAATGGTGGCGCGCGTGGAGGCGGCGGGCATGCCGGTCGACGACGCGCACTTGATCGGTCTTGTGGTGGCCGGGTTGCAGGTGCGACCCGAAGCGGTCGATGCCGCTGCGGCACAGTTCGGCGGGCGGGCGTTGTCCACGACATCCGGTGGTGCGACGACGGTCCTGCTGTCGTTTCCGACGCGCGCCGTCTTCGACGACGACACTGCGCGGCGGTTCGCCGCGGTGCTCGCCACGGGTGCGCCACCGGCGGCGGCGCCGGGCGCGCGGGCTGTCGCGGGTCTGGACCGGGTGGTGATGTCGATCGGCTCCGCCGGCGAGGGACTGGAAGCGGGGTTGAACTCCGTGCAGGAGGCGGCCGATCTCTCCCGCGCCGCGGTGCGACGATCCGGCCCAGGACCTCACCTGCGGCGGGTCAACGATCGACCGCTCGCGCGGCTGGTGTCGGCGCTGCGGGGAGACCATCGCGTGCTCCAGCACGGCGAACGCATGCTGGCGCCGCTGATCGAGTACGACCTGGCCCGTCACGGCGACCTGCTCGACGTGCTCGGTGCGATGCTCGCCCACCCCGGCAATCGCACCGCGGCGGCGAGCGCCTCGCACCTGTCGCGGTCGGTGTTCTATCAGCGCCTCGCGCTCATCCACGACCTGCTCGACGTGGACCTCGACGACGGTGAGGTCCAGGCCGCCCTCCACCTGGCACTGCTCGTGCGCCGCTCCGCGGCACGCTGAGCCCGTCGCCCGCCGGGGATCCGCAGCATCCGTCTCCCGCGAAACGACAGCCCCGTGATCGAAACCGCACGTTCTTCGCGCCGTCTCGATACCGTCGCTGCGGTCTCGCGGGTCGGGCGCGGGACGGGGGCGGGACGGGGGCGGGACGGGGAGACAGGTGGGTCAGGATGGGGAGGTCGCGGAGGTGAGCTTGTCGGGGTTGCGGGTCGCCCAGATGTGCTGGATACGCCCGTCGCGCACGTCGATCTGGTAGAGCGACGGGCCGCTCGCGGCGGACTCGATCAGCAGCGCCGTGCGGTGGTTGACGCTGATCGGGGTGATCGAGTCGGCGCCCCACTTGTCCAAGGCGCCCACCAGGAACCGCAGCACCGCGTCGGCGCCGGTCACCGGTCTACGGGCGGCGCTCGCCTTGCCGCCGCCGTCGGTGACGAGTTCGACCGACGGTGACAGCAACGACAGTGCGGTGGCGATGTCACCGGTCTGGATGGCGGTCACGAATGCCGTGGAGGTGCGGACGTGCCCGGCGACCGTGTCCTCGGGTGCCGGGGGTGCGTCGTCCAGCCGCGCACGCGCTCGCGACAGCAGTTTTCGCACCGCGACGGGGGTGCGCCCCAGGATCTCGGCCGTCTCGGCGGTGTCGAGGGCGAACACCTCGCGCAGGATGAACGCAGCGCGCTCCAGCGGCGACAGCTGCTCCATGAGCACCAGCATGGCGAACGACAGCGAGTCGGCGATCTCGGCGGCTTCGTCGGGGAGGCGTTCGGTGGCGACCGGTTCGGGCAGCCACGACCCGATGTAGTCCTCCCGCTGCCGGGCGAGCGTGCGCACTCGGTTGAGGGCGCGGTGGGTGACGGCGCGGGCGAGATAGGCGCCGGGGTCGGCCACGGCACCGCGATCGACGGTGTCCCAGGCGATCCAGGTCTCCTGCACGACATCCTCCGCGTCGACGAAGCTGCCCAGCAGCCGGTACGCGATCCCCAGCATCCTGCCCCGGTGCGCCTCGAACTCGTTCACCGCACCTCACACGTAGCCCGGAAACCCTGGCTGGTCAACCCCAGCGCGCTGTTGAAGCGCGAGCGCTGATTCTCGACAGCGACCATCATCGCCAATTCGACCAGGGCGCGTTCGCCGAGGTCGTCGCGGAGCCGGG
>NZ_JBKEAY010000234.1:0-2125 GCF_047972865.1 Microbacterium sp.
TCAGCGAACCAGACACCGAGGAGGTGACAGACCCCGACCTCAAAGCCCTCACCGCATAACCCACCCCCCATCAACGAAGGATCACACAACCACCGATACACCACACCCACGGACTTGACCCACCCCCGATCCACCCCGACCAGGCCCGTGGCAACAAGATGGATATCCCCTTTCCTCGCCGGGCACGCTGCAGTCGTATGCGTTCAATCTGCTGGGTTAGTTACGGTTCCTTGATGCGGTGCAGGTCGAGTGGACGTCCGCGAGCCGGGCGGAAGCCTTCGAGGCGGGCTTCGGGCCGCTACGCGACCCTGTGCCGAAAGCACGTCGGGTGCTCTCTGCCGTCGATGCACGAGCTCAAGGTTGGGGTCGCGACCGCCCCTCCGCTGGGGATAGCGCCCCGGTCCAGTCCATGAACGGCAGCCGCTGCGCCCACCGGATACCCCATCGAGGAACACTGAAGGCGGCATGGAAGAGGCGGCGATGCAATTCGCAGCGCCGCCTCATCGTCGGGATTCAGTTGCCCTCGACCGTGCGTAATCTGCCGTTGTGGAAGGCGATGAGGGTCACTCGTCGCCAGTACGGCTCGCCGACCAGTCCGGGTTCGGCAGCACGCGCGACGGCGGCGACCAGCAGCGCAGTCAATCCGGCGACAATTGCGAACAGCGGACCCATCCACGGAGCTCCGGCGCCGATGACGACAGCGGCAATGACAACGGCGGCAGTTGATAGTATTCCGGCCGTATTGGTGAGCACGCGTAGTGGGCCAGCGGAAGCCGCACAGAATGTCACGCCCGTGCTCACAGCGATCAGGGCCGTGAGCACGTAGATGAGCATTTCGTTCATCGCTGTCTCCTCGTTCGTCAGCAACCTACGCGCCAGATGCTACCCGGCGCAGGGACGACGTTGAAGAAGAGGCACGTCTTGGGGCGGTCGCTCTGGGCGAGGTTCGCCTGCAGCTGGATGTATGCACCCCAGACCGCGCACCCCACTGCCAGTCCGGGAGCTCTTCTGGAGAATGCTGTGCACATGCCGACTGCCGCCGCGTAATTGCGTACGCTCGAAGTCTCGGAGCGAGTGAGTTTCATGCCCCACCCGGCGCCGATCCACACCCAACTCGGGTCGGCGACGACAGGGTACGTGGTGTCGGCGTTCGGCATAACGACCTGCACGAGCTTGTCGCCCGACACTTCGTAGTGAGTCGCGACCGCCTTGCCGTCGGCATCGGTGGCCCAGGCAGCGGCGACCGGAACAAACGAACCGTCGGAAGATACGAAGGCTGCTTCGCCCTTGTCGTTCACGGCCGCGGCGAAACCCTGGATCCCATAGTCGAACTCGTGCGGGCTACCAGCGCCTGAGATTACTGCCTGCACGCGCGTGGAGCCGTCGGCAAGAGTCTGAACGGCGAGGGCATCTCCCGAAGCATCCGCACCGAGGAATACGGCCGTCCCGTCCGAGGCAACGATGCCCTCGTCCAGGGGCAGGGTTGCGGGTAGCTCGATCAACAGCACAGAGTCAGCCCCCGTCGCGACGACAGCGATGCCGCCGTTTGGGTCAAGCGCTACGGATGTCTTGACACCTGCGCTGCTTGTCGTCAGTTCTTCGGAAGTGACGATGCCAGGGTCGGCGAGTTCGGCAGCTGGAGCAGCGTCACTCACAAGCGCTGCAACGTCGTTCGCATCAGTATTCGGGAGCGTATCGGCGGTGGCTGGCGTCGCAAAGGCGAACACGAGAGCAACAGTAGCAAGTGTCGACATACCAGAGAACTTGAATCGATTAGTCATCGCTTACCATCCGTTTTGCACCGACAGGCGTCCGTTGTTGTACGATCGCATCCCTCGAGCGGAACCTCAATCGTACCTTTGGGAGATACGTCTACGACTTTCGTCTACCACTTGGCGGTGACGCGCGGGGACGAGTGGCCGGTGCGCCGATTCGTACATGAATCGTGAGGGCGAGGTTTGCGTTGGTTTCATGGCTCTTCGGAATCAAGGGTGTAGGTGGGGTCTGAACCCTCCGGCCTGGAGCAGCGACCGGGCGATGTAGTGGGTGAGGTTGTGGAAGCCGAGCGCGGAGCCGCGGAGGTGCTCGAGGCGGCCGTTGATCGCTTCGGTGGGGCCGTTCGAGG
>NZ_JBKEAY010000267.1:0-19071 GCF_047972865.1 Microbacterium sp.
CCCGCCGCCCCCGCCGCCGGGGACCCCGTGACGGTCGTTCCCTCACCGGACGACGCGGACACGCAACCGATCCACGACGACCTCTGGCACAGCGATCGCGGGCACAGCGACCGCGGGCACCCCGACCGTGCCCCGCTCACGCCCTCACCGGACGCGACCGACACCCAGCCGATCGACGACGGCCTGCGCGGCGAGGATCCCGCGAACGACGACGACCCGCCGCGTCGCTAGACTTGCCGGGTGCTCACGGTCGCGGTCCTCATCTCCGGTACCGGGTCGAACCTCCGGGTTCTGCTCGAAGCCGCGCGGTCGACCGACTTCCCCGCCCGCGTGGTCGCCGTCGGCGCCGACCGTGAGGCGGAGGGACTGGCGCACGCGGAGGAGTTCGCCATCCCCACCTTCGTCGTCCCGTACGAGAGGTTCGACACGCGTGAGCAGTGGGGGGCGGAGCTCGACGAACAGCTCCGGGTCTGGCAGCCCGATCTCGTCGTGCTGAGCGGGCTCATGCGCCTGCTGCCGCCCGACGTCGTCGCGGCGTGGGCGCCGCGACTGATCAACACGCATCCGGCGTACCTTCCCGAGTTCCCCGGGGCGCACGGCGTGCGCGATGCGCTCGCCGCCGGCGCGAGCGAGACCGGCGCGAGTGTCATCGTCGTCGACGACGGCGTCGACACCGGCCCGATCCTCGCCCAGGAGCGCGTCGCGGTGCTGCCCGGCGACACTGAGCACACCCTCCACGACCGCATCAAACCGGTCGAACGCCGGCTGCTGATCGACGTGATCCGCCGCGTCGCGACCGGTGAACTCGACCTTTCCTTCCCCAGAACCTAACCCCCAGGAGTACCGCATGGCAGGCCCCGCGATCGACCCGACCCTCTACCGTCCCCGCGACGTGGTGCCCGTGCGTCGTGCACTGGTGTCGGTCAGCGACAAGACCGACCTGCTCGACCTCGCGGAGGCTCTCGGCGCCGCCGGGGTGGAGATCGTGTCGACCGGCGGGTCGGCCGCGCTGCTGCGCGAAGCCGGGTACCAGGTCACCGACGTGGCCTCCGTCACCGGCTTCCCCGAGGCGCTCGACGGTCGCGTCAAGACGCTGCACCCCGGCGTCCACGCGGGCCTGCTGGCCGATCTGCGTCTGGAGCAACACGAACAGCAGCTGTCGCAGCTGGGCATCCAGCCGTTCGAACTGGTCGTCGTGAACCTGTATCCGTTCGTCGAGACGGTCGCCTCCGGCGCGGCCGGGGATGCCGTGGTCGAGCAGATCGACATCGGCGGCCCGGCGATGGTGCGCGCCTCTGCGAAGAACTTCGCGAACGTGGCCATCGTGGTCTCGCCCACTGCATACCCCGCCATCATCGACGCCGTCCGGGCGGGGGGAACGACGCTCGCGCAGCGCCGCGAACTGGCCGCGCGCGCGTTCGCGCACACCGCTGCCTACGACCGCGCCGTCTCCACCTGGTTCGCGGAGGAGACGATCGCCGAAGAGGGCGACCTGCCCATGCACCTCACGATCCGTGCCGAGCGCCAGACCGTGCTGCGGTATGGCGAGAACTCGCACCAGCGCGCCGCGATCTACTCGCGCGTGGGTGGCCACGGCATCGCGCAGGCCACGCAACTGCAGGGCAAGGAGATGTCCTTCAACAACTACATCGATGCGGATGCTGCGCTGCGCGCCGCGTTCGACATGATCCGGCCCGCCGTCGCCATCATCAAACACGCCAACCCGTGCGGCATCGCGGTGGCCGCCCCGCAGGCGCTCGACCCGATCGCGTCGGCGCACCTGCGGGCGCACGAGTGTGACCCGGTATCGGCGTTCGGCGGGGTGATCGCGGCCAACCGGACCGTCACGCTCAAGATGGCCGAGAACCTGCGTGACATCTTCACCGAGGTCATCGTCGCGCCCGACTACGCGCCCGAGGCGCTGGAGCTGTTCCGGCTGAAGAAGAACCTCCGGGTGCTGAAACTCCCCGCCGACTGGCGCCAGGAGCCGATGGATGTGCGGCTGGTCTCGGGCGGGCTGCTGCTGCAAGACGCCGACCGCTTCCCCGACGAGGTCGAGTCGGTCGCGCAGAACTGGCAGCTCGTCGCGGGCCCCCGCCCCGACCCGAGCGAGTTGCAGGGGATGATCTTCGCGTGGAAGGCGTGCCGTGCGGTGAAGTCCAACGCGATCGTCCTGGCGCAGGACTCCGCAACGGTCGGCATCGGGATGGGGCAGGTCAACCGCCTCGATTCCTGTCACCTCGCGGTGGACCGGGCGGGCGCACGCGTGGTGGGATCCGTCGCCGCCTCCGACGCCTTCTTCCCGTTCGCGGATGGGCCGCAGGTGCTGATCGACGCGGGCGTCAAGACCATCATCCAGCCCGGCGGTTCCGTGCGTGACGACGAGGTGGTCGCCGCGGCACGCGCCGCGGACGTGACCATGTTCTTCACCGGGGAGCGGCACTTCTTCCACTGATCGGGTTGCGCAGGCGGGGAGTTCTCCCCATGTCCGTTTGCCACCGCGGCCGGATACGGTTGACACGGGAGCGCACGCCGACGGTGACCGCACGGTCGGCACGACGAGGGGGCACACGTGAGCGGTGAGGTCGACGGTCGCCCGGCGACTGGCGACGGGCCCGCCGGCGCCGTGCCCGGGATGACGACCGCCCCGTACGCCACGCGGGCCGTCGCGACGCTGATCGAGGTCGCCGCCGTCGCGGTACTCGCTGCACCGATTCTCATCCCGGTGCGGCGCGTGCTCGTCGCAGCTGCATCCGGCGACCCCATGACGCGGACCGAGTTCGTGTGGCTGCTTCCGGTCGTGTTCGTCTCGGCCGTGCCGGTCGTGTCGTTCCTCCTGGTGCAGTTGCTGTTCGTCGCCTGGCGCGGGGTGTCGCTCGGACGGGCGATCACCGGTCTGCGCGTCGTGAACGTTCACACGCTGGGGCCGCCCGGCGGGTGGCCGGCTGCCGTGCGCTTTCTCGTCGTGGCAGCGAGCTTTCTCGTTCCGGTGCTCGGCCCGCTGGTCGTCGTGATGCTCTCGCCGTTGCGGAGCCGGCGCGGGCGCGGCTGGCCCGACCGCGCCGCACAGACGTGGGTCGTGGAGCTCCGCGACACCGGCTCGGCCGCGCCGCAGATGCCCGATGCGCGCGCGCGCCCCGACGGCGACGCCAACCGGGTCGCATCCTGTGACGCGCTCCCGCCGGCGACGGCACCAGTCGTCGCGGCGGCAGTGGGGGTCGTGGCGGAACCGGTCACCGAGGTGATCGAGCCGGTTCCTGCGGTGGCCGCGCCCACGACGGACCGAGACGGGCGGCAACCGCTCGGGCTTCCCGCGATGGTTCCGGTCCAGAATCTGTTCCCCGCCCCCCTCGCGCCGGCTCGACCGCTCGATCCCGCGGACGCCGCGTTCGCGCCGGCCCGCGCGGAGGCGGCCTCGCCGGGCGGTGGAGCCGCCGGAGGCCGGGACGACGACTCGTCCGCGGACGGCGCGCTCGTGCTGTCCGCCGTGCCGGGGATGCCCTCCATCGCCCCGCTCCTGGCGGCACCGCCCGGCCTGCTCACCGGGCCCGACGGCGGTGCCTGGCCCAGCGAGGCCGGTGCGGCAGCTGCGGGCGGTGCTCCCATCGTCCTGACGGTCTCGCGCGTTGACGAGCTACCGACGCTGGCGGCCTACGCGGACATCACGACGGGATCGCGCACCACCGCCGTCAAGCAGAGCGGAACGGCTCCAATCGTCACCGTCTCCTGGGACACCGGGGGCGACGTCGAGATTTCACCGGGCGGTGTCGTCTTCGGCCGGGCCCCGACGATCACCCCCGCGTGGTCGATCGCTCGGGCCGCCGTCATCCGTGACGCGACGCGATCGATCTCCAGGACGCATCTGGCGGTCACGGTGCGGGGCGGGAGCGTCATCGTGGTCGAGCAGGGATCCACCAACGGCACCCAGCGTCTGCGCGGCACCGTGCGCACCACGCTCCCGCCCGGCGAAGCCGTGACGCTCGACGACGGAGACCTCCTGGTGATGGGTCAGCGCAGCGCCGTCGTGCGCATCCGCTGACAGCGCGCCGCCCCGGCAGCGCGATGGCCGATTTCCGCTGGTTCGGGGATCGCGCACATGACAGGGTGGGGGAATGCAGCTGACCTTCGACGAGCGGTACCGGGTGATCGAGGCGCGCGACACTCGCTTCGACGGCCAGTTCGTCACGGCGGTGCACTCCACGGGGATCTACTGCCGGCCGAGCTGTCCGGCCCGCACCCCGAAACCGTCGAACGTGACGTTCTACCCGACCAGCGCGGCCGCGCACGAGGCCGGCTACCGCGCATGCAAGCGGTGCCTCCCCGAGGCGGCACCCGGTTCCCCCGAATGGGACCTGCGTTCCGACCTCGCCGCGCGTGCGATGCGGCTGATCACCGACGGTGTCGTCGAACGCGACGGCGTCTCGGGGCTGGCCGCGCGGCTGGGGTACTCGACGCGGCACCTGTCGCGCCTGCTTCACGCCGAGCTCGGCGCCGGACCGCTCGCGCTGGCCCGCGCCCAGCGCGCCCACACGGCGCGCATGCTGCTGGTCGGCACCGACCTCACCGTCGCCGACATCGCGTTCTCGGCCGGCTTCGCCAGCATCCGCCAGTGCAACGACACGATCCGCGAGGTCTTCGGCCTGAGCCCGACGCAGGTCCGCGCGCGCCGCCGGATGCGTGAGCACGCCACACCCGGCGAGGTCGACCTCGCCCTGCCGCTGCGCGAGCCCATCGATCTGGACGGACTGTTCGCGTGGATGGCGGCGCGCGCGGTTCCCGGCATCGAGCAGGCCGGTGCTTCCGCATATGCGCGCTCGTTGGCGCTCCCGGGTGGTCCCGGGTGGTTCCGCATCTGGCACAGTGATCGTGGGCTGCGCCTGCGGGCGCGGGTGCCGCAGTTGAGTGACCTGCCCGTTGTCGTGGCCCGGGCACGACGACTGTTCGACCTCGATGCCGACCCCGCCGCGGTCGACGCCGCGCTCTCGGGCCACCCCGCCGTGGCGCCGCTGGTGGCGGCGGTGCCCGGCATTCGGGTGCCCGGTGCGGCCGACCCGCACGAGATGCTGATCCGCGCCATGATCGGGCAGCAGATCTCGGTCGCCGCGGCACGCACGGCGCTGACCACGCTGACCGCGGCGCTGGGGGAGGAGATGCCCAGGCATGACGGGGTGCACCGGCTGTTCCCCACCATGTCGGCGATCGCAGCGGGCGGCGCCGACGTGCTGCGCGGCCCGGCCGTGCGTCGCCGCGCGATCGTGTCGGCGGCGGCCGCCCTGGCCGACGGCACCCTCGCCCTCGGCACCGGCGACGACAACGCCGACCAGCGCGTGGCGCTCCTGGCCCGTCCCGGCATCGGACCGTGGACGGCGGACTACGTGCGCATGCGCGTGACCGGCGACCCGGACGTCTTCCTGAGCGGCGACGTCGCGGTGCGCGCGGGCGCGGCGGCCGCGGGACTGCCCGACGGGCCGCGCGAGCTGACGGCGTGGGCGGCCCGTACCGCGCCGTGGCGCAGTTACCTCACCGCCCACCTGTGGCGCGCGGTCCCGCCGCGCGCCGATGTTCGAACCCACCAGATCGGAGACGCGGCATGACCGCCACCATCCAGACCCTCGACACCCCCGACGGCCCGTTCACGCTCCTGGTCGACGAGCGACACCGCGTGCTCGCGTCGGGCTGGACCGCCGACCAGGGCGCCGTCCTGGAGCGGCTGACGGCCGCCCCGGACGACGTGCGCGAGGGCGAGGCGGCCGCGGCGGATGCCGTGCGCGCCTACTACGCGGGCGACCTGCACGCCATCGACGACGTCGAGGTCTCCCAGACCGGCACCGACCTGCAACGGGCCGGGTGGGCCGCCCTGCGGCGCATCACCCCCGGCCAGCCGATGACGTACACCGCATTCGCGGCGGCGCTGGGCCGGCCCACGGCCGTGCGCGCGGCGGCATCCATCTGTGCGCGCAACGCACCGGCCCTGTTCGTCCCCTGCCACCGGGTGCTGCGCGGCGACGGCAGCCTCGGCGGGTTCGCGTGGGGGACCGACGTCAAGCGGGCGCTCCTGGCCCGCGAGTCCCGCTGACCCGAGCGCCGCGCGACGAGGGGGGTTGCGGGGCCTCAGCGACGTGCCTAGGCTGGAAGGCTGTCGTGACGCTCGTGCGAACACGGCGGTTCCCGTCATCGCATCGAGGAGGTACGCCATGTTCCCGGCCATCGTCCCTGCCATGACCCCGGCGCGTCCCTGAGCTCCTTCGCACGCGCTGAGCGACCGCGACGACCAGAATCCCCACACCCCGCCGGCGGCCACGCCGCCGCGCGGCCACCACCGCGCTGCCCGGCGAGCCCCGCACGGAGAGACCATGATCACCACCACATCGCCTCGGACGTCGCTGTCGACGCTCCGGGCGCTGGCGCGCCTGTATCCGTACGCGCGCCCGGTGATCCCACGCCTCGTGCTCGGCGGGGTGAGCGCCCTCGCCGCCAGCGTGCTCGCCCTCAGCATCCCGCTCGTGCTCGAACAGGTGGTGCGGGGGCCGATCGGTTCGGGCGATCGCGTCCAGCTCGTCTGGGGCGCCGTTGCCGTCCTGGCGCTCGGCCTGGCCGAGGCAGTCATGGTGTGGGCGCGGCGATGGTTCGTGCTGGGGCCCGCCACCGGCGTCGAGTACGACCTGCGCACGAGCTTCTACCGCACGTTGCAGCGCCTGCCGGTCGCGTTCCACGACCGCTGGCAGTCAGGTCAGCTGCTCAGCCGCATGATGTAGGACATCGGCATGGTGCGCCGCTGGATCATGTTCGGGCTGGTGCTGCTGGTCGTGAACGTCCTCACGATCGGTATCGGCGCCGTGCTCCTGTTCCGATGGCACTGGATGCTGGGAACGACCTTCCTCATCGTGTGCGCCCCGCTGTGGTATGCCGGCTACCGGTTCGAGAAGAGCTACGGCGTGCTCACCCGGCGCAGTCAGGACCAGGCGGGTGACCTGGCGACCGCCGTCGAGGAGTCGGTGCACGGTATCCGCGTGCTCAAGGCGTTCGGGCGCGGCTCGCACGCCCTGCGCAACTTCACCCGCCAGGCCGAGACGCTGCGCGAGATCGAGCTGAGCAAGGCGCGCGCGATCGGTTGGGTCTGGTACTGGCTCGTGCTGCTGCCCGACATCGCGTTCGCGCTGTGCCTCGGCGTCGGGATCGCACTGACACTCGCCGGGCCCCTCGATGTCGCCGACCTGGTGGCGTTCTTCGCGATGGCGACGGCGCTGCGCTGGCCGATGGAGTCGATCGGCTTCCTGTTCTCGTTCCTGCTCGATACCCGCACCGCGACCGACCGCATCTTCGAGGTGTTCGACGAGCCGAACACGATCTCCGACCCCGCCGAGCCGGTGCGCCTGGCGCATTCCCGGGGTGCGCTCGCGTTCGAGGACGTGCACTTCCGGTATCAGGATGCCGGATCCGCCGAGCGGGACCTGCTCGACGGTGTCGACCTCGTCCTCCGCCCGGGTGAGACGATGGCGCTGGTCGGGCTGACCGGCTCGGGAAAGACCACGCTGACGACCCTGCCGACCCGGTTGTACGACGTCACCGGCGGGCGGGTGACCCTCGACGGTGTGGATGTGCGCGACCTCGCGCTCGGGGAGCTGCGCGCGCACGTCGGCATGGCGTTTGAGGACGCCACGTTGTTCTCGCAGTCCGTCCGCGACAACGTGCTGCTCGGCCGGGAGGACCTGGTGCCGGGGTCACCGGAGGCCGAGCGGGTGCTGCGGGAGGCGCTCGCGGTGGCGCAGGCATCCTTCGTCGATGACCTGCCCGCGGGTGTGGACACCGTCATCGGTGAGGAGGGGCTCAGCCTGTCGGGCGGTCAGCGCCAGCGACTCGCCCTCGCGCGCGCGGTCGCCGCGCAACCGGTGGTGCTGGTGCTCGACGATCCGCTGTCGGCGCTCGACGTCGAGACGGAGGCGCTTGTCGAGACGGCGCTGCGCGATGTGCTGTCGGCGACCACCGCGCTCGTGGTCGCCCACCGGCCGTCCACGGTCATGCTCGCCGACCGGGTCGCGCTGCTGCAGGCCGGTCGCATCACGGCGGTCGGCACCCACACCGAACTGTTGCGCACGAGCGAGCACTACCGGCACGTGCTGTCGAGCCTCGCGGAAGAACGCGACGGGGAGGTGACCGCGTGAACGAGACCGACGTGACCGGTACCCGCGGCGAAGACCGGTCGGACTACACGCGCACCCAGTCGCGGACGATCCGGCGGCGCTCGACGCGGCTCCTCGGCTCGCTCGTGCATCCGGTGCGCTGGCAGCTGGCGCTCGCCGCGGTGGTGCTCGTGATCTCGACCGCGCTGCGCGTGACGGGGCCGGCACTGATCGCGTACGGCATCAACTCCGCGCTGCCGGCGGCGCGCGAGGGCGACGGGATGCCGACGATCGTCGTGGTCGCCGTCTATCTGGTGGCCGCGATCGGCGGCGCCGCGCTGATCGGCTGGTACGTGGTCGTCGCGGCCCGCCTCACTCAAGCGGTCATGCTCGACCTGCGGACCCGTATCTTCCGGCATACGCAGCGGCTGAGCCTCGAATTCCACGAGTCGTATACGTCGGGCCGCATCATCTCTCGACAGACGAGCGACCTCGAGTCGATCCGCGAACTGCTCGACGGTGGACTCAACGAGCTGGTGTCGGGCGTGCTGTTCGGAGCATTCACTCTCGTCGCGCTGCTGCTTCTGGATGCGGAATCCGGCATCATCCTCGTCATCATGGGAGTGCCGCTGTTCCTCCTGATGCGCTGGTTCTACCGTCACTCGCAGCGCGTGTACCGGCAATCGCGGGTCATCAGCGCGAAGGTCATCGTGCAGTTCGTGGAGACGATGACGGGCATCCGCGCCGTGAAAGCATTCCGCACCGAAGAACGCGGCGACCGCGACTTCGGGGACGTGTCCGGACAGTACCGTGACGTGAACCAGCGGTCGATCCGGCTGTTCGGTACGTTCGAGCCCGGCATGATGGCCGTCGCGGCGGCGGCGATCGCGCTCGTGCTGCTGTGGGGCGGCATCCGGGTGACCGACGGCACCCTGCAGGTGGGCACGCTTTTGGCGGCCGTGCTGTACGTGCGCAACTTCTTCTTGCCGTTACAGGAGGTGGCGTTCTTCCTGAACTCGTACCAGTCCGCGACTGCGGCGCTGGAGAAGGTGTCGGGGGTGCTGGAGGAGGAGCCCACGGTGCCCGATCCGGACCAGCCGGTGGACCTGTGGCGTTCGCGGGGCCACGTGGAGTTTCGCGGCGTCGAGTTCGGCTACGCGCGGGACCGCGTCATCCTGCCGGCGTTCTCGCTCGACATCCCGTCCGGGCAGGTGGTCGCGCTGGTCGGATCGACCGGCGCGGGCAAGTCGACGCTGGCCAAGCTCGCCTCACGGTTCTACGACCCCACGGCGGGGGCGGTGACCCTCGACGACGTCGATCTGCGGGCGCTGCATCCGAAGGACCTGCGCCGCGCGATCGTCATGGTCACGCAGGAGGCCTACCTGTTCAGCGGCACCGTCGCCGACAACATCGCGCTGGGAAAGCCCGAGGCGACGCTCGACGAGATCCGCGCGGCGGCCCAGGCGGTAGGCGCGGATGCGTTCATTCAGGAGCTGCCGAACGGCTACGCGACCGAGGTGAACAAGCGGGGTGGCCGGGTGTCGGCGGGGCAGCGGCAGCTGATCTCGTTCGCGCGGGCGTTCCTGGCCGACCCCGCGGTGCTGATCCTGGACGAGGCGACGGCATCCCTCGACATCCCGAGCGAACGGCAGGTCCAGGAGGCGCTGCAGACGCTGCTGGCCGACCGTACCGCGCTCATCATCGCGCACCGGTTGTCGACGGTGGCGATCGCCGACCGGGTGCTCGTCATGGACCGGGGGCGGATCGTCGAGGACGGCGCCCCAGATGCCCTGATCGCCGGCACCGGCCGGTTCGCGGCGCTGCACCGCGCCTGGCGCGAGTCCCTGGTGTAGCGCCCCGCCCGCCTTCCCGCGCCGCCTCGCGCCCCTCATCCGCACCCACGCAACGCCGCAAATCTGCACAACTCCGCACCACCCCGGGGGTCCGCGTCCGGAGAACCGCAGATCCCCGGAACTGCGCAGCATGCCGGGTGGATGCCGCGGCGCGCGGCGTGCCCGTGGTCAGAGGCGGATCTGCGCGATGACCTCACCGAACTCGGTCTCGTCGACGGGGGTGAATCCCACCCGCTCGAAGAAGGCCTCGGGGCCGCCCTCGCCCGCCTCATAGATCACGTCGACGTGGTCCATGCCGCGGTTACGCGCTTCGGCGAGCAACTCCTCGACGGCGAACCGCCCGACGCCGCGCCCCTGGTCCCCGGCATCGACGTTGATGCGCCACAGCACCGACTTGAAGTGCTGTTGAGGGGCATCCGTGTCGAAGTTCGCGCTGACGAACCCGACGACCTGGTCGCCGTCGAGCACCACGCGTTGCCAGGACGTCGAGGGATTCACGACGGACGCAGCCACGGCGTAACTGGTCGGGGCGAGGAACTGCTCCTGGCCCGGTTTGAGCGACATGGTGTTCACCGCGACGATGGTCGCGGCCGACAGTTCCACAAGGGTCAGGTCAGACATGGCCATAGGGTACCCGTCCAACGCCGTGCTGGCACCTGTCATTATGATTCCCGAATCGGCGCGGGCCTCCGCGCACGGTAGTTTTGTCGGTGAGAGCACACGTTCTGAGAACGGAGAAACGACCGCCGATGTCCGAGTCGACCATCATCTACACCTACACCGACGAGGCACCCGCGCTCGCCACCGCCTCGTTCCTGCCGATCGTGCAGGCCTACGCACGTCAGGCGGGGGTTCAGGTCGAGACCCGGGACATCTCGCTCGCCGGGCGCATCCTCGCCGCGTTCCCGCAGCGGCTGACGCCCGAACAGCAGGTGGGGGACGCCCTCGCCGAACTGGGAGGCCTGGCGACGCTGCCGGAGGCGAACATCATCAAGCTGCCGAACATCTCGGCATCCATTCCGCAGCTGAAGGCGGCGATCGCCGAGTTGCAGCAGCAAGGCTTCGACGTGCCGGACTACCCCGATGAGCCCGGGTCGGTCGACGAGAAGGACGTCCGCGCCCGCTACGACCGGATCAAGGGATCGGCGGTCAACCCGGTGTTGCGCGAGGGCAACAGCGACCGACGCGCACCGCTGTCGGTCAAGAACTACGCCCGCACGCATCCGCACCTGAACAAGCCGTTCCCGGCCGGCACGAAGACGCGCGTGGCGACGATGGACGCCGATGACTTCCGCCACAACGAGAAGTCCTGGGTCGCCGCGCACGACGACGTGCTGACCGTCCGTCACACCGCCGAGGACGGCACCGTGACCGTCCTGAAGGACGATTTCAAGGTGCTGCCGCGCGAGATCGTCGACGCGACGTTCCTGTCTGCCGCTGCGCTCGACGCCTTCCTGGCCGAGACGCTCGCCGCCGCCAAGGCCGACGACGTGTTGTACTCGGTACACCTGAAGGCGACGATGATGAAGGTCAGCGACCCGATCATCTTCGGTCATGTCGTGCGTGCGTTCTTCGCCGACATCTTCGCCCGGTACGGCGCGCAGCTCGCCGAGGCCGGCCTGACCGGCAACAACGGACTCGGGGCGATCCTCAACGGGCTGAGCGAGATCGCCGACGGCGAGCAGATCGCCGCCGCGTTCGACGCCGCGATCGCCGCCGGTCCCCGGCTGTCGTACGTCAACTCCGACAAGGGCATCACGAACCTGCACGTGCCGTCCGACGTGATCGTGGATGCCTCCATGCCGGCGCTGGTGCGCAACGGCGGCAAGCTATGGGGCGTCGACGGCGGCGAGGACGACACGATCGCCGTCATCCCCGACTCGTCGTATGCCGGCGTGTATCAGGCCGTGATCGACGACGTGATCGCGCACGGTCCGCTGGACCCCACCACGATCGGCACCGTTCCGAACGTGGGCCTCATGGCGCAGGCGGCCGAGGAGTACGGCAGCCACGACAAGACGTTCGAGATTCCGTCCGCCGGCATCGTGGAGGTGCTCGACGGCGAGGGCGAGGTGCTCATCGAGCATCACGTCGGTGCCGGTGACATCTGGCGGGCGACCCAGACCAAGCACATCGCGGTGATCGACTGGGTGCGCCTGGCCGTCACGCGTGCCCGCGCCACGGGCGTTCCCGCCGTGTTCTGGCTCGACGTGAACCGTGCGCACGACGCGCAGTTGATCGCGAAGGTGCATCAGGCCCTCGCGCTCCTCGACGTCGATGACGTGCAGATCAAGATCGCCGCTCCCGCCGACGCGACGCGGTACACACTGGAGCGCATGCGGCAGGGCCTGGACACAATCTCGGTGTCGGGGAACGTGCTGCGCGACTACCTCACCGATCTGTTCCCGATCCTCGAGGTGGGTACGAGCGCGAAGATGCTCTCGATCGTGCCGTTGCTGGCCGGCGGCGGACTGTTCGAGACCGGTGCCGGTGGGTCGGCTCCCAAGCACGTGCAGCAGCTGCTCTCCGAGAACTATCTGCGCTGGGACTCGCTGGGCGAGTTTTTCGCGCTGGCGGCCTCGTTCGAGCATCTGGCCGAGCGGGAGTCCAATCCTCGCGCGCAGATTCTGGCCGAGACTCTGGATGCCGCGACCGGCACGTTCCTGGAAGAAGACCGGTCGCCGGGGCGCAAGCTCGGCACCACCGACAACCGGGGGAGCCACTACTACCTCGCGCGGTACTGGGCGGAGCAACTGGCTGCGCAGTCGGGCGATACCGAGCTCGCGGCGACGTTCGCCCCGATCGCGCAGCGGCTGGTCGCCGAGGAGCAGGAGATCGTCGCGGAGCTGGCCGCCGTGCAGGGCAACCCCGCCGACATCCACGGCTACTACCACCCCGACCTGGCGCTGGTCGCCGGCGTGATGCGTCCCAGCCCCACGCTGAACACCATCATCGACGGCATCTGAGCCCCCCTCCCGCCCCGCCCCGGCCGTGGCCCGCGAGACTACAGCTGTGCTATCGAGACCGTGCGTAGTCCGCAGGGTTTCGATACCGCGTTTGTAGTCTCGTGGGTCCTCGCGGGTCCTCGCGGGTCTCGCGCGCGCGGTCCGGTCGGGCGGGGCCGGACTGGGCGGGGCGGGGGCGGACTGCGAGACTACAGCTGTGCTATCGAGACCGTGCGTAGTCCGCAGGGTTTCGATACTGCGCGTGTAGTCTCGCGGGGGCGCGGGGGCGGGTGTCAGCCGTGGATCCAGACGTCGGCGCCGGTGGGCGCCCACTGGTAGATCTGTTCTGCGCGCCAGTTCGGCATGCCGACGCAGCCGTGGCTCTGCTGGGTGCCGAAGCTGTTGTGCCAGTACACGCCGTGGAAGGCCTGATCGCCGTTGAAGTACATGATCCACTCGACGTTGGGCACCTCGTAGGTCCAGTACGGGTTGTCGGGATCGGTGGAGCGCATGGTCTGCGAGCGCACGTGCCAGTTGACCGTGAAGCGTCCCTGATGCGTCGGCGAGATGTCCAGTCCACTGGAGATCGGCCAGGAGTCGACGACCGCGCCGTTCTCCTTCAGGTAGAGGCGCTGCTCGCTCAGATCGACCTCCAGCAGGCGCACCTTCTCGACCGTCTTGTGCGGGGTGACCTCGACCGGCAGCGTGAACACGCCGTTGCCGTCGCTGAGCTGAGCGGCGAACTCCGACGCGATGCCCGTGGTGGCGCCGAGCACGCGACCGTCTGCTCCCTCGATCGAGGTGCGCAGCACGGTGCCGGCGGAGTTTGCGATGACGGTCGCGTCGGCGACCGTCTGATTGATCTCGTCCTTGAGCCCGGCGACGACCTTCTGGATCTGCGCGGGGTCGGCGGTGATCTTCAACTCACCGTCGGCGTCGGCGTCGACGGTCAGCCACGTCGCGACGGTCTCGGGCGAGACGGCGACCGTGCGTTCGTCGCCGACGTAGAAGCCAACCGTTTCCAGCATGTCGTTGAGTTCGGATGCCGTGGCCTGCGCCATCTCGGTCGTGGTCGAGGGGGCGACCGGAGTCGTCGACAACTCGATCTGCGTCGTGCCGGCACCGCTGTTCATCGCCTGTTCCAGGCCCGCGCGGACGGCCTCGACGTCGACTCCCTGGCCATCGACGGCGGGCGTGACCGTGTACTTGCCGCCGGCGAACGCGACGCTCGCCGGCTGGGCGGGAATGTAATGATCGGGGCTGGCGGTGCGCAGCGCGGCGGCAGCCGCCTCGGCATCGAGCGTCACCTCGACCGGTTCGCTGTCGCTGAACCAGGTGGTGACGTTCCACATCGGATGCGCGTCGAACGCCGCCGTCGCCAGCGCCTGGGCGTCGACCGTCGCGCCCAGGTCGGCACCGCTCACGTTCGGGCCGCCGTCACCGATCGTGACCTCGGTGTCGGCGAGCCGGGAGGAGATCGCATCGGATGCGGCGCCCGCAGTGAGGAATCCGACCGGAACGCCGGCGACCGTGGTGCCGGGCGCGATCAGGATGAGGGATGCGGCGACGGCGCCGAGAGCGAGGACGCCGACGGGGATGCCGACCGCCAGCAGGACGCGGCGCTTGCTGCGTTGCGCGGGCTGCTGCGGCGCCCACTGCGCGGGCGCATCCTGCACCGGCGCATCGTGCAGGGGTGCGCCGGGCGCGGGCGCGCCAGCGGTTACGGTGGGGGTGATAGCCGCTTCGCCTGTTGGGGTGTCTACGACGTCGGTCACGTCCAACCCTCGATTCCTGAGTGTGTGTTCCATCCATGGTAGAGGAGCATCCCGACACCAACCCGGGAAAACGGTGATCAGGGCTCGGTTTCCGCCCTCGGCCGGTAACGGATGCATAACTGTCCGCCGCTGCGTGGGCCGGGTTGTGCCGCGCCCGGTTCGTGAGGTGTACTAACAAACATGGCTGTGGCTCAGGCGGGTGAGGTGGTGCGGGGCTTCTCGCGCGGCCTGCGCCCGGTCGCGAAGGCGCTCCCCGGGCACGGGCGCGCCCACAACCGATCGCTCCTGATGCAGACGCTTTTCCGCGACGGGTCGATGAGTCGCGCGGACCTGTCCCGGCGGACCGCGCTGACCCGGGTCACGGTATCGGACCTCGTCGCCGAGCTCATCGCCGACGGACTCCTCATCGAGCGGGGTCTGCAGGGAAACCCCGGTCCCGGCAAGCCCGCGACGCTCGTCGACCTGAACCACGCCGGACACTGCACGGTGGGCCTTGACCTGTCGGGAAGCGACACGCTGCGCGGCGCTGTCCTCGGCCTCGACGGTGACGTGCTGATCCGGCACCACCTTCCGGTGCCGGCGGACCCCGCGGCGATCGTCGGGAGCGCCATCTCGTTCGCCCGCGAGCTCGTGGCGCGCGCTCCCGCGCCCGTGCTCGGCGTCGGGGTCGGCAGCCCCGGCGTGATCGACGATCGGGGCGTGGTGCACACCACTGCCAACTTCGGATGGACCGTCGTGGATCTGCGCGGCATCCTCTCCGCCGCCGTCGATGTGCCGGTGTGGGTGGTCAATGACGCCGACGCCGCGATCCGAGCGGAGTATGCGTTCGGCGACGGACATGATGACCTCCTTCTCGTGCGCGTCGGCCGGGGTATCGGGTCGGCGCTGCTGTCCGGGGGCCTCGGCCTGCGTGGCCGCGGGTTCGCCGCGGGGGAGATCGGCCACGTCACCGTCGGCACCGACGGCGGCCCGATGTGCGGCTGCGGGCGCGTCGGCTGCCTGGAAGCGTGGGTGTCGGTCCCCGCGCTGACCGGACACCCACCCGAGGACCGCGACCGGATCCTCCGCGATGCCGGCGTGCGTCTGGGGATCGCCCTGGCTCCGGTGGTCGGGATGCTCGATCTGTCGGAGGTCGTGTTGTCGGGGCCGCACGACCTCCTTTCCGGCGAACTGCGCCGCGCCACGGCGGACACCCTGCGGGAGCGTACCCTCCTCAGTGACCGGCTCCGGGTGCGCGTGTCCGCGCAGGGCGAGGACATCGTGCTGCGCGGAGCGGCGATGATGGTGCTCTCCGAACGACTCGGGGTGTCCTAGCGGCACCCGACCCCCGGGGCGAATCGCCCCCTCCATCCCCCTAAGGAGAACGTCATGAGTCCCACTGCGAACGTGGGCGCGCCGATCGCGCCCTGCCCGCCCGTCGAGACGCGGGAGGAGGCGAGCGGCCGTGGCTGAGATCGTCATCGTCGAGTCCCGTCAGGCGGCCGGCGCCCTCGTGGCCGACCAGATCGCCGCGCTGATCGCCGCCCGGCCGGATGCCGTGCTGGGCCTGGCCACCGGCTCGACTCCGCTCCCGGTATACGAGGCGTTGCGGCCTCGACTGGCCGATGCCGACCTCTCCCGGGTGCGGGGGTTCGCGCTTGACGAGTACGTCGGCATCGACCCGACCCACCCCGAGAGCTACCGGGCGGTGATCACCCGCGAGGTCGTGGAACCGCTCGGGTTGAACCCGGCGCTCATCCACACCCCGGACGGCGCCCTGGAGACGATCACGCACGCCGGTGACGACTACGAACGCGCCATCACGGCGGCCGGTGGCGTGGATCTGCAGATCCTCGGCATCGGCACGTCGGGTCACATCGGCTTCAACGAGCCCGGGTCGTCGTTCGCGTCGCGCACCCGCGTGAAGACGCTGCTTCAGCAGACCAGACGCGATAACGCGCGCTTCTTCGACTCGATCGACTCCGTCCCCACGCACTGCATCACCCAGGGGCTCGGCACCATCCTGGCCGCGCGGCACCTGGTCCTCCTCGCGTTCGGGGAGAGCAAGGCGGCCGCGGTTGCCGGTGCGGTGGAAGGGCCGGTCACGTCGTCGTTGCCTGGCTCGGCGATCCAACTGCATCCGCATGTGACGGTGGTCGTCGACGAAGCGGCGGCCTCGTCGCTGGCCCACGCCGACTACTACCGCTACGCGTTCGCGAACAAACCCGACTGGCAGGGCCTGTGATCGGTCGTTGATCAGCGGGCGAAGACCTTGCCGGGGTTGAGGATGCCGGTCGGGTCGAACACCCGGGTGAGGTCGCGCTGGAGCCGCCACTGGTCGTCGCCGAGTTCGTCGGCGAGCCAGCGGCGCTTCAGCACGCCGATGCCGTGCTCTCCGGTGAGGGTTCCGCCCAGCCGCAGTGCGGCCTGGAACAGGTCGTCGGCGGCGGCCCAGATCTCGGCGGGCACTTCCGGCCCGTCGAAGATGAAGTTCGGGTGCAGGTTGCCGTCGCCGGCATGGCACACCGTGGGGATCTGCAGCCCGTGGGTGCGTTCCACCCGGGAGATCTCGTCGAACATCTCCGCCAGGCGGCTGCGCGGGACCGAAACGTCTTCGATCAGCGTCGTGCCGAGCCGCGCCATCGCAGGGTGCATTGAACGGCGGATCGTCAGCAGCCGTTCGCCCTCGGTGTCGTCGGCGGCCATCGTCACGTCGCCGCCTCCGTCGGTGAGAATTCCGACGATCGTTGCCGCTTCGGTTGCCGCGGCGGGTCCGTCGGTCTGCACCGTCAGCTGCGCCTGACCGGCCACGGGTGGATCCAGCCGCAGCAGGTCGTGCACGGCGGCGAGGGATGCGGTATCCATCAGTTCCATGATCGCCGGCTGCACGCCGGCGGCGGTGACGGCGGCCGCGGCGACCGCGGCGGCGCGCACGTCGGGGTAGGTCGCGGTGACGGTGCGCCGCTGGCCGGGGACCCGGTGCCGCAGTTTCAGCGTGGCGCCGACGATGACGCCGAGTGTCCCCTCCGAACCGATGACGAGCGAGGTGAGGTCGAGGCCGGTAACGCCCTTGACCGACCGGTGCCCGAGGGTGAGGAGTGTGCCGTCGGCCAGGACCAGGTCGACGCCGAGTACGGCGTCGCGTACGACGCCGTACTTCGCGCACAGCAGACCTCCAGCACCGGTCGCGATGTTGCCGCCCACTGTCGAGATGTCGCGGCTGGCGGGGTCGGGTGCCCACCAGAGGCCGTACTCGGCGAGCGCGTCATTCAGGTCGGCGTTGAGGATGCCGGGTTCGACCACGGCCAGGAGGTCGGTCGGACTCACCTCGATGATCTGGTCCATGCGCCGCACCGACAACGCGATCTCGCCTGCTCCCGTGTTGGCGCCGCCGGCGAGGCCGGTTCCGGCGCCGCGGGTCACAACCGGGGTGCGGGTGGCGTGGGCGATCCGGAGGGTGGTTTGCACGTCGGCGACCGAGGCGGCGTGAACGACCGCCAGCGGGGTCCCTTGCGCCGCGTGGCCGGACCGGTCCGAGCGCGCGGCCTCGCGCGCGGGCGACGAGACGTCCACGCGATCACCCAGTGCCTCACGTAGCGCGGCGACGACCTCGACGGTCATGCGATCCGGCGGAGACCGGCGACGAGGCCGACCGGCACCGACACGATCGCGAAGGCGAGGCCGATCCACGCCTGCCCCGCGGACCACCACGCGATGGTCGCCCCGGCATAGAAACACAGCTCGACGAAAGCGCGCAGGAACGGGTGCACGTTCACCACGGCGCGGGGAGACAGGAACAACGCCCAGATCAGCACGGCGACCAGGGGCGTCACGATGCCCGCGACGACGTTCCACGGGGCGGTCCAGGCGGTGAAGCCCCAGATGGCGAAGGTGACGACGGCGAACAGGCCGCACAGCGCGACGATCAGGTCGATGACCGACAGTGCCGGAACGGTGCCGGCGGTGCCGCGGGGTGGGGGAGACGTGGGGGCTGGGTGTGCCATGACTCCAGCCTACGGAAGTGTCGGGTCCAGTACCGGGTTGACGAGGGCCGGCATCGGGAACGAGGTCGCTTCGCCGGTCACACCGTCGATGACGTAGGCGAACTCCACGGTCTCGGTCACCGTGGTGTCCCACTTCCGTTTGACGGAGACCTCCGCGCTCCCGCTTGCGGGGATGACGACGGTGGCGACCTGCTCCTCGGCGATAGAGACGAGCACCGTGGTCCCCGGCTCGGCAACGACCGTGAACGTCACGTCGACCTGACCGGACGCGCCCGCGAAGGTGATCGAGCGGACCGATACCTGCGGTAGTTGATCCGGGAAGGTGGGCCCCGGCGGCGGGGTGGGCGTCGGATCCGGTGTCGGTGTGGGGGCCGGTGTCGGAGTGGGGTCCGGGG
>NZ_JBKEAY010000009.1:0-2220 GCF_047972865.1 Microbacterium sp.
GACGCCGGCGGCGTTCATCCGCGAGCGCAGCTCGTCGGCGCTGCCGAAGGTGGCTTTGACGGCGTCGCCGAGTTCGCCGGCGGGGTCCCCGCCACCGTCCGGTGACATCACCGTCCAGAACAGGGTGTGGTTGGCGTGGCCGCCCGCGTTGTTCCGCACCGGCCCCTGCAGATCGGCCGGAAGGCTGCCCAGCTGTCGCAGCACGTCCTCGACCGAGGCGTCGGCCAGCGGCGTCCCCGCGAGGGCCTCGTTCGCCTTCGTGATGTACGCCTGATGGTGTTTATCGTGATGGATCTCCATCGTACGCGCGTCGATGTGCGGCTCGAGCGCATCCGGCGCATAGGGGAGAGGGGGCAGTTCAAAGGCCATGGGGCGGTTCTCCTTTCATCACCACTGACGTGGCTGTGGGCCTTCACGCTATCGGTCCCGCGGAAGGAAGACCCGTTCCGTTGGCCAAAAGGAACCAGTGGTCAACGAACCACACATTCATCGTCGCGCCCCAGAGAGGTGTCGTTGAGCACGCACGCCACACGTCAACGTCGCACGACCCGGCGCAAGCCGTCGCGCCAGACCGGTCTCGAACCGCATCAGGTGCGGGAACTGGCGGGCGCCTGCCTGGTCGCCCTCGGCGCGTTCCTCGCCGCCCAGCTGTTCCTGGGGTTCGGGGTCGGGCCGATCGGCGGGTGGCTGGAGGACGGGGTGCGGCTGGGTGTGGGACGGCTCACGATCGTCGCGCCGTTCCTGCTGATCGCCCTGGGCGTCTTCGTGATCCTCGACGACGACGTGCTGCGCGTGGCACCGCTGCGCCTGGGCGTTGCGGTGGGTGTGGTCGGGCTGTGCACCGCCCTCGCGGCCGGCAGTTTCGGACTGGGCGGTGTGACCCGCAGCGACTGGTTCACCGTCCGGGTGATGCAGGGACGCGGCGGCGTCATCGGCGAGAGCGTGTGGTTCATGACCGGCTCGACGATCGGCGGTATCGGTACGGCGATCCTGGTCCTGCTGTCGTGGATCGCGGCCGCCGTGCTGATCTCGGGCGGCAGCCTGGGCCACCTGCTGCGCCGTTCGAGCCACGGCGCCGCCACCGCGGGGCGCTCGATGGGACGCGGCATGGCGACCGCCACGATGGGCGCGGTGCGCGGCGGCCAGGCGGTGCGACGCACGATGCGGTCCGGCCCCGACACCAACGATGGGGTCACGACGGTGGGTGTCCGGCGGCGTCGCGCCGCGCAGCCCGAGCACCCCCCGCTGGACGGCGCCGATCACTTCCCCGACCTCTTCGACGAACCGTCGACGCTGCCCCCGTCGCCCGCGCTCAGCGGAGACGAGCCGGCTGACGAGGAGCCGCCGGCGGCTCCCGCCGCCCCGGTCGATCGCCACCCGGATCCGGCGCCGCCGGCGGATCACGACGTCCCCATCCACGACGAGGCCGAGGTCCCGCGTCCCACGCTGGAGCCCGAGGAGACCCCGGCGGACGACGCCATCCCCGGGCGCGACGACGGGGACCACCACGATGTCGCCGAGGAGCCGTCCACCCGGACCGGACGGCGGACGCGCCGCTACACCCGCCCGCCGCTGAGCCTGCTGGAGAAGCGCGGCGGCCCGGGCAAGATGCCGAAGGAACTCATCAACGAGACCTCGCATCGCCTTGAAGAGACGCTGGGGCACTTCGGCATCACCGCATCGGTGACCGGTGCGGTGAGCGGACCGAGGGTGACGCGCTACGAACTCCAGTTGGCCCCGGGCACGAAGGTCGGCAGGATCACCGCCCTGCGCGACGACCTGGCGTATGCCCTCGCCGCGCGCGACGAACTGCGGATCCTCGCCCCGATCCCGGGCAAGCAGGCGGTCGGTGTCGAGGTGCCCAATCCGGAGGCGTCGGTGATCACCCTGGGTGACATCTACCGCCAGTTCCCGGCCACCGCCGGTCCGTTGATGGCCTGGCTGGGGCAGGACATCAGCGGCAAATCGGTCTCGGTCGACCTCTCGCGGATGCCGCACCTGCTGATCGCCGGGTCCACCGGCACCGGGAAGAGCGTCTGCCTCAACGTGCTGCTCGCCTCACTGCTGCTGCGCTCCAGCCCGGACGAGCTGCGGATGATCCTGATCGACCCGAAGAAGGTCGAGCTGAACCACTACGAGTCGATCCCGCATCTGCTGACACCCGTGGTCACCAACATGCGCGACGCCTCGGCGGTGCTCAGCAACATCGTGCGCGAGATG
>NZ_JBKEAY010000069.1:0-12152 GCF_047972865.1 Microbacterium sp.
TCCCGACCGCGTTCGCGAAGAGCCAGACCGCGGCCTACGGGGGCATGCCCACCAGCGGCACCGTGTTCCTGTCGGTCGCCGACGACGACAAGCGGGCCGTCATCCTGCCCGCCCACCGGCTGCAGGAGCTCGGCTTCCGGCTCACCGCTACCGAGGGGACGGCGGAGATCCTGGCGCGCAACGGGATTCGTGTGGAGGTCGTCAACAAGTATTCCGCGACGCAGGAATCCGGGCAGGTGAACGTGGTCGACCTGATCAACGCGGGTGAGATCGACATCGTCGTGAACACGCCGTCGGGCGGGATCGCGCGCGCCGACGGGTATGAGATCCGCGCGGCGGCGGTGGCTGGCGACAAGTCGCTGCTGACCACGATGGCCGTACTCGGGGCTGCCGTGAGCGCGTTGCCGGTGCTGCGCCGCGGCTTCGAGGTGCGCAGTCTGCAGGAGTACGCGGCCGACCGGGCGGCCCGCGGGTGAGCTCATTCGGCGCGCGCGTCACGGCCGCCCGGGTGGCGGCCGGGCCGCTGTGCGTGGGCATCGACCCGCACGAGCACCTGCTCACATCGTGGGGGCTCCCGGTGTCGGCCGACGGTGCACGCACCTTCGGCCTGCGGGTGGTGGATGCCGCCGCCGGCAGGGTCGGGATCGTCAAACCGCAGGTGTCGTTCTACGAGCGGTTCGGGTCGGTGGGTTTCGCGGCGCTGGAGGACGTGCTGGGCGCGGCCCGCGCCGCGGGACTTCTCGTCATCGCCGACGCCAAGCGGGGCGACATCGGCACGACGATGGAGGCGTACACGTGGGCCTGGCTGGAACCGGGATCGCCGCTGGAATCGGACGCCGTGACGGTCAACCCGTATCTCGGCACCGACTCGCTGCGGGACACGCTCGCCTTCGCGGCCCGCCACGACAAAGGCGTGTTCGTGCTCGCGGCGACGAGCAACCCCGACGGCCCGGTGCTGCAGGCCGCGCACACCGTGGATGTGCAGTCCGAGGAGAAACAGACGGTGGCCGGACGCGTCGCGGCGGACGTGGCCTGGGTCAATCGCTCCGCGGCGTTCGCCGGCGGCCTCGGCCCCATCGGCCTCGTCGTGGGCGCCACCGTCGATCGGGCCGCGGTGGGGTTGACCGACGAGTTGTTGGTGGGGGCGCCACTGCTGGCCCCCGGGTTCGGGGCGCAGGGGGCGGTGCCGGGGGAGCTTTCGGCGATCTTTGGCTCGCTGGCGCCGCAGGTCATCGCGAGCGAAAGCCGCAGCATCCTCTCGGCGGGACCGGATGGACTCGTCGAGTGCATCCAGAGGCGCGCGGACCTGTACCGTTGGAGTTCCGATGGCTAGAACTCGCACTCCTCCCGAAGTGGACCGCGTCGCCGCGTCGCAGCGCGCGGTCGCCGCCCGTCGCGAGCGGGCCTCGCTCAAACGCGACGTCGCAACCCGCGTGATCACCCCGCAGGATCTGCTGCGCCGCGCGTGGGCGCATCCGGAGTCCCCGGCGGGGCACATGCGGGTGACCGAGTTCCTTACCGCGATCCCGGCGATCGGAGAGGGGAAACGGGATCGCATTCTCGCGCACTTGGCGATCTCTCCGGTGAAGAAGCTCGGCGGGCTCGGCGCCCGACAGCGGGTGGTGCTGGAGCGCTACCTCGACGACCGCTGGCCCGAGCCGGAGCCGCGTGAGGGCCGCAGCCGGCTGGTCGTACTGGCCGGTCCCACGGCGGTCGGCAAGGGCACTGTGGCGGCGTACGTCAAGGAGCACCACCCCGAGATCATGTTGTCGGTGTCGGCGACCACGCGGGCGCCGCGCCCGGGCGAGGTCGACGGCGAGCACTACTACTTCGTCGATGACGCCGAGTTCGACCGCATGGTGGCCGACGGTGAGCTGCTGGAGCACGCCACCGTGCACAACGCGTTCCGGTACGGGACGCCTCGCGCCCCGATCGACACCGCCCTCGCCGCGGGCCGCACCGTGCTGCTGGAGATCGACCTGCAGGGGGCCCGACAGGTGCGGGCCGCCGCCCCGGACGCGAGCCTGGTTTTTCTGCTGCCGCCCAGCTGGGACGAGCTGGTCGACCGCCTCGTCGGTCGCGGCACGGAAGACGACGAGGAGCGGGCTCGGCGCCTGCGCACCGCCCGGGTCGAACTGGCCTCGCAGGGCGAGTTCGACTATCGCGTCGTCAATGACACCGTCGCTCACGCTGCCGCCGAAGTCGCCGCCCTCGCCCAGTAACCTCCGGCGAGATTGCGCGAACTGTTGCCGTCGGGCGGCTCTCACGTACGTTTGCGCAATCTCGGCGGCGGAGGGCGGGGTGCGCGGGGCTGTAGAATGAACGGATGCCGTGACACGCGGTCCGCTGGTGTGTCACGCCCGGCGCTTTCCCACCGACATTCGACCCAGGAGGTCCTCCATGGCCAATCGCGATCAGGGCATCATCGACCCGCCCATCGACGCACTGCTCGACAAGGTCGACTCGAAGTACCAGCTCGTGATCTACGCGGCCAAGCGTGCGCGCCAGATCAACGACTACTACTCCGACCTGCACGAGGGGAACCTGTTCGACAACGTCGGGCCGCTGGTGGACTCGAACGTCGAGGACAAGCCCCTCACGATCGCGCTGCACGAGATCCACGAGGACAAGCTGCGTCTGCGCGACGCGGAGTGACCGCGTGACGCCGTCCGGCGTCGCCATGCCCGCGCTCTCCCGGATGTCGGAGGCCGCGGGCATGATCGTGTCCGACCGAGCGCGGTCCCGACCGCGCCACCCCCAAGGACAGGAGATCCGGTGAGTTCCTTGCGTCTGTTCACGTCGGAGTCGGTGACCGAGGGCCACCCCGACAAGATCTGCGACCAGATCTCCGACAGCATCCTCGACGCGCTGATCGCCGTCGACGCGCACAGCCGCGTCGCCGTGGAGACCCTCGTGACGACGGGGCTGATCCATGTCGCCGGCGAGGTGCGCACCGGCGGGTACGTCGACATTCCCGGCATCGTGCGCGGGGTGGTCAACCGCATCGGCTACACCTCGAGCGACACCGGGTTCGACGGTGACTCGTGCGGGGTCACGGTGTCGATCGGTGAGCAGTCCGGGGACATCGCGGCGGGAGTGGACAGCGCCGTGGAACACCGCGAGGGCGGCTCGGTCGATCCGGCCGACGTGCTCGGCGCCGGAGACCAGGGCATCATGTTCGGATACGCGACCCGTGAGACCCCGCAGCTGATGCCGATGGCGATCTGGACGGCGCATCGCATCGCGGAACGACTCGCCGACGCTCGTCGCACCGGGGCATTGCCGTTTCTGCGCCCCGACGGCAAGACCCAGGTCACGCTGGGCTACGACGGCGACGTGGCGCGCACCGTGGAGACGGTGGTGCTGTCCACCCAGCATCAGCCGGACATCTCGCTGGCGGCGCTGCGCGCAGCCGTCCGCGCCGAAGTCATCGACCCGGTGATCGCCCAGACCGGGCTGGACGTCTCCGACGTCGAGTACGTCATCAACCCCGCCGGTGATTTCGTCGTCGGCGGCCCCAAAGGCGACGCCGGTCTGACCGGACGCAAGATCATCATCGACACCTATGGCGGCGCCGCCCGCCACGGCGGCGGGGCGTTCAGCGGAAAGGACCCCTCCAAGGTTGACCGGTCCGCCGCCTATGCGATGCGGTGGGTCGCCAAGAACGCGGTCGCGGCGGGCCTTGCGGACCGCCTCGAAGTGCAGGTCGCCTACGCGATCGGACGTGCCGCTCCGGTCGGCCTGTACGTCGAGACCTTCGGCACCGGCCACGTCAGTGATGATGTGCTCGTCCGTGCGATCCTCGACGTCTTCGACCTGCGGCCGAGCAAGATCATCGAACACCTCGACCTTTTGCGCCCCATCTACGCGCAGACGTCGGTGTACGGCCACTTCGGGCGCGAACTTCCCGACTTCACCTGGGAACGGACCGATCGCGTCGGGGAGCTGCGCGTCGCGGCCGGGCTCTGACCCGATGCGTGCGCGCGGGGGGAGGGCTCGGTGACCCCGGTCGCCCAGGTTCTGATCGACGCGTCGCTGCCGCAACTGGACCGATTGTTCGACTACACGATCCCGGCCGACCTCGCCGGGCAGGTGACACCGGGCGTGCGGGTGAAGGTACCGCTGCGCAGTGCCGGGCGGATGATGTTCGGCTACGTCGTCGCCCTCGTCGAACGCGATCCCGAGCGGCCGCTGTCCGAGATCGACGCCGTCGTCTCGCCGGTCGTGGTGATGCCCGACGCGCTGTACACGCTCGCGCGGCGGTGTGCCGACCGCGCCGCCGGAGCGGCCAGCGACATCCTTCGCCTGGTCATCCCGAAGCGCATGGTGCGCGCCGAGAAGGCCTGGCTTTCCGCACCACCGCCGCCGATCCCTCGGATCGAGGAGGCGGTCCGGGACTGGGCGCAGGATCGAGTCGACACGTACCCGGGCGCGGCGGTCGCGCTCGCGGACGGCGAGCGAATGGCCCTGGATGCCCCGCCACGGCCCTCCGGGGAGCGGGCGGTCGGTTCCTGGGCAGAGGTCGTCGCCGCGATGGCGATCCTCATGCTTGCCCGGGGCTCCAGCGCCCTGATCGTGGTACCCGATCACCGCGACCAGGCGCAGGTCGTGGCCGCGATGGAGGGGCGGGTGCCCACAGGCAGCCTCGTCGCCGCCGATGCGCGGCAGAGCGGCCCTGATCGGTACGCCGCGTACCTCCGTATGCTCAGCGCCGTGCCGTGCATCGTCGTCGGCAACCGGTCGACGGTGTACGCGCCGGCCCATCGCGTGGGCCTGGTGGCACTCTGGGACGACGGCGACCCTCTGCTGGCCGAGCCGCTCAGCCCGGGGGTGCATGCCCGGGATGCGGCGCTGCTGCGGCAGGAGCAAGAGGGCTCCGCGCTCGTGATGATCGGGCACACCCGGACCACCGATGTGCAACGTCTGGTGCAGGTCGGATGGGTGCGCGAGCTACCG
This sequence comes from Microbacterium sp., assembly GCF_047972865.1. Lineage (GTDB taxonomy): Bacteria > Actinomycetota > Actinomycetes > Actinomycetales > Microbacteriaceae > Microbacterium. Next base: position 4,957 of record NZ_JBKEAY010000069.1, read on the forward strand.
GCATCCCGGCCGGTGAGACCGCGTGTCGTGCTGTCGTCGACGACGGATGGCGAGGCGGGCGTGCGGGTACCGTCCTCTGCGTTCGCCGCTGCTCGAGAGGCGCTGCGCACCGGGCCGGTGCTGGTGCAGGTCGCGCGCCCCGGATACGCGCCGGTTCTCGTGTGCGCCGAGTGCCGCACGCCCACCCGCTGCCCGAAATGCGCCGGACCACTGCGTGCCCGGCGCGCGGGCGCGGCGCCCGAGTGCGGCTGGTGCGGCCGGCGCTTTCCGGCGTGGGTGTGCGCCTCGTGCTCGTCCACCAGGCTGCGGATGGCCTCGTCGGGCAGCGAGCGCACCGCCGACGAGCTGGGCCGCGCGTTCCCGAACACGCGGGTGATCCTCGCCGACGGTGACCACCCGGTGACCGAGGTCGATGCCCGGCCCGCCCTGGTCGTGGCCACTCGCGGCGCCGAACCGCAGGCGGCCGGCGGATACCGGGCGGTGATCCTGCTCGACGGCGACCGGATGCTGCTGACCGAGCAGCTGCGGATCGGTGAGTCGTGTCTGCGCTGGTGGTCCAACGCCGCCGCGCTGGCCGCCCCGGGCGCCCCCGTGCATCTGGTGGGGGTCACCGGTCCGCTGTCGCGAGCGCTGGCCACGTGGACGCAGCCGGCCTACGCACGCGCCGAATTGTCCGACCGTGCGCCGCTGCACATGCCGCCCGCGGTGCGGGTGGCCGCCGTGACCGGCACGCAGCAGGTCGTGGCGAGGGCTCTCGCGCACCTGCGCACCGATGTGCCGATGTTGCCGGCCCAGGCGGTGCTCGGCCCGACGTCAGGCGACGGCATCGACGACCAGGTGCGTGCGCTGGTGCGGTTCGACTACGCGCTGGGCGCGCCGGTCGCCTCATCGCTGCGCGCGTCCGTGATCACGGAGGCGCTGCGGGGCCGCCGTGCCCGAAAGGACCGGGGCCCCCGGAGCACGCCTACACTCAAGGTGCGGCTCGACGTACCCGAACTCGACCTGTGAGGAATCCCATGCGTATCGTCTTTGCCGGCACCCCCGACCCCGCACTCCCGTCGCTGCGGGCCCTCGTGGCGTCGTCCCACGAGGTCGTCGCCGTCGTGACGCGCACCGACGCCCCGCGGGGGCGCAAACGTGTGCTCACCGCGTCGCCGGTGGCCGGCGCGGCGGCGGCGCTCGGCATTCCGGTGATCAAGACGGATCGACTGGATTCGGCCGCCACCACCGCGATCGCCGAGTTGCGGGCCGATCTCGGCGTGATCGTCGCGTACGGCGCCCTGGTGCCCGAGCCGCTGCTGTCCACGCCGCGGCTCGGATGGATCAATCTGCACTTCTCACTGCTGCCCAGGTGGCGCGGTGCCGCACCCGTGCAGCACGCGCTCATCGCGGGGGATCGTGAGATCGGTGCGGCCGTGTTCCAGCTGGTCCCCGCGCTGGATGCCGGCGACGTCTACCGCACGGTCCGTTACCCGGTGCCGCGCGGCGCGACCGCCGGCCAGGTGCTGGACGCACTCGCGCAGCTCGGCGCGACCGCCGTGACCGAGGTCGTCGACGCCCTGGCGGCGGGGACGGCGCGCGCCGAGCCGCAGGTGGGGCAGTCGACCATCGCGCCACGGCTCACTCTTGCCGACGGCGCTCTCGACCTACGGGAGGGAGCCGACCGGGTACTGGACAGGTTCCGGGGCACGACGCCCGAACCGGGTGCACACGTCGTCTTCGACGGCCAGCGGTTCAAGATCCACGGTGCCGTAAGCGGTCCCGACACCGACCTGCCGCCTGGAGCGCTGGCGCTGAGGAACGGACAAGTGCTCGTGGGCACCGGCGCCGGCAGCATCGTCCTGACGCACGTGCAGCCGGCCGGCAAGTCGGCGATGGCGGCAGGCGACTGGTGGCGCGGCGTGCGGGCCGCCGACCCGCGCATCGACCTGCCGCACGCCCCGTCCGCGGGGGCGAGGTCGTGACCCGCTCGGCGCGGGAAGTGGCCTTCGACGTGCTGCGCGCCGTCGACGAGTCGGAAGCCTACGCGAACCTGCTGCTGCCGCGAGAACTGGCCGTCGCCGGTCTGTCACCGCAGGATGCGGCGCTGGCGACGGAACTGACCTACGGCACATTGCGTCGGCAGGGCACATACGACGCAGTCATCGCGCAGGCCGCCTCACGGGCGGTGGATGCCATCGACCCGCCGGTACGCGACGCGCTCCGGCTGGGCACGCACCAGCTGCTGGCGACCCGCGTCCCCGCGCACGCCGCCGTGAACGAGACGGTGCGGCACGTGCGCCAGACGGCGGGTGCACCCGCATCCGGATTCGCCAACGCGGTGCTGCGGCGGGTGTCCGAGCGGACCGCGGACGAGTGGATCGCGCTGCTGGAAGGCGCCGCGCGGTCGGACGACGAGCGCCTGGCGGCGCGCTGGTCGCACCCGGTGTGGGTGATCCGTGCGTTCCGGCGGGCCCTGGCCGCCGAGAACCGCGCCGACGAGCTCGATGAGCTGCTCGCCGCAGACAACGCGGCACCGTCGGTGACGATGACCGCGCTGCCGGGCCTGGCCGAGGTTCCGCCGGGCGCGGAGGCGACGGGCTACTCACCGATCGGTTTCCGTCTGGGTGGGGGAGAGCCGGGCCCGATGATTGCAGCATCGGGAGGGCGTATCCGGGTGCAGGACGAAGGCTCACAGCTCGCGGCGCTTGCACTGACCCGGGTCGTCCCCGTCCGTACGGGGGAGCGATGGTTGGACCTGTGCGCCGCGCCGGGTGGAAAGACGGCGGTCCTGGCGGCGGAGGCGCTGGCGGGCGGGGCGACGCTTGAGGCGAACGAGCTCTCGGCGGCGCGGGTCGGTCTCGTGCGCGATTCGGTGCGCGGCGTGCCGCTGGAGATCCCCGTTTCTCACGAGGATGGGCGCACCCGGGCGGGCCGGGGGCGCTACGACCGCATTCTGCTCGACGCACCGTGCACGGGGTTGGGTGCGCTGCGGCGCAGGCCGGAGGCGCGGTGGCGAAAGCGACCGGCCGATGTGCCTGCGTTGACCGAGCTGCAACACGGCCTGCTGGATGCTGCGCTCGATGCGGTCGCACCGGGGGGCGTGGTCGCTTACGTGACCTGTTCCCCGCATCTGGCCGAGACGCGAGGCGTCGTCGCGGAGGTGCTTCACCGCCGCGACGGCACGGTCGAAGAACTTGACGCGCGGGCGGTCGTGGGCGGGATCTCGATGCGCCCGATGGATCTTGCCGCCGCTGCGGACGGAGGCGGGCGGGCTCAGTTGTGGCCGCACCGCCACGGTACCGATGCGATGAGCATCACGCTGCTGCGAAGGTCATGAGTCCGGTCATCGGCGCATGACGTCGGAAAGATCTCGTCGATAGCTGAGCAGGGCCGGAACGATGCTGCTGACCAGTGCGCTGGCGCATGCCACTGCGAGGCAGACGAGACCGTAGACCGGATCGAACGGAGGCGGCGCGATGCCCAGGCGCGCACCGAAGGAGCCGACGACCAGCGGAACCAGGAGGAAGGACCCGCCGAACGCGATGGCTGCCGCGAGGAGGGCAAGGATCTGGGACTCGGTGATGACGATCGCAGCGACCTGCGTGCGCCGGGCGCCCATGACGCGACGGAGCGCGAACTCGTGCCCCCGGATCGTGGCCGACGACAGTCCCACGTTCAGAATGCCGATGACGGTGGAGGCGAGGGCGAGGACGCCGAGCACGAAGAGCACCTGTGCGGAGGTTGCGACCTCGTCGGCGAGAGCGTTGATCCGGTCGGTTCGGGTGGCTTCCCCGACCTCGAAGGGCGCGCCGAGCGCGATCAGTTCTCGACCTGCGCGGGTGACCTCGTCTGCAGTGAGGGCGGGGCCATGCAGCACAACCGAGACCGACATCGGTCTGCTGCCGAAGGTCGCGTAGTCGCTGAGGGGGAGATAGACCTGCGGTTGGTCGAAGCCGTCTCGGACGATGCCGACGACAGGAACCGGGACGCGGCTGTCGAACGTCCCGAGCTCCATCGTCGAGCCGTCATCGAGCAACGCCGCGGCTGCCTCGTTGACGACGCCCCGGGGCGCCAGGGAGGTGCCTTCCGAGATCCACTCTCCCGATGTCAGCAGCAACGGCCGAATGTCCCGCAGCGTCGGCGTCGCGAACGTGATCGCCGCTTCCGTCATCGCGGCGTCTTCGTTGTTCTGTGCGGCTACCCACATCGTGAGGTCGTCGTTCGCTGTGGTCGCCGCGACCGCATCGGCCCCCGTTCGTCGGAGCAGTTGTGCGAGTGTGGTGTCGATGCTCGCGTCGGGTGCGGTGAGCGAGACGGAGAGCTGGACGGTCGCCACCGGGCCACCGATCAGTAGGGCGCGCTGGATGGCCGCGTTTCTCAGTACGTCGGTTGCGGAGAAGACCGCAATGAACCCCAGCATGCCGAGGGTGAGTGTTGCGATGACGAGAACGCTGCGAACGGGAGCACCGCGTAATCCCTGGAGCGCGATTCGGATCGTCTTCATGCGACGTGCTCGCCGTGAGAGCTCAATCGCCCGTCGAGCATGTGCATCGTGCGGTCCATCCGTGCTGCGACGTCGCGGTCATGGGTGACGACGATCAAGGCAGCGTGTGCATCGCGAACGACGCCGAGCATCTGGCCCAGCACCGCCTCCCCGGTGATTTCATCGAGTGCGCCGGTCGGTTCGTCGGCGAGGATGATCTTCGGGTCGATCACCAAGGCACGCGCGATCGCGACGCGTTGCCGCTCTCCGCCGCTGATCCGGGCGGGTGCCCGCTTTTCGAGATGGCCGATGCCGAGCGCGTCGAGTTTGTCGCGTGCGCGGCGTCTGATGTCGCGGTAGCGCAGTCGGGATGAGTGCATGAGGGGGAGCGCGACGTTCTCGATCGCGCTCAAGTGGGGAACGAGTCCGGAGTTCTGGAGCACGAAGCCGATCGCCGATGCCCTCAGCACGGCGGCACGACGATCGCTCAGATGCATGGCGTTGCGCCCCGCGATGTCGAAGCGAGTTCCGCGGTCGAACGGGGACACGAGCCCGACACACGACAGCAGCGTGCTCTTCCCGCTGCCGGAACGGCCGATCACGGCGATGGTCTCTCCTGGGGTTACGGTGAGGTCGATGTCGTGGAGCACCTGCGCGCCGCCGATCGTGCGCGAGCCGCCACGCACCGAGAGCGCGGTTGTCATTGCTGCTGTCGCAGCAGCGAAGGGCTCGGAATGCGCACGACGTCGCCGTCGGCCAAGCCGCTGACGATCTCGACGTACGCACCGTCGGTGATCCCGAGTTCGACGGGAGTGGGGCGTTCACTGCCCTCCGGGTACACCGAGCCGTGCGTCACAGTGCCGGCCACCGCCTCGATCGGAAGTGCCAGCACGTCGGCTCGTTCGTCGAGCCGAATCGCAACGAGTCCGCTCAGACCGACGACAGCGGGAACGTCCTCAGGAATCGCGCACAGCAGCGAGTACTCGCCGTCAGCATCGGTCGGACGCGGATCCCGCAGGTCACAGCCGAACGGGCCGGAGGAGCCGTCCAGCTGAGCGTTGACCTCGATCGGGGTCCGTCCCGCGAGACGGAGTACCTGAGCCGGAGAGACAACGGCGCGCAGGGTCATCGCCGCGTCGGTGACGGTGACCAGGGGGGTGCCTTCGGTCACCGTCACATCCAAGGGAACGACTGGCTCCACGTGCGTGGCCGTCGGCGGGAGTGACAACGCTTGTGGTTGCCCGTCCTGCGGCAAGAATTCGAACGCAGCAGGGACGCCTTCTTGCGTATCAGCGGTGATCTCGACAAACCGTCCCGGCGCGGGAGCGGTCACCGAGAAAGTCGCACCCGCAACGACCGTTGACTCAACGGTGAGCACATCTGTGATCGTCCTCACCTCGACGGTCGCAGTCGCAGCCGTGTTGACTTCCGCGTCCGGTTCGTCATCGCCTTGAGCGGGGGCCGGAGCGCAGGCGCTCAGCGATATAACACAGCCGACGACGGTGAGAGCCTTCCACGTTGATCCGATGCTCACTCAGCCCTCCTCTGCCGCGCCGAGAGCGTCTGTGCAACCCGAAACGTAGACCTCTCTTAGCCCGCTGAGGTCGCCGAGTTCGGCCTCATCGAGCACGCCGAGGTACCCGTTTTCAGGATCTTCGACATACTTGAGCGCCCACTCCGTGGTGGGGAACGCCCGCAACTGTTCCATCGCCCGGTCTCGGGTCGCGGCGTCAGTGTCAGTCAGATAGACGTCCATCCAGGCACAGTTCCAGTGGAAGTAGGCGGCGCCTTCCGCGTTGCCCAGCCCGATCATGTTCGGTCCGAGGTCGGGCGGTTCAAGTGGAAAGTCCACGCCTTCGGGCATCGGTTCCGGGAACCGGGTCACGAACTCCTGATAGATCGCGATGTACTCTTCTTCGTCGATCCACACTTCAGACGTGCCGCCTGACGTCGCTGGTGTACACGCGGACAGCAGGCTCGCCCCGACTGTCGCGACCAGAACAGATCTAGTCCATCGAGATACGACGGAGTGTAACGTGCTCACAGCGTGAGCTTACCCTCGAACGACGGCGGCCAGACCCGACAGCCGCTGGTCTGCGCCGTGTTTCCTACTCGTAGGTTCATGGCGTAGTAACCGCGCGGAATCGTCATCGAGTTGTTGGATGAGAGGCGGTAACGGGATGTTGTTCGACTCTCCGGGTTCTTCACCATTGTGTGCGTAATCTGGTTCCCCGATTGGTTGCGCATTCCCGATCGCAAAGTCCAGACGTCCCACCACCAATGATGTGCCGTCAACCTCAGGCTGATGTTTCCGCTCGGGTGCCAGCGGTAGGTGGAGGACTCGAAGAGTGCACCGGCACAGTTCAAGCTTGCACTGATGTTATGAGTTTGGGCCGCGGCAGCTGGTAAGGCCGAAGCGATTACGAGTCCGACGCTGATACAGATCGCGATGCTCGCCTTCTTCAATTTCATGTCATGTCCCCCTAGAGTGTTTGGTTCCTTCGCTACCCGGCTGCAGGGCCGGGCTGCTGTCCACCGACAATACTATGGCGGAGGGGGGAGTCGTCTGTCCCCTTTTTGGGGGACGAAACGTCCCACGCGGTGAGGCTTACCTCGACGCATCTCCATCCGGGGCTCATCCGCTACCGTTCTCGAGGGAACCGCAGTCCGTGGCGTATACCTCCCGGAAGGCGCTGAGGTCTCCGAGTTCGGCCTGGTCGAGAACGCGGAG
>NZ_JBKEAY010000077.1:0-5351 GCF_047972865.1 Microbacterium sp.
ACGCGCGGGGCGGAACCATCAGACGTGGGCAGAACTCATGGCCACCAGCAGGCAGTTCTCCTGGCCACCCACGGGCAGATCCCGTGACCGCCTACGGGCAGTTTTCCATGGCCGCCGACACGGATCATCGGCCTTACGTGCGGAGGGCGCGAGCATGACCTCGAACGCTGCCGAGGCAATCTCCCAGGGGTCCAGCCCGTGCTTGCGAGCCAAGGGCCGGTATCTGACCGCGGTGTACCGCATCAGCTCCGCCGCTTCACGATCTCCCCGCCAAGCGCCCGGCCCGGACCGATGCAGCCGAATCAGTAGGGCGCGAAGGCCCTCTGCGGTGTCAAAGTCGTGGCTGGCCGAGCCAACCGGGGCCGCAGCATCGTCGCTTGCGGCGGATGTAGCTTCTTCGTCCACGGTGACGCCTCCCACGAGGGAGGTGCGACACCAAGCACCAGAGAAGGCCGCAAATCAACGTGGCCCTAGGACCACCCGTTCACAGGCTGGCCGCGAGTGCGAATATCGCCACAGCGGCCTGGCACCACGAGCAACACGGCCGCTTCATGCGGTCCCCGCGTCACCCGATTAGCTGAGTACCCTGCCGGTCAGCGCTGCCAGGTGGCGGGATGGCGTCCCAGCGGTCCGGCGTCATGCGCGAACTTCGCAGGGATACTGTCGATGCGGCCAGGGAAGGGTGCTCGTCGGGCCGACCCCCAAGCGGTACTGGTCGGTTCGAGAGCAAGGTCTGGTGTGGCTGCCAATGCTTGAGTGAGCACACGCTCGCCCGCGAGTTCGGTGACCTCATAGAGCAGGTTGGCGGTAGCGACCAGAGAGGTGGTGATCGTTGCGGTTACCGATTCAGTCAGTTGTCGCACGAGGATGCGGGTGATGGCGGCGGCGAGGAGCCAGCCGGTCCCGTAGTCGAGCGCCTGTACCGGCAAGGGATTGGGTGCGTCCGTGCCGGTGGCTGCGATACCGCAACTCATTTGGACGAGGCTGTCGAAGCCTCGGCGGTGACGCCAAGGCCCTACCCACCCGTAAGCGTCCAGGGACGCGATGATCACATCCGGATTCAAGGCTTTCAGATCGGTCGCGCCATAACCCAGCCCAGGCAGTGCGTCAGCGCGAAGCCCGATGACGATCACGTCCGCCTGGACAACGAGCTCCTCGAACACGACTCGGTCGGAGTCGGCGGTGAGGTCGAGTGCGGCCGTTCGCTTGCCCTGGGTGGTTTCTGGGAGAAGGGCTCCCACTTCCTCGAAGCCGGGAGGGTCGATCCGCAGCACATCTGCACCGTAGGCCGCGAAGAACTTCGTACAGGTCGGCCCCGCGAGCACCCGCGTCAGATCAAGAACCCGTAGTCCACTGAACGGCGCGTCTGGTCTCGCGAACGTCCAGCGCGCGGGAGTTGTCATCGACCGATCGGTGATGTCGAACGCAGATGCAGTCGCGGTTGCCGAACCTGCTTGTGAGACAAGCCATTCGGAACGGGTGGCCATAGCTGCCGCCGCCCCGCCGGCCTCGATGACAGCACTCTCTACATCGATGCGTCGCTGGCCCACGACCGCTGCCGCAACTCCATCACGGTCGTGTGCGCCGAGCGCCTGCTCGACTGCCACCCGGTGCGCGGCGTAGTTCGTGTGGAGCCTGATCCACCCGTCCGCCGTGCGGTAATTACCCGAGAGGGGATCCCAGAGTGGGGGTAGCCTCCAGCCCTGCGGAGTGAACCACGCTCCCGGCTGGAACGCTGCACAGGCATGGTGACTGTCCACACTCACCGCCCGCGTCGACGTTCCCTGCCGAACCGCGAGAAGATCGGCGGCGGCCTGCGTCGCGACCGCAACCGCTCCGCCCGCCAACCCGGTCACATCGAACACCGAAGGCAATACGACGCGCGGGCCGGTCACCATCGGCGCGGCCGAAGAGTCCATCGCCTCGTTCTGCCTGGAAGTCGCTCGCCAGAGGTGAGCAGTCGCTGATGTGATGTCGTCCATGCGAATCATGCTGTTCTCATGCCAACTGATAATCAACCTTGATTATCATCAACCATTGCGAATCGGTAGCGCTCAGCGCCTCAACCGGGGAGGTGTCGAGGAATCGCTCGCGCCCGGAACCTTAGGGCAGGCTCCTTGTATTCCTCTATTGCGTGGGCGACCCATCCGGCGGTGCGGGCGATCGTGAAGATGGTCTCTCCCGCATCGGCTGGCATACGAGCGAGAAGGGTCAGCAACCCGAGGGCGAAGTCAATATTCGGTTTCACCCGCGAACGCAGGTCAACCGCGCCCATCACGGCATTCGCAGCGTGCATCTCCGGTGCGTCTGCGAACGCCTCGGCGAGCCGGGCGAGCAAGAACGCTGCGCGGGGGTCTCCGTCAGGGTAGAAGGGATGACCGAAGCCGGGAACGCGACCATGCGTCTCCACCGCCGTAGCGACCGCAGCTTGCGGTCCGCGCGAAACGGCATCGGCAAGTGTCTGGTGCACGAGTCCGCTGGCGCTGCCGTGCAGCGGACCAGCCAATGGCCCCATCCCTGCGAGAACTACAGAAAACACATCAGAGCGAGCAGATGCCGCGATCCGTGCCGCCATCGTCGAAGTGGCGAGTTCGTGGTCCGCCAGCAGGACGAGGGTGGCGTTCATGATCGCCACAGCCCGCGTTGTTCCAGCCCGCGTTGTTCCAGCCCGTGCGCTCAATCGAGCCCACAGACAGCTGGCAATGCTCGCGCTGATGGCTTGCCCGCCGAGAATGGGACTAACCGCCTCAGCTCGGGTAGGCGCTGGTACCGCGTCAACCATGCTCGCAATCAGGGAGCGGGCGGTGCTGACGACGTTGCCAACACTGAGGTCGGAGCGGAACGGTTCGTGTTCCGACGCCAGCACCACCGCGACACGGAGCCGATCACGAACGGACGCCAGTTCGGGCAACACCAACGGGTAGGATTCCCAGGTCGCTCCGTCAGACTCGTCGCTGCCCCTCCACAGCCAGTCTGCAACCTGCTCAAATGAGCGAGTCTCCGCCAAAGTGCAAACGTCGCGGTCACGATAGCGAAGCCGCTGATCGATAACCGTCGTCAGTTCCGTTTCCACGATCAGATCGAGCGCCGCAGGTCGGGTGCTTCGCCGTGGCCGCCCGCGGCGCGCAAGAACCTCGACCTCATCCGAGTCGAACACGCTCCGACGCGATCCCGTCTCACCCCGCGTCGTGAGCACCCCACGGCTGACGTAGGCATACACCGTCTCCAGTTTCACGCCCAGCCTCGCCGCGACTTCTCGCGCACTCATGTCGGCCATACCCACATCGTAATCAACCTTGATTACAGACCAGGCGCGCTCATCACCGTTGCCTTCAATCACCCCTCAGCACCCGCCACCCACTCCCACTCCTTCCGCCCCCGACCACTCGTCCCCGCAAATCATTCCGATCAGAACTAGGGCGGGGTGATCCTGTTTCGCGGCAGCGGTGCTGCCGCGCGCCGTTATGTCGAGGCCGACCGTTCCCGCGCCGACGAGTACTACCTCGGGGCGGACGATGCCGTGGCCGAGTACACGGTGCTCGACGGGAGCGGCGGGGTCACCGCCGCCCGTTCACTGTCGGCGGACGAGTACGAGGCATGGGTGGACTGGACGGAGCCGATCACAGGCGAGTCGATGGGCACGCCGCGTGCGGCCGCCGTGGGCACGAAGGGGTCGCCGTTGTTCGCGGAGATGACGATCAACGCACCCAAGTCGTTGTCGGTCGCCGCCGCGCTGCATCCCGAGGTCTCTGACGCGCTCGACGCCGCCCAGCAGGATGCCCTTGCGGAGATACGGCGGTGGCTCGGCCAGCACTCCGTGACTCGCGTCGGGCCGCGTCACGCGCGGGAGGTCGTGCCTATCGAGCGGATGCAGGTCGTCGGTATCCGGCACAAGACCTCGCGGGCGGGTGATCCGCACCGGCATATCCATATGCAGATCGGCACGCGGGTGCGGGCAGCCGGGAAGTGGCGAGCACTCGACACCGCCGCGTTGTTCAAGCAGCAGGGCGCGATCCGCGCCCTCGGCACCGCGGTGATCGCCGCGCACCCGCAGCTCGCGCGCACGCTCGCAGAGCGCGGCCTGACCCTCGATTCGGTCAGCGGCGAAGTCAGGGAGTTGGAGCCGTTCAACGGGGTGATGTCGAAGCGGTCGGCGCAGATCAGGCGCAACCTCGACCGTCTCGAAGCCGAGTGGGAGGCGGCGCATCCGGGTGAGGAGCTTGGCCCGGTGATGACGGCGCGGTTGCAGGGCATCGCGTGGACGCACCAGCGGCCGGGGAAGAAGCCCGCCGACCTGAAGAACGAAGCGTGGTGGGTGCAGGAACTCCGCGAAGCCGGATACGACCCCGCAGCACTTGAGCATCGCGCCGTGCGACCGGTGGTGTCGGTAGATGACCTCGCCGTGCAGGAGGTCGCCAGCCGTGCGCTGGACCGGAGTGCGGCGGGCGCGTCCGCGTGGACGCGGCACACTGTCCAGGAGCACGTCACCCGGATCACCAGCGAGCACGGCGTGCACGCGACGCCCGCTGAGTTGCGCGCGTTCATCGCCGTGGCGACTGAGCTTGCTGTCTCGGATTGCTTCTCGGTGCTGCCGCCGGGTGCGGCGACGCCGGAGCATGTTGCGCACTTGACCAGCCTGAGCGTGGTCGCCGCCGAGACCGCTCTGCGCGACCAGCTCACCGACGTAACGCCGGATCGGGAGGTGGAGCATCCCGACGTGACCCGAGCCGGGCGAGCCGCCGGACTGGATGAAGGGCAGACCGTTGCTGCGGCGGCGGTTGCCTCGACCGATCCGCTCGTGATCGTGGAGGGTGCGGCGGGTAGTGGGAAGACCACGATGCTCCGCACGGCGATCACGGTCGCCGCCGAGCAGGGTCGGGCGTCGCGGGTGGTCGCGCCGACGTTGCGTGCCGCTCAGATCGCGCACGAAGAACTCGGCGTACCCGCCACCAGCGTCGCGGCGCTCGTGCACGCGCACGGGTGGCGGTGGAACCGCGACGGCGTATGGACACGCCTGAACCCTGGCGATACCGACCCCGAGAACGGGCGCACCTACACCGGCCCGCCCGAGGACGCACGGCTCGCGCGGGGCATGCGCGTGATCGTGGATGAAGCGGGGATGCTCGACCAAGACACCGCCCACGCCCTCCTCACGGTGACCGCTGAGGCGGGTGCGACAGTCGCGCTCGTGGGCGACCGCGCACAGTTACCTGCCGTGGGTCGTGGCGGGGCCCTCTTTGTCAAGCTGGTTGTGAGTCGTTCACGATCAGTTGGGAGAGCATGGCGATGACGATCAGTCCGGGGTTCACGGCGGCGGAGATCCGTGAGTTCGTGCACGAGTATCAGGTGCA
>NZ_JBKEAY010000138.1:0-3425 GCF_047972865.1 Microbacterium sp.
GGCGATCACGCTCGCGACCGTGTTCATCAACTCGCCCGTGTTGTAGTGGGTCCGCACCGGCAGGCCGAGGAAGTGGGCGAACTCGCCCAGCATCAGCTTCGGGGTGCAGGACGGCGGTACCGACACGTAGATCACCGGGATCGATCCGGACCCGGCGCCGCCGATATCGCGGCGGCGGCGCTCGAACCGGCGGGCGATGTGGGCGACGGTCGTGGTCTTCCCGATGTTCGGTTCGCCCGACACGATCACGCCGAGTTTTCCGTGCGACTTGTACGTGTTCAACATCAGGCGGCGGCGGATCTCGGCCTCGATCGCCGCGAACTGACCGGTCGCGACCACCGACCCGCGCACCACGAACCGCTTCCGCGCCTCGTGGTGCAACGCCCGATCCGCCGGCGACATCGCCTCCAACTCCTCGCGGGTGACGGGGATTGGCTGGTCGACGGTCTCGCTCACGAACGCGGACCACCCCTCCCTCGTGTTGATCGCTTGGGTCATGTCAACCGCTCCCACACCCCGTCATCATCGTCGAGGAGCGCGAACCCGCCGCCGCGCTCCCAGATCACCTCGTCGTCGTCCGGTTCAGTGGGCGTGGACTCTCTGGCGATCACTTTCGAGACGCCGGTAAGATGCATGGGGTCACGGTCGACTTCCGCGGCGCGCACCGCACGATTGCGTTCCTTGCCCGGTCGCACCCATTGCGCGCGCTTCATCCGGTCGGCGAGGTACGCGGCGTCATCGCGCGCCGCAGCATCCGATGCGTCGTCGACGTCGTGGGCGGCGTGCCAGATCTCCCCACCCATGGGCTCGTCGAGGAGGTCGGGAAGGCAGCGGAACGGGACGAACTCGTCGCCGTGCTCCACCCACACGAACAGCGGATTGTGAGGGTCGTAGCGGATGACGCAGGGTCGGGTCGCGCCTTCGCCGTCGGCATCTGCTGCGCGGAGGTCGGGGAGTCGGTTGGAACGGTAGACCCGTCGCCGATGGTTGATGCCGTAGTCCTGCAGGGTGCAGGTCGCGGCGGGAAGAAACCCGATGAACTCGTCGACCCCGAAGGGGACGTGCAGTTCGGGTGCGATGCGCCGATACGCACGGAACATCTCGTTCGGTGTCAGCGCTCGACCTGGGAGGAGCGGGTCGGACAGTCCGGCATGTGGCCGGTTCTGCCACTCGATCGCAATCCAGTCCTCGAGGAGTTCCTGCAACTGGTTGAGTGCGAGCGCACGGTCGGTCGGCTCGTCACGCCCGCGGCGCTCGATGCTGCCGCCGGTGAACCCCTCGAGGTACTGCACGAAGCTGTCCTTGATGGCATTGAACCCGGATTCGACATGAGGCTTATCTGTACCGGTCTCGTGGGACGCGCGAATGAGCGAGATCCCGGCGCGCTCACATCCGCGTCGGAACGCCTCGGACCGGTAGATCTTGCCATTGTCGGTCGTGATCGTCTCGGGGAAGATGTATGGCTGCGCCAATCGATGCCGATCGAGTCGCTCCTGATCGATCATGAACTGCCCCGCCCAGGTCGCCGCGACCCGCTCCCGCTGCTCCCGCGCACCCGGAGGTCGAAGACCGTAGGGCGTGAGCGCCCGGGCGAGCACCCCAGCGAGGTCCGCTGAGTTCGTCGCAACCGCACGCACAACCCCCGCCAGGATCGAACGACACGAGACATCGTGGATCACGGTCAGCTCGGCACGGTTGAGACGACCGTCCAGCAACCGGGAAGGCACGTCGATGACCGTGGAATCGATCTGCACGTGCTCGCCCGGGCGCAGCGAGCCATGCACCCCGAACGCCCTCGACGGCTTGTTCGCCGATGTTTGACGCGACTTCGCTGATCCGTTGAGCTTCCGGGCAGTCGGATGCGCAGCGACCATCCGGTACAGGGTCCGTTCGCTGGGAAGGTCGATAGCGTCGCCGTAGTCCTCTTCCAGCATCCACCTCAGCCGGTCAAGCGTGCGACTCGTCGTGCCGGAGGATCGCGAGGTCCCGCCCGCGCCGAGCTCACTCAACGCTGCGCCGATTCGAGGGTCGATGTCCCGCTTCCCCCGGTTCAGGTACCGCTTGTCCACCAGCCCCAGCACGCCCTCAGCGCAATACCCGCGGAACTTTCGGCGCACCGTCTCCAGCGACCTCACCGACGTCAACTTCGACATCGCCGTACGCACGTCCTCGAAGTAGAACTTCGCGGACTCTCCCCGGTCCACTGCGGCCTTGACCACCGCGAGCTGCTCGGCCCACGCATCGACGATGCGGCGCTCCTCCTCAGGAAGCCCGTCAAGGACATGCGCCGCCGCACCTGTCGCCGACTCGACACGCTCCACATGCCAAGTCACGTTCGACAACCGAACCAGCTCATCGGCGTCAACGACGCGTGTGAAGTCCGCATCCAACGAACGAAGCGTCACGTGCCGGTAGTCGGCCGCGATGATGATGAACTGCTCGTCGTCCCAGGTCAGCGTCGCACCGATGCCGACCCGCATGATCACGCCGCCTTCGCGACCGTCGACAGCGACAAGTGTCGCGACGAATCGAACACCAGATCCCGCCACCACAGCGCCGAATAGACAGCACCAAGCGGCTGAGGCGACACCCGCTCCAGCAGACCCGCCCACTCCGACAATCTCGTGGACTCCCCCGCGTGGGCGCGCAGAACCTCGACCGCCGCCTGGTCACGCCACCGGTCGTACCGATATCCCGACAAGAACCGGAGGTTACGGCCCTCGCTCTCGCTGATGTCGCGAACGACGAAGTAGTCCCAACCCCGCTCTCCGCAGAACACCGCCGTCCAATCGAACGCGCACACATCCTTCGGCTTGATGCGCGCCTGGGGCTTCACGTCGATCACCGCCGCCGATCCATCACGGAATCGAACGAAGAAATCGGGCGCGTGACGGCGAGCCGTCCCAGCCCAGTAGATCCACATCGGCTGCGAGGAGATCGCCGCAACAAACGGGTCACGATCCAGCTGCATCAGCGCGACCCGCTCATACAGCGACTCGAACCAGACGTGCCGACCCGTCGTCGCCGCCCAGTACTGGCCCGTGTAGTTCGTCTTGTGCTTCCACGACTTCGGAACCCGCACCCGGTCTACGCGCTCGAAAGCGACACCCGCAGCGTCAGCAGCATCACGACGATGATCCACGCCACCAAGGATGTACTCGATCTGCGCCTGCGGCACGTGCGTTTCGCCGGACGGTTCCCATCGCTTCAACGTCATCCGCACTCCGATCTCGACGAGATATTCAGTTGGAGTGACCCCTGACGCCGTCAGCGTACGACTCCCGCGCGCCCTCAAGACCGAGACACGCCCACCATCCCCTACCGTGCGGGGCGCCGAAACCACAGATGAGTTGGCAGAAACTACAGGTCGTCTGTCACAACCACAGAATCGATGGCAGAAACTACAGATGTGTTGTCATCGGACA
>NZ_JBKEAY010000199.1:0-2124 GCF_047972865.1 Microbacterium sp.
AACTACGGCTTCTTCGACGACACCCTGGGTGAGGACGGCGATCCGCTGGATGTGCTGCTGCTGCTGGACCGCGATGTGTATCCCGGGGTGGTCGCGACCGTGCGTCCGGTCGCGGTGCTGACGATGAGCGACGAGGCCGGGGGCGACGACAAGGTCGTGGCCGTGCTGGCGAAGGACCCGCGGTGGAACCACATTCAGGATGTCGGCGATCTCGACGAGTGGACGCGCGGCGAGATCGGTCACTTCTTCGAGCACTACAAGGACCTCGAGCCCGGCAAGTGGGTGAAGGTCGACGAGTGGGCCGATGCCGCCGAGGCCGAGCGGCTGGTTGCCGAAGCGTTCGACCGGTTCCGGGCGCAGGGCGACGCTCACTGACGAGGCGAGCGAGGGTTTCGCGAGGGGTGGATGCTGCAGCATCCGCCCCTTCGGCTGTGGACCGGCGCAGGTCTGTGCGCGTCCGGCTCAGACGCTGACGCCCCGAGAGCGCAGGAACGGGGCGGGGTCGATGCGGAGGCCACCGCGGTAGACCTCGAAGTGGAGGTGGCAACCGGTGGAGGCGCCGGTGGTGCCTGCGTAGGCGATGACCTGGCCGGCCGAGACGCGCTGGCCCCAGCGCACGGCGTAGCCGCCGGGCTTGATGTGGGCATAGCCGGTGACGGTGCCGCCGCCGTGGTCGACCTTGATGTAGTTGCCCCACGCGCCGCTGTAGGCGGCGAAGACGACCGTGCCGCTGGCGGCGGCGTAGATGGGTGCGCCGCAAGAGATGCCGAAGTCGATGCCGCGGTGGCCACTCGTGGTGCAGTAGCCGCCCGAGCAGATGGTGCCACGGTTGCCGAACCACGAGGTGATGGAACCGCCGGCGGGACGCACCCAACCCGAACCGCTGCCGGAGCCACCTGCAGCGACGCCGCCGCCGCGGGAAGAGCTCGAGCCCCCGGAGGAGCCGCCCCCGGAGGAGCTGCCTCCGGAGCGCGCTTGCTCGGCTTGGAGTCGGGCGAGCTCTGCGGCAGCGGCACGCTCGGCTTCTTCGCGTTCCCGGCGGAGGCGTTCTTCGCGGGCTTTGCGGCGTGCTTCCACGCCGGCCTGGTAGTCAGCGATGGTCCTGGCGGTGGTGTCTTGCAGCGCGGCGAGCTGGGCTTCGAGGGTTTCCCGATGCTGGTTCTGGGCATCGAGGGCGGCCTGGGCGGCTTGTGCCGCTTCCTGGGCCGCGATCATCTTGGACTCGGCTTCCTTCTGCAGGCGGTCGCGTTCGTTCCGGGCGACCTTAGCCTGGTCACTGAGGTTCTGGGCGTTGTCGCGGGCGCTGATCGCCTCTGTGTAGACGCTGCGGTTGGCGGCCTGCAGTTTGTCCATCGTGCCGAGGCGGGCGAGCAGGTCGTCGGCTTTGCCCGCCGAGCTCGAGAAGAAGAGCTCCAGCGAGGTGTCATCGCCGCCGACGCGGTATTGCTGGGCGGCGAGTTGGCCGAGCTTGGCGGCCGCGGCATCCGCTCGTTCTGCTTCGGCGTCGGCCTGCGCTTGGAGGTCGTCGGCGCGTTGGGCCGCCTTTTCGAACTCTTCCTGGGCGAGGACGTATTCGGCGGCGAGTTCTTCAGCGCGGGCTTGTTTGACAGCGACGTCGTTCTCGAGGTCGGCGATGAGTTGCTGGATGCGGGCGATCTCGTCGGCCTTGGCGGATTCGTTGGCGCGGGCGTTCTCGACGTCGTCCCAGGAGGGATAGGTGGCAGCGAAGGCGGGGGCGGCGATGAGGGTGCCGACTCCCGCGAGTCCGACGACTCCAGCGACGCCGAGGCCGAGTGCGAGGCGGCGGGTGACGGGGCTACGCAGGGTGCGCAACTCACGCGGCGATGGTGCGCAACCGCACTCGTCCGCGGGGTCGGGTCCCAGCGTCTGCACGAAAAAACTCCTGCCGTCCTGTGAAGCAACTCTGTTCACATTAGCAACATGTTTCACATCCGTCATCGGGAATGACCGTTTCATTGTCCTCCGATCAGGGCGTTTTCGCACTAGGGGTGCCCGCGCGCGACGCGATCGAGCAGGGTGGAAGGGTGCGGATCCTGGGTGCGGTGGTGCGCGTGACGCCGCCGTCGGGGTGGGCGAGGCGGGTGCGGCAGCCGAGTGCCGACG
>NZ_JBKEAY010000203.1:0-6627 GCF_047972865.1 Microbacterium sp.
GGCACCGTGATCGCCAGCAAGACCGGGAGGGCGTAGAGCCAGATCGACCAGGACCGGGCGAACAGGACACGGTTGTAGCCCCGGTGCGTCAGCACGAGCACGACGGCGAGCACCGCCGCAAGCACCGTCTCGATCAGGACGGAGGTCGCCAGATCGTCCGTGAACAGATGCCCCACACCGTTGCTTAGCAGGCCCGGCGTCAAGTACCACAGACCGAACCAGACGAGCACGGCGGCGATGACCACCCATTAGGGGTGCGACCGCGCGCGAACAACACTCACACGGGCCTGGGTCATTGATCCATCGTGTCACAGGGCCATCGACGCCAGCCGACCGAGGGGAGCCGCTGAGCGGTCGCGTCGCCGGACTACATCCCGAGCCCGCCGCGCTCCGGTCCCGTCCTGCCGTGGCCGGTCGAGGGTCGGAACGGTTCGAGCTGAGCGGCGCGCGCAACACGCGCAGCGCGGGCGCGCTCGGCGGCTTCCCGCGCGACTTCCGCGCGGGCGGTGAGTTCGCGGCCGAGCTGCGCGGCCTCGGTGACGGGCAGAGCCTCGATCCGTGCGAGGTCGCGGCGGTCGCGGTCGGCCTGCTTCCTGAGCTTCGCGGCGTGGGCGATGACACGGCTCGGGGTGGAGCCTCCGAGGGCGCGCTGGCTCAGCGCGATCGACTCGCGCATCTGCCGGTCGACCAGGCGGCCCTGCTCGCGGTGGGCCCGCTCCGCCTCCTGCCGCGTCTCGGTCACGCGGGGGTCGGCGTCGGCCTGCTTCCCGGCGACCATCTCGGCCCACGACTTCAGGCCGCCCGCTCCGGTCGGCAGGCCGCCCCAGCGTCGCCGCACCGCGTCCTCCGTCGTGCGGTGCTCGCCTGCGGCCTCGGCCGCCGCGCGGCCGGTGGCGCGCTTCCGCAGTCGCCCGGCCTGACCGTGCGCTGTCTGCGCCTCCCACATCCGCCCCCGCGTCGTGAGGTAGACGGCTCCCTCCGCGGTGGCCTGCTCGATCAGCGGGGCCGCGACCTCGGCGCGGACTTCGGCGGCTCGGGCGTCCGCGGCAGCGACGGCCTCCTGCTGCTCGTCGGCCTCGGCCCAGTGCGTCTTGCGCTGTCGGTCGAGCGCGGTCAAGACCTGCTCCCACTTCTCTGCCTGGCGCTCTGCGCGCTCGATCCGCTCCGTCAGGCGAGCGCGCTCCGCGTTCACCAGGCGCACCGGCCCATCGGCTGCAAGTCCGGCGACGGCCTCGCGCGCTGCCTCGGTCGCGGCAACCAGGCCCCGGTCGGCGCGATCGCGGTCAAGCGCGGCCACGAACTGCTCCCGCGCCTCGTCCACGTCAGCCGCGACGACGTGCAGCCGGTTCGTCTCCTGGCCGCGGGTCATGCCGACATAGACACCCGAGGCGTCGAGCGCGCCAGACAGGACCGTGTGCGAAGCGGGCACGGTCGCGCCCTGCACCCCGTAGGCGGTCGAGGCGTAGGCGAGGTGGGTGTGCTCGGCGACGTACTCGGCCGGGAGCCTGACGCTGCGCTGCCGCTTCCGGCCGGTGCTGTTCTCCTTCGCCCACACCGCCCCGTCCTGCCCGACCGCTTGTACGGTCCAGGTCTGACGGTTCGCCACCTGCACATCCGAGTCGTTCTGCCTCGTCTGGATCACGTCACCGGGACCGATGCTCAGTCCATCGCTGCCGGTGGTCGTGCGGCCGTCGTCGATCAGGCCGGAGCGCACGCGCGTCTCCCGGATGCGCGCGTTCAGCTCGCGCGCCTCGTCGTTGGTCGCGGTCGTGATCGCGTCCCCGTCGCGGCTGTCGCGGGCGATCGCCTCCTGCACGGTCTCGGTACTCTCGTGTAGCACCACGAGGCCGAGCGCCTGCAGCCGGTCGAACAGCAGCGCCGGATGCTCCCCGCGGCGCATCTGCACCGTCAGCGCCGCGTACTCGGGATCGGTGAAGCGATGCACGGTCGTCATGTCGAACACGCGCGGGGTGAGCTGCGCGGCGATGTCGAGCACACCGCCCCTCCCGACCGCGGGGAGCTGCGCCCGGTCCCCGACGAGGGCGAGGGTCGCGCCGTGCTCGTCCGCCACGGTCAGCAGCGCCAGCGCCGTGTCCTGATCCAGCATCCCCGCCTCATCAACCACGATCCGCTCACCGCGAGCCAGCCGCGCGGCCGAGGTCGGGCCGGTGTAGGTCGCTCCCATCTCCGGGTCGGTGTCACCCACCGCGAGACGGGTCCACACGCCGTCACGGTTCCAGCGCCAGCCGTGCTCGTGGACGAGCTTCGCAACGCTGTCCGCCGCCACGCCGAGTTCCTTGGCTGCGACATCGGCGGCCTTCTTCGTCGGCGTCACGACTCGCGTGCGCCGTCCCTGGCCTGCGGCGGTTTCGATGGCCGCGCCGAGCATCGTGGTCTTCCCCGCGCCGGCCGCACCCTCCACGACCACGAGCAGCTCGGTCCCGGCGACCGCGGCGGCGGCCTGCGCCTGCTCCGGGTCCAGGCCGGGATCGTGCGCCAGTCGCATCACGTCCGGCTCTTGGCCGGTGCGGGCCGTTGCGCGGGCGGTCAGCCGGTCGCGCAAGTTCGTCTCGACCGCGACGACATGCAACGTCGTGAGGTGCGCGACGTGCTCGGGCCGCACACTGTCGGGCGGCAGCACCGACAGGCAATCCTCAGCCGCGAGGCGGGTCGTGATCGCAACCATGTCGCGCAGCGCGTCGGGGGTTGCGCGCACGCCGGACTCGGTGATGATGCGGGTGACGTGCTCCTGGACGGTGTGCACCGTCCAGGTCGATGCGACGGCGGCACAGCGGTCGAGTGCGCGCGATGCGACCTGTTGCACGCTCAGGTCGTCCAGTGCCACCGGCGCGCTCCGGCGCACCCTCGGCGGGTCCGGCGTGTAGCCGGCCGCGTCGAGCTCAGTGCGCCAGGCGGCCTCGTCCTTGAGGGTGGTCGGCTTCTTGGCCGGCCGCTCGTGATCCCATGCCATCGCCTCCAACCGGCCACGCACGACCGGGCCGGGCTCCTGCCCCGGATGCGCTGCCTCCCACTCTGCGCGGAAGCGGTCGAGGTTGCGCTGCACCTGCGCCGACCGCTTCGACATGAGCGCGTTGTAGGGCTCTAACTCCGCAACCTCCCCCGTCACCGGGTCCAGCGTCAGCCCGTGCGCGTC
This sequence comes from Microbacterium sp., assembly GCF_047972865.1. GTDB lineage: Bacteria > Actinomycetota > Actinomycetes > Actinomycetales > Microbacteriaceae > Microbacterium. The sequence goes on from NZ_JBKEAY010000203.1 coordinate 3,155, forward strand.
GAGCACTTGGGCGAGGTGCGGGTGCGCGGCGATGACGGCGGTGCCGAGGGCGCGGATCGCGCCCTGCTGCCGGAACAGCGCCGCCGTGTCCAGCCCCCGCCACGCCCCGGCCGCCCACACGCGGGCGCCGATCTGGAAGTGGATGTGCCGGTGCGGGTCACCGGCCCGCGAGGTGTGATGCACGACCGAGACGGTTTCGAGCTGCTGCACCGGAACCACCTCCTGCTTCCCGCGCGGGCCGATCCGCGTGACGCTGTGCTCTCCGAGCCAGCGCCGGATCTCGGCCACCGCGTCCTGCTGCGCCACGTCCAGCGCCGCCGACACCTCGGGGTGCAGGGCGACCGCGATCGACAGGGACTTCGGCGCGTTCACGACCATCTCCAGGAATCGCGGGCTGCCCCGCCTGCCCTCGCCCGCCTGCCGGGGCTTGCCCATCGACTCGCCGGTGAGCGGGTTGATCCAGTTCACCCAGGCCGCGTACTCGTCCGGGTTCAGCACGCCCTCGCCGATCACGGAACCGTTGCCGTCGACCACGGCGAACTCCGCGATCGCCGTGCCTCCCTCCAGGTAGTAGTCGTCGGCGCGGGAGCGGTCGGACTCCAGATAGTGCAGCGCGGCCGCGCCGGTGCCCCGGAACGGGATCACGCCGCCCTTCATAGCCGCCTCACTCTCACCTAAGATTCTTGCAATTACCTACGGTACCATCCGTGCATCCCTGTTGGGCTGGAGAATCCTGTGAGGTTGAGAGGGCGGTCCTGGAGCGAGAGGGACGGAGTGTTGGGGTCGTAGGGTCGAGAGGGAGAGACGGGATCGGATGGTGCGGGTGAGGTGAGGATGACGGGGAGACGGCGGGCAGGGATCGTGGCCGTGGCCGGGCTGGTGACCGCGATCGGCTTGACCGGATGCGTCCCGTTCGCGTGCCCGGCGATCGGCTGGTCCAACACCGTCGTCGTCCAGCTCGACGGTGACACCTCGGCCGTCGATCAGGTGCAGCTCTGCACCGATGACGGCTGCGCCCCGGCTGAGGACGTGGACATGACGGGGCTGCTCGGGTTCGTCTCAGTCGAAGATCAGGACGGGGATTCGTGGACGTTCTCGGTCGGCATGAACCGGCTGGAGCAGTTCACGGTGCGCACGCTCGCCGGCGACGGCACCGTGCTCTCCGATACGGAGGTCACGGCGGAGTGGGTGCGTGTCGGCGGTAGCGAGCAATGTGGCGAACCCGGCGAGTCCACCGTCACCGTGCAACCGTGAGCGCGGCCCGCCAGCGAGGGGCCGGGGCTAGTCTGCTGGTATGAGACAGTCCAGGTGCGCGGCGGCTGTGTTCGGCATCGCTCTGGCCGTGGGCGCGACGCTCGGGGCCGTGACCGTGTTCGTCTCGGTCTTCGTCTCGCTGCGGGCCACACCTGCCGCCCGGCCCGATCTGGACTCGTGGACGGGCGCGGCAAACGTCGCTGCGGTCGCGGCCATCGTGGGCGCGACCGCCGGCCTCATCGTGGCGGCCGCGTCCTGGTCGGTCGCCGCTCTGGTGCTCGTCCTGGTGACTCGGCGCTGGCACGCTCGCGTCGTCCGAGTCGTCGCGGTCGCACTCGGCAGTGCGGCCGGTGCTGGCCTGGTGCTGTGGTTCTTCGCCACCCGGCCCGGTGCGATGCTTGACGCGGGAGCGTTCGCAGTGCTCGCGGTCGTCGCGGCGGCGCTGGCGGTGGTGGCGCTCCTCGTCTCGGAACGGCGCGTGCAACCCCTGTCGGCACAGTCCTGAGAGTTCAGCCGACGTTGCGGATCAGCGCGGCGCTCCTTTTCTGGATGAGACGCCGCAGGTAGGGGACGAGAACGAGGCGTTCGGCGAGGGCTCCGAAGATCGGGGATGCGACGGTGAGCGTGTCGATCATCCGGTAGCCGCCTGACGCGTCCTCGAAGGCGTGCTCGTGGGCGAAGGTCTTGAACGGCCCGTTCACCTGCTCGTCGATGAAACGGCGAGGGCGATCGAGGGTACTGATCTTCGAGGTCATGGTGAACCAGATGCCGAAGTGCCGGGCACGCCAGGTCACGGTCTGGCCGATCCCGATCCGCCCCGACATCACCCCCGCGATCGCGCGCTCGCGTGACTGGCTCATCGAGTCCACGTGAGCGTCGATGTCCAGCGAGAGGTCGAAGATCGTGGCGGCGTCCGTCGGGCACTCGGTGACGAGCATGAACGTTGCGGCCATGAAACCGATTCTGGCGCAATCGGGTCGTGGAGGACATGTCCATCAGTGAGAGCCTGGCCGAGAGGAAGCACTGATGGAGAACCCGACTTCACCCGAACACGACACGCTCGACGCGCTGCTGGATCGCTCCCGGACGGCGCTGGCCGAACCGGACGACCTCGACGCCGCCGTCGAGGTCATGCTTGCGGACCTGGCCGACCAGCCCCGCGGCCGCCTCGCCCGGCTCGGACGTGGTCGCCGGGTGGCGGCCGGGATCGCGCTCAGCGCGGTACTGGCCGGCGCGGGCATGAGCGCGGCTGCCGCCACGGGTCTGTGGTCATGGTGGGCCGAGACCCCGGACCTGGCCTACGAGTTCACCCTGCCCTCGGGTGAGCAGTGCGAGGTCCGCTACGGGCTAAGATCGACCAGCCCGACGACCGCGCCCATCGACAGCTCGAACCTGGATGCGGGGCTCGCCGGATGGTTGGCGGCGACGGACGTGCTCGCGGTTGCCGATGTCGACGGGGCGTTGGCTGCGTTCGAGGCGGGCGAGGTGAAGTTCTTCGCCGCCCACCTGGACGACGACGGCGGGCTGACCTCACAGGCCGTGCAGCCCGGAGCGGTCATGGATGCCGACGGGCTGTACGCGGCGGCAGTCGAGTACGCAGTGTCCGAGGTCATCAACGACGAAGTGGTCGCGCGCGGACTGGCCGGCATCGCCTACGGCACGGAGAGCGTCTGCGGTGGGGTCATGCAGTGACCCCCGATCCGCAAGCACAGCGACTGACCGAAGCACTGCGCCGGGAGTCGCCCGACCTGCTGCGCTACTTCCGCCGCCGCGTGACCGAACCCGAGGACGCCGCCGACCTGCTCGCCGAGACCGGACTGACGGCCTGGCGGCGCGTGGGTGACCTTCCCGCCGACGACGAGGGCGCCAGGCGGTGGCTGTTCACCGTCGCGCACAACACCTACCTGAACTATCAACGCGGATCGCGTCGCCGGCACGCACTTGCGGATCGAGTGCGAGGTGTCCTCGCCGGTGCAGAGCGGGTGTCGCCGCCCTCGGACGACGGCATCGAAGTGCGAGACGCGATCGACAACCTCACCCCAGTGCGGCAGAGGTCGTCCGCCTCATCCACTGGGACGGGCTCACCGTGACCGAAGCCGCCGAGGTCATCGGTGTCTCATCCTCGACAGCGCGGGCGCGCTACCAGCGTGCCCGCGCCGAGCTGCGCGACAGCCTTTCAGTGACGACGACCGCCTCACCGAGTCCAGCTCCGCAGGCCG